>CALRNP020000120.1:0-17076 GCA_943369575.1 Azorhizobium sp. AG788 | reverse complement strand
AGCCGGGTTTCCGGGGCTGGACTTGGAATAGAGCTTGTTGCCGGACACGTCGTAAGCGACGACCTTGCCCTCTTCAAGCTTGAAGTTCTGTCCGAAGCGGGACTGCACCATGTCGGATGGGATGGTGATCTTGTCAGCGATGAACTTGGAGCGGGCGAAGGAACCGCCGATCTTCTCGCCGTAGAGTTCGCCCTGAAGCTTGTCGCGCTCGGCAACGATGGGGGCGTAGCGCTCTTCCACCGCCTTGATGGCTTCAGCCTTGACCTTGTCCACTTCGCCGGCATCCACCAGCTTCTTGTGATCGAGGTTCTGGACGGTCTCCAGGGCTTTCTTCGCAGCGGTGGGGTCAGCGATGCCGTCAAAGGCCTTCAGCTTGCCCTCTGCCGCCTCCTTGCCCTCTCGGTGCGTCTTGGCTTCGGCATTCAGCCGCTTGATGGTGTCGGCGGTGCCGGCGGCATCGAAAGCGATTTCCTTGCCGTCGTCAGAAACGTACACGGGCTTGCCATCGGCCACGACGACGTGCCCGGCTTCATCGAGTTTGAGCTTCATGTGGTCCTCTGGGCATCCGCCCGGTCATGGGCCATCCGGCCCGGTGCGCCGCCGGCTTCCTGCCATGCGGCACCCACATCAGGCGGCGAGGCCGCCCGGCGGGATCTCTTGCCCCGTCACGGGGTCGATCTGGGCTTCCGGCTCAAGGCCCTGCTGCTCTTCCGCAAGCTGGGCCTGGTCGGCGTCATAGTCGTAGGCGTCCGACACGATGCCGCGCCGCTTGAACTCGCCAGCAACCACCCTCTTGGAGAGGATGCTCTGCTTTTCGGCGCTCAGCAGGGCCGAAGTCTCGGCGCCCTCCTCCGCCTCAATGGCGAAGTCCTTGTAAAGCTCTGCCCCGGTCGTATCCTCGATGCCGAGATACATGCTGGTGATCGCCAGGGCTCGGTCCAGCCCATCCTCGAACAGCAGCGCCCATTTCTGCACCTGAGACGATGCCTTGCGGCTGATGTTCCCCGAGGTGACGACGGTCATGTTGGCGCGGGCGAGCGGCTGCATGCCAAGCTCGCGCATCTCTTCCCGGAAGGACTTCAGCCGCGCCTCGAGGAAGTTCAGGCTGTCCGCGCTGGGCTCGATGAACTTCCATTCGCCGTGCGAGCCGTCGGAATTGGGGGGGGCGAACAGGACAGCGCGCGGGCCGACAGGGACAACGATGGCCGCATTCTTTTCGTCCACCGGCGGCGACACGCCGTTGCCGGCCAGCATCGGAAAGGCCGTCAGCATGGCGATATTCTCGAGGTTCGCCTCCTGCCGATACTCGTGAACCTGCATGTGAGCCAGGTCGCGCAGCGGCGGCACCACCCGGAAGGATGACCCCTCCCGCTGCCCGATGAAGATCGGCACCATGGGGATGATCGGAACCGAGAACATCCCGGCGTCGATCTCGACCCAAACCTCCTGCCCGGTGTTCGCGTCCTTCCGTTCCTCGAACAGCGTCCACGTGGGCGGCCCGAGCGCCAGCGGGTAGCCATCGTCGGCCTGCAGGGTGACATCCCGGTCCAGCACGCGCACGCGCTCGACCTCAACCTCTCCGAAACCCTCGCGCCGGCGGACGCACTCCTTGATGCGCACATGAACCAGCGCCTCCCGGCCGTCCACCACGGCGCTGTAGGCCGCAATGACGTTCTCGGGCTGGATGTGCACCCAATATGGACGGAGCCCCTGGGCAGCCTCCTCTGCCTGCGTCATCGCCCGGCCAACCGGAGTGGCGCGAGGCCGGGTGTGGTCAACGAAGATCCACGTCAGGCCCTTGTCCACGCCCTCCTTGAAGGAGGTGCCGGCGAAGACGTGCAGGTTGTTGCCCTGCCCATCGATGTTCTGCGCCAGCCCGCCAGAGCGCGCGCCATCCGCATTCGCGACACCTACGATCTGCGGCGCCGCATCTGCGGAAAGCGCCACCTCCTTGGCGAAAGGCTTGGAAGCCAGATCTCCCGAGATGTCGCCATAGACGTTCGTGAACGGCGCCGACGCCACGCGGCAGTCATAATCCGCCTTCTGCTCCTGCGGGAGCTTGGGCAGGTACGTCCCGCAGTCCTGGCGCATGGCCGGCGCACCGGCCAGGATCGCCCTCACCATCTTCCAGAACGGGGCCATGGCCTCATAGTCGGACGACGGGGTTTCCGGCGTCGGCTTTTTGTCGCTCATCGTGCCGTCCCGTAAGTCCCGAAGACCGGCGCGGCGGCCCTCTCAATTAGCGCGTTGAATGCGCGGCTGGTGCTGTCGGCATCATCATCGTGGGCGGCGTCGGGGAAGCCTTCGAGGGATGAAAACCATTCCTCATTCCATGGCCCGCGAAGGACGAGGACGTTGCCTGCTTCAGCCTGGGCAGAGAACGCGCTGAAACGGGTGACCTTGTCGCCGGACTCGGGGGTGGCCCTCACGTTGAAGCCCGTAAGCATCTTGGTGAGGTTGGCCACCTGCGACTTTCCGGCCTGGCCAGGATCCTGCGGCAAGGAGATGGCCACTTCCCGGCCATCCGCCTCCGCGGTGTTCTTGATGAGCCGCTCGACGCCGGATGGTGAAAGCCTGTCGCGCACGTGGTTCGCCACCACATATCGACCGTCAGGCAACCGCCCCAGCTTCGTCCCTGCCGTCCAATCAGGATCGTTGCTGTCGGTTTTCGGTGTAGCGCCAAGATCCCACCCGCGCACCCACTTGGCGCCGGCCGGCACGGCGTCCACCACTTCACACCAGCCGCGGCGGAAGAGAAGCCCGGCGGCGGGCCGGATCTTCCAGTTGCCACCCAGCAACCGCTCCCGCTCAACCGTCGGCAGTGCCATCAGGTTGGCGAGGTAGCTCGGGTCCGCCGCCATCAGCGCTTTGTTGTCGCTGAGTTTGGCCGGTACAAACGTCACCGACTTTGGCGGAATTGGTTTCAGTTCGCCATTTTCGTCAGGCGTCTTGTAGTCGCTGAGCCCCTCCGGGCTGTCAGCCCAGATGATGCTGTCGCCAATGCGGACGAACCAGCGCAGGACGCCCGCCCGCTCAGGGATGGCATACCCGGTTTCCTGATCAATCCACCACGCGATGAACTTCGCGACCCAGCTATCCGCGTCGGGATTGCAGGTCGCCCGGATGTAGGGGCGCACGCCGCTCATGGAGCGGTTGCGCGAGACCATGTACCAGAACTGCTTGGCGCTGAAGTGCGTCAGCTCGTCGAAGCAGATGAGCGGGATCTGCGATCCCTGCCAGTTCTGGACCGTCTTGTCGTGCTCGAGGTGCGCGAACGACACCGAGGCGCCGGACGGGAACTTCCATTCGAGCACATGCTCTTTGGCGTCGGCTCCGAGCAGGGGATAGAGCTTCTCGCTCTCGTCCCATAGGCCGCCCTCGTTGCGCACCTGGACTGTGGTGCGGCGGAAGAAGACCGCACCGAATTCCCTGTTGGCGACGTGACGCAGCGGCTCCATAAGGAGCGCCCACGTCTTGCCGCCGCCCGCCGACCCGCCATAGATCGCGATGTCCGCCGGCGAGGCCAAGAAAGCAGTCTGCGGCCCTGCCTGGGGGCGGATTACCGAGCCAGCTTGCTCACCTGCCATTGTCGGGCAACTGGAAGAACGTCACCTGCGGCACCGCCGCCGGCAGATCCTTCCCGTCCTTCCCCGTAAACTCGCGCCGGTTCGTGTAGGCGTCGCCGCATTCCTTCGCCGCCTGCTCATGCAGCTGGGCAGCCAGGGCCATGTTGCCCATGCTCTCCGCACGCTCGGCCATCCGCTGGAGCGCGCGCAGCCGAACCGCCCGGTGCGAGATGGCGATCTTCGACGTGTCCGCCAGGAAGGCCTTGCGCGTCTCCTGGAAGATGGCCTTCCAACGCGCCGCAAGGTCCTTCCCTGCCCGCTTTGTCGGGTCGTGGCTCTCCACCAATTGCCGGCTCACCTCGATCTTGAACTCGCCCTTGACCTGGGCAGCCACCACCGACGGCGCATCGAAGCAGGCGAGCGCTTGAACGATGAAGAGCTTCACCTCATTGTTGAGCTTGGCTTTGGCCATATGTCGTCAAAGTCCGGTCAACTGAAGGAGGTCACGATGGGCTGTCGAGGCTGCGGTGGCTCGGGCGAATGTAAGACGTGCGAAGGGTCAGGCAGCGGGAAGGATTCAAATCCGCACCCCGACCCATGGCTGGTGGATGACGATGGCGATTTCGATTGCACCGACTGCGATGGGACGGGCGAATGCAGCGTCTGTGGCGGCAGCGGGGACGAAGGCGAAGATGAAGATGAGAATTAGCAACGATCCTACGCTGATCGCCTGAGACAGCTCCCGCAGGCGTGCGCGATCCGTGCGCCTGCGATCTCCGGCCCTCGGTTCACGGCATCCATCATCAGCCTCACACCGGGGTCGACGGCGCCATAACGCCGGACCACGCCGATGAACTCTTCCACGTCGTGGCCGCGCATCTTAGGGACCGGCATCCCGCCCGCGCTGAACTTCGGAGCGCCGAACGCATCCTGGTCCTGGGCACAGTGGTAAAGCTCGTGCTCCACCAGGGCGAGGAACTCGGCGTCGCCGACGCTCGCGGCGTAATGGGCATCGAGCGTGATGATGAAGTCCGGCAGCACGCCGAACCATCCCAGCACCTGGGCACGGGCGCGAGCCTTGGCCCACATCCCCATCGCGCCCTGCGGGTCACCAAGATCTGCTTGGCCGACGATGCGGCGCCCCTGCCGGGCATTCTCGACGTTCGTCCAGAGGAAGCCCAGCACCATGTGCTCAAGGTGCGCGTGATCGGGGTTGTGCAGGATCCCTGTCTCTTCGATCAGGACCGCGCGCGCCCATTGCTCCAGGTCTGGGGCCGGTAAGAACAGCGGCGCATCAGACGGGATGTCTGGGTCGGAGATCCCCGCTGGAGGCGTAGGGCGCTGGTGGGCGGCGAGGGTAATCAGCGGCACCATCCCGGCCCCCATCATTTCCTGCTTTGCACCCCGCGCGGCCCACTCACGCGAGGCCTAGACTCCCGTATCGGAAGCGTGTTGAAGTCCGACCTGTGGGGGGAAGTCATGAAAAACATGAACATTGCTAGCGCTGCAATTGCAGCAGCTTTTCTGCTTGCCTTTACGGCGGTCGCGGAGGCGAAAAATTCCGGCGGTCGCGTCAGCTATGGCGGCGGCCAGCCATACCAGCAGCCACGGCGGCAGTTATTCCGGTGGAAGCGGGTCTTCGCATAGAGGCGAAACCTACAAAAACAGCGCCACAGGAAATCGATATGGCACGCATCGTTGATTAACGGGAAGACGGCCGCACGCATGAACTTGGATTGCATCAGCCTGTGATGTGTAAATCAGAGCTGACCGAATATCACCTTTGGGAGACAACAATGTTTCAATTACCGGCCGTCTGCTCGACCTGCGGCACCATATTTCCGTCTGGAATGGCCGTAGCTAACTCGCGAGATATGACTTTTCAAGGAAATACCGCGGGCCCATGCCCAAAATGCGGCGGGATGGGAAAAGTGATCGACGGCACTTTTGATTTCGTTGGGAACTCGGTGAAGGTTAAGAAAGCCCCTCAAACGACCATAGACGTTCTCAACATCTTACAAAACGCAATGGAACTTGCCCGATCCGGCTCATCTCAGGAAGAGGTTATTTCCAAGATATCCGAAGCCTCTCCAGATTTAGGAGAGAAGGCAACCACGATCTACTCTCGCGGCGGCTTGCCGATGCTCATTTTATTTATATTTTTCCTACTCCAGCAGTGCACTGGAAATACCTCCGGGAAGATTGATTACAATATTCTATTTGATCAATTTCTCGTCGCCGCGACGGACTCGGAGCCTTACCCTTCTCTGTCTGCGCTACTGGCATCAAAAGAAACCGGATTGGGAAAACAGGACCCACAATCACAAACTGTAAAAAAATCAGAGCGGAGCAAACAGAAAACACCCCAGAAAGCACCCCCGCCCAGTAAGCCATCAAATGAGATCGAATATAATGCATCATTCCCCCCTGCTGTTCCCTTGCGTGAAAAGGCAATGAAAAACCACCAACGCAAGAACATCGAAAAGCAGGTGCGCAGGAAAAATTTCGGCAAAAAAAAATAGCCCGCGATGGAGATATACCGGCTTAAACAGACCAGCTTGCAAAGCACCATCGCAAATCAAGTTAGCAGAATAGGGCATCGATGCGCTCCGAGCGTCTCCTGACACCGCCAGTCATCAGCCCACCAGCCCTCCCACCCCATTCGCATTCAACTCGCGCGAGGTCCTCCGTGACCTTGAACAGGTCAGGTGCGATCTCATGCGCCCGCTCGGCAAGCCACAGGGCGCAGGCCTCGGCGTTCATCCCCAGCGCGCGCTTGGCGCCGATCAGGCATTGCAGGGCGGCGGTCCGCTGCTCAAGGGTGGTGGGGTCAGCCATTCACTCGCCCCATGTGCCGATCTGGGATTCCGCTTCGAGGTCGAGCATGAGGCACGCCTTCACACTTCGAGGAATCCGCGCGACTTCGCCAATCGCGGGCGGGGAATCGCTCACAATCGCTCAAAACTCGTACTTAGTTTGCTAGAAACCGCTTGATAGTTCGTACTGCGTACGGTACAACATTCTTACCGGGTCGCGGTGGCCCGGCAGACGAAAGGAGGTGAGGCGGTTGAAAGTCCGGAAGGTAGTGCTGAAAATCAGGTTCCTGGGTTGGCACCTAACCCTGATAATCAGCTAAGCCCAAAGGGGATCGGGAGAAATCCCGGTCCCCACCGGAAAGGTAAGACCGCCTCACCTCCTGAAGGAGGATAGCTCATGACCAGCGACGATTTCAAGGCATGGCGCAAACAGATGGACCTTTCGCAGGCCGGCGCGGCGGAAGCCCTGGGGGTGTCGAAGCCCACCATTGAGAATTATGAACGGGGCGCCCGTCGGGAGGATGATCGGCCGGTGGTGATCCCGACGACAATCGCCCTGGCTTGCTCGGCATTGTATCATCGCTTGCAGCCGTGGCCGGAGGGGCGATGACACCAGAACGCTGCCGCGAGTGCCTGAAGGCCCTTCGATGGACCGAGATGGAACTGGCCTCCGCTCTTCAATGCGACATCAGCCTGCCGAAGGCCTGGGCCTCCGGAGAGGTCGCTGTGCCGGCGGGTGTCGGAGCATGGCTTGAAACGATGGCCCAGGTCCACGAAGGCTTACCGCCTCCGCTGACGTGGAAGGGCAGGCGGAAAACGTAGGAGGGGGAATGAACTGGAGGCAGGGCATTGCGGTTTCGCTAGCGATTCTAAGCCTCGTTCTTTGGATGGTCCTATGGATCGGCGGTTGGCTTCTGGGCGGGTTGATGTTCCCGCGCTATGAAATCCCTGCGGCCATTGGCGCACTGATCGGCTTCTGGGGCGGAGGCTTCGGCATTGCCGTTTTGTGGGTAGTCATTGGGCGGCGGTTGCTGCCGAAAGACTGAGAGAGCGGCCGCACCAGGGGTCGGCGAGACCCGCCACCACGGCGGCACACATGTCCCAAAGCAGCGCCCGCCGGGACCTTGCGGAATGGGTAGTGGAGCGCGCCCGGCAGTTGGTTCGTTTCTGGCCGATCCACACGGCGCGATTAGAGCGGCTGCACCGCCTACGCGCTCTGAAGCGACAAACTGAAATGCGAATGACGGCACCATTTGGCACCTATAGGCCGTAAGGCCGGGCCGCGTTGGGGGTGCCTCCCACCAGGGATTGGCCCATTGCGACCAGCCGCGCACCCGAAGATGATTTCACGCGGCTACTTGAATGCGCAAGTGATTCGCGGATATATCCAAGTATGCCGACTATGCGCGCGCGCGCGCAGTTGTCAAGCCGGTTGGGCAAGTGGAACGATATGGACCGGGTCGACGTTGATCTCGCAGCCGCCCATGAACATCGCCCCGACAACTTTGACGCTCTTGCCGAGGTCCGCAGCGACCATGGCCACCAGCCCCGCGAAAGGCGTGTTGTCTGCGAACCTGACGCGGGTGCCCTTGGCCAAAGTCCGGCGCGGGGCCGCAGCGCTTTCGTCACGTTCCTGCACCAGGCCCCGCTCGTCGGCCTTCGCCATGATCGCGTCCATCACGCGGGGGGGGATGCGCAGCGGCGCACCGGCCATGTAGACGACCGTAGAGACCGACGCGGTGTCGTTGATCGCTCGCATGGCCTGACCGTGCCGAAGCATCACGAACAGGTAGCGGCTGAACAGCGGCCGCTCGACGGTCGTGACCAGGTACTTGTCCTGCCTGGGGATCTTCCGGCGCAGGCGCACGCGCTCGAACGGATAGAACGTGGTGAACCCCTGCCGCCGCAGGTCCGCGTCCGCCTTCCCCTCCATCCCCGCGCGGGTCATGACGGCGTACCAGGGCGCGTCGGTGTCGTCGGTCATCGTCATCCCCTCTGAGTTACGATCAGGCGCCCTGCTGCGCTTCCGGCGCGCCGGCCAGCAGCGACTTGAACCGAGCAGCGACCCGCGCCCGCTCTTCGTCCGTAATCTCCCGCTCGATCTCAGCCGCCAGGAGCAGTTCCAGCCGCTTCGCGTGCCACCGCGCATTCGCCATGATCTCCACAGCGACCTTGCGCATCTCCGCTGCGGTGGGAACGAACGTCTGGCTCAGCCCCGCCTTGCCTGCCACGATACGCAGCGCGGCCTCGCGCAGAGCAAATGCCGGTAGCCCCTGCAGCACCATCATGAACACTTCCGCCCCCGCCGCCTCGGACACCTCGTCGGATTGCTTGCTGCGCAGCCCTGCCCGGACGATGCTGACGCAGGTGGCAATTTCAGCCGGGCCGGCCGCCGCCAGCAAGGAGCGCAAGCTGGACAACGTTGCGGCCAGGTCCTGCCGCTGATCCGCCGTCGGCGCAGAACGCGCCGGGATCTTCGGGTGCCTCGGGTCCGACATGTCCAGATTGTCGAGCGACGATCTCAGCCATGCGGGCGCTGAACGGATCGGGTCGAGCAGCACTTCGATCGATGGGGCGGCTGTGAGCGCGGTCATGGTTCACCTCTGGCAGGGCGGCGGTGCGGCGGGCATGGGCTTGGCGGATGGCGTCGGTGAAGAACTCCCAAGACCTCACCCGCCGCGGCGGCCCTCGGCTCGGCCGTGCCGCCACCTCCCGGATGGCCGGCAGCACGTCCATCTCCAGGTCGCAGCCGGCGGCAATGGCCGACAGGATCGGGGAGAGGATCATCAGGCCGGGGGAAGCATCGTTCAGCACCGGGGCGGCGGCGGCGCGCAGCGCAGCCTCCAGATCATCGAGGTCCTGCCGTGATCGCTGCCGCGCGCACATACTCGCGCCAGCAGTGTGGTCTTCTTGTATCTGGTCTCTGGCTTCTGGCTTCTGGGCTTTATCCTCCCCTTTTTCAGGGGGGTTAACCCCAGCCTTTTCCTTTTTGAGCGACGGGTTCCCACCCGTACGCCCGTTGGCCTTATCCCGTTCCGCCTTTTCATCGTCGCGGCGCATGCGGCGGCTGAAGATGACGCCGTCCTCGGTACGGCTGAACACTCCGGCGTCTTCCAGCTCTCGCAGCAGGGCAGTCAGTTCGTCGACAGAGCATCCAGAGAGACCGGCCAGCTGCCGCTCGCTCACAGCCCGGCCGTTGACCAGGAGCGAGCCGCGAGGCTCCGCCTCATGCATGACGCACAGCATCTCCATCCAAAGGCCGCGGGCGCCGATAGAGCACATCCGCAGGGCTGGATCTGCGCGCCAGTCGGACGGATAGAACTTCATCCATGGGGCGCTCATGTCAGCGCCTCCGGCACATCTACCGCGAGCGCGATCGTCAGCGGCTGAACCCAGATCGGATCGCTCGACAGCATGAAGGTCTGGCCGGACCATGCCAGCAGCAGCGTCCGGCCGAAGACGCCGGCCATAGCCGTGGCCGCATCCGGCGGCACGGCGTTGCCGATGCGCTCGCGCCAGGCGCTATCCGACTTGCCATCCATCTCGAACCCGAACCATTCCTCGGGATCGAACAGGCTCTGCAGGGCGGCCAGCTCGAAGGTGGTGAACGGCCGGTGCCAGGTTCCATCCAGCGCGCGGATGTGAGCGACCAGCTTGTCGTCCGCCGCCGGCAGGGACCATTCGTGCTCCACCGGGAGATCCGCGAAGCGCGGGTCAGCCAAGGACCATGCGCCGTTGTTGTTCTTGGCGAAGGCGGGCACCGCGCCGCTGTAGTCCCCCCAACGGACCACGCCATAATGGCCCTGCGTCTTGTAAACGTCGCGGCCCTCGTCGTTCAGGCAGCGCGGGCGGGGATCGGCGACCGCGAACGCGCCCTGGCCGGTGGTGCTGGCGCCGATGACGCTGCCGGCATCCTCGCCATAGCCCGTGACGCGATACTTGCCAGCGCCGCCACGGTCTGTCGTGCTGCGCGGATCGGCGACGCATGGCGCACCGGAGCCCACCCGGTCGGAGCCCGTTACGGCGCGCGCTGAATCCGGCCACCGTCGCACCGCCAACTTGCTGGTGTGGGTGCCGGCCGGCCAGCCCGTGCGGGGATCGGCGAGGGCGAGACCGCCCGCCGTTGGTCCGCCGCCCCCACTCACCACCGGCGACGTGTCACCCATCCGGACGATGCGGTAGACGTTGCTGAAGCGCGGGCCTGCATTGAACCGGCAGTCGGCTACGGCAAAGCCACCCTGCCCAGGCGACTTCACGTTGATCACCGCGCCCATGGTGTCGGTCATGGAATGCACGCCGTATTGGCCATATTGGCCGGCGCCGTCGGCGGCGCGGGGATCGGCTACGCTAAAGGCGCCGTTCGTGGGACCGTTCCGCCCGGCGACCGCGCCGCAGCTCTCCTCCCAGCGGTTCACACCCAGCACGCCGCCGCGCCATTCGTCGTCCGGCACGATGCCGAAGTCGGCGAGCATGCCGTTCTCGACGCGCAGCTTGTTCAGGCTGCGCCAATCCGAGCCGGCCTCGACGAAGGCCAGGCGCACCCAGGTCTTCCACTGGAGCGACGGCATGCGGTGCATGGGCCCGGCGCGCTCATCACCCGGCAGGGGGAGTTGCTCCAGGATCTCGCCGACACCACGCAGCCGGCGCTTGGGCGGCTCATAGACATAGGTCGGCACCTTCGCGCGATGCCGCGCCACCATCAGGAAGCGCTTCCGGCTCTGCGCCAACCCGCCCAGCTCGCCGCAATCGTGGGTGGTCTCGGCATAGGCATAGCCGTAGGCGTCGAACAGGGCCTGGATCTGGTCCAGCAGCCGCCGGCCGCGCTTGCCGATGCGCGGCACGTTCTCGAACAGGATCAGCTCGGCGGGATCGTCCTTGAAGGCCTCCAGCGCCAGCCACACTGCGCGCAGCGTGAGGCCGTTCAGCGCCTGGTACTTCGGCGCGAGCGAGACCTTCTCGGACAGCAGTCCGGAGAAGCCCTTGCAGGGCGCGGAGATGAACCAGATGTGCGGCCGCTCGAAGCCCATGGCCCTCTGCACATCCTGCGGGGTCGCCTCGCGCCAGCCGGGTGCCGGCTCCTGGCCATGGAAGGCGCGGTATTGCTCCAAGGACATGAGATCCAGCACCGTGCCCTTGCAGCCGGCGAAGCGCTCGAAGTCACGGATGCCGGCCGGGTCGACGTCGATGCCGCCGATGTTGCGGAACGTGGCCTCCAAGTTGCGGACGCGGGCGTTGGCCTTCTTGAAGCCCTTGGCGCCGAAGCCGGAGCCGCAGCACAGGTGCCCGACCAGTATTTCCTTCTTGATGGTGAGGGCGTTCATTCTGCGGCCACCTGCAATCTGGCCGCTGGTGCGGCGAATTTCTGTGTCTCGTTGCCGAAGGCGTCCCATCCGACGCGGGGCTGCCGGCTGAACACATCGGCTCGGGTGCTCTTTGGCGAGCACGCCTCGACCATCCGATAGAACTCTTCCGGTTTGCGCGAATGCTCACGGGCCACGCCGTCGAAGAGCGAAGGGAATGCCTTGTGCTGGGGATTGCCGATGGTCGCGACGATCACCGGCTCATGCATGGTGCGTGCCCGATAGCCAGGCCCCATGCGGACCTTTCCGCGGGCGGTGGTCTTCCGCCAAGCGATCGTGGTCTTGTAGGTGAAGCCCCAGGCATCAAGGACGCGCTGGCGGGCGCCCGGCGGCACCCATTCGCAGCACCAGAGCAGCAGGAGGCAATCGCCCCGTGCAAGGTCGCCAATGCGCAAGGCCATGATCTCGGCCAACGGCATCGTCGCATAGTGCTTGGATGCGGACTTTTCCGCACCAGCCTCGGAATAGAGCTCGAAATCCCACGGCGGGTCTATGGCCAAAAGGTCATAGCCGAACATGCGGAGGTCGCCGAATTGCCAGGGCGCGCTCATGCTGCGCTCTCCCGCTCATCATGCTTGTCCGCGACGCGCGAAAGTGTCGCCGCTGCCTGCTGCAGCATCTCCACCCGCTCGAGCTTGATCTTGATCGCAGCGGGGTCCACGCCGCCCTTGCCGAACGGCTTGTCCGCCAGGATCTGGGCATGGTCGCGCATCTCCATGGCGGTGACGCTCACGGCATCGGCCTGCTGGCGATAGGTGAAGGCCTCGCTCATGGCTGGGCCCTGTCCCGGATCACGAGCTCGAGGCCAAGCACGTTCAACGCGGCCTCGAAGTTGGCCATCTGCGGCCCGTACTCGGCCCATCGGGCAATCGTCGCGCGATGGACGCCAGCCCGACGCGCGATATCCGACATGGTCTGCTTCCGATCGTTCGCTGCGATGAAGAACTGCTTCACCAGCGGGCTGGCGTGCGCCGGAACAGGGAGGTTGCCGCGGTGGATGGTCGGATAGGCTCGGTCGGACCGCCTCAGGCCCATGCGTGTCCATGCCCGCCGGACACCATCGGCGGAGAGGTGGTGGCACATCTCGTCCCGCAACAACCGCGCGGCGCCCTCACTCGTGAGACCGCGCCGGAAATAGGCGCGCAAATGCTCCTCGAGCTTCTGCTTCCTCGCCGATCTGGCCAGACGCAGTGTCTTGTATTCGATGAGATTGCGGATGGTCTGCGGCTTCCGCCGCACGCCGAACTCCGCCGACACTATGTCCGCAATCTGCTGGGCCGGCACCTTCTGGGAATGCAGGGCCCACACACGCGCGGCCGCGCTGCCATAGATCTGGCGACCGCTCATTCCGCTGCCCTCGCGATGCTGATGATGGGATGGCGCGCGGCGGGCGTGGCGCTGGACGCCAGGAAGCCGCGGATCTGGCAAGTGGCCGGGTCGCCGATGAAGAACCAATCGCGCCCGCGTCTGGTCATGCGCTGCTGCGCCAGCAGAAGGTGAGCCACGGCCTCGTCGGCCAGGGTGCCGACGAACCACGCCTCAAGCTGGTGCTCCTCGCCGGTTTCGGCGCGCAGGTCGCGCAGGCGCCGGGTGAGGTTGGTGGTAAAGCCGACCTTGAGAGCGTCCGGATCGCTGCCGGATTTGGCGAAATAAATTATTCCCGTCACATTCGGCGGCAGCGGGCCCACCGTGAGAGGGGGTAGAACGCCCCGCGCCGCGTCGGCACGCCACGCCTGCGCCGCCGCGGCGCTACCCCGGCGATCCACGAAGGCGACGATGTGCCGGGCCATGGCCGTTGAGCAGGTGAGCAACCGGCTGCCGGCATAGAAGGCGTTGCGGCTGGTGGCCTCGCCCAGGCTGAGCATGGGGCGCAGCAGCGAGGTCACATAGTCGATGCGCGCCTCGGTCGGCGTGATGCGCTGGACCAGCTCGCGCACCTGGTCCTCAGCATCGGCGGCGGAGCCATAGACCAGCTTGGTGGCGGAGGGGCTGATGATCTCTTGGAGCAAGGTCGACCTCCTGATGGTCAGTGCGGGCATGACAAAGGCTCCGGCGCAGCGCCGGCAGCGAGCTAAAGAGCGGCGAGGTGAGCCGCGTTAGGTCTGGTCCTCCGGCGTCAACAGCCACTCGGCTAGGTGCGACCGCCAGTCACCCGATGCAGCCAGCCTTTCGGCGAGCCAGATCCTCCCGGCGAGCGGCAATAAGCGCTTGAGTGCGCTCCAACCGCGCCCAGGTGCCTTCGTTGACGGCATGGACGGAATCCTCTCTGCGGCGCAGTTCCTCTGCGGCCTTCGCCTGGCGCAGCGCTTCGATCTCGTCCGCGAGCACGGCGCGCGCCTCTTCATTCCAGATGCCGCGAATGCGGCGTTCCGAGAGGCCAGATGCATCCGCGACCCGCGCGAGAATGGTCTTGACCTTGGCACCCAACGGCACGGGACCGGCAATATCGATGATTAGGCTGCGCGCCTCGTAAATTGCGCTCATTGGGCGACCCTTGGAATTTTGTCCCACGGTCTCGGGTGAACTACCCGCGTGCTTGGGTGAACGTCCCGCCACGGCTCGGCATCCTTATGTTTGATTAAGGAGGTCGAACCGAGGATTGACGAATGCTTCAGAAAACGCCGCTCGCGGAAGAACTTGCAGGGACGACCGTGGGCGGACGGGAAGAGAAGGGCCACGCCGGTGAAGGCGCGGCAGTTGCCACCGGGGCCAGGGAGGACGCCGCAGGGGACTGGGAAACGGTCGGACAGATCGCGGCACGCATTGTGCGCAGCCTGAAAGGAACGCCGGCTCGTATCGCACCCGTAGCCGGCCACGGGCCGAAACGCAGCGCCAGGGCGACCGCTGCGGCGATGGGGTGAAAGGATCATGCGCATTGGGCGCACCCCTCGCATTTCGCGCACCGCTGCCACATCAGACGGCGGACCGTGCGCTCAAAGCTGTCGGCGGAGCGGGAGCGCCAGTCGTACACGTCGAGAATTGCCGAGGGCAGCGCCGTCGCCTCGAAGCGCAGCAGGCTTGCCCGCTCCCGCGCGGCGGGAGGCGTCATCGGCGCGGCGTCCAGCGCTTGCCATGTGCCCAGCGCGCTCATGCCGCCGCCCCTGCTTCCGAGCGCGGGCCGGCGGGCACGGGCGCCTTCACCAGATCGGCCGGAGTGACCTTGCCCTTGGTGACCGTCTCGATCCGTGTTGCCACACCGAGAGAGGCATTCCGCTCGCCGTACTTCAGCTTGCGGATGCCGTGCGAGGTGATGCCCCCCACTAGAGAGGCCATTGCCTCGTCGCTGAGGCTGTGATCGCGCATGTAGTCGAGGAGCTTCATGGGGACGAATATTCCCCTTTGGGGGGAACATTGTCAACCCCAGAAAGGGGAAGGACAGAGAGGAGCGTCTCGGCGCATTTTTCCCCTTATGGGGTCACCACTTCGAAATCTCAGGCATGCCAAGGGCTGGACGCACGAAGAGGCGGCCGCAGCCATGGGGATTTCGCGCAGCCAGTTCATCAAACTGGAGCGCGGGGAACGCGGCATGACGGAGAGGACAATAAACCTCGCGGCTAAGGCCTTCGGGGTGCCCCCCTCTGCCCTGCTGGATGAGTACGCCGGCGAAGAGGATCCGGTCGAGACCGAGGTCGTGCCGGCGAGTGAGCGCGTCATCCCTGTTCCTGTCGTCGGAACGGTAGAAGCCGGGACATTTCGAGCCATCGAGGACATCAGCCAGGAGGCGCCTGAATTCGTCCTGGTGACGCCGGACCCTGACCATCCGAACGCACGCATCACTGCATTCGACGTGGCCGGCGACAGTATGAACGCGCTCAAGCCGCGACCTATCTTCCCAGGCGACAGAGTGATCGGCATCAACTTCGAGGATCTGGAGAACCGCGTACCGCTGCGCGACGGCATGGTCGTGGTGGTCGAGCGCCTTCGGGACGGCGGTCACATCCGAGAATGGTCGGTAAAGCAGGTGGAGCTTTATGAGGATAGGATCGAGTTCCATCCCCGATCCACGAATCCAAAGCACAAGCCGATCGTCATCAAGCGCGACCTGGAGGCGGACGACGGCCAGGAGGTTTCAATCCTTGCGATCGTCAGGCGCGTCACCAACGAATTCCAGTGGTGAGGGACCTTCAATGCTCAGGATTGCGCGCCGCTCGTCCCTGAGACGACCAGTGGGCGTTCTTCTTGCGACAGTAACCGCCCTCTCGCTGGGATTTCTCGCCCCTGCCCTATCGGTCGCGGCCCAACTGTACGAAATTCACTATGCTCCGACCGAGAATTTGGAGCGCATCGACGTCGATCTTATCGGCACCGCCCGCACATCCATCGACCTGGCGGCCTTCTCCCTGACGAGTTGGGCAGTGATCGACGCCCTGGTCCAGGCACATGACCGCGGCGTGGCGGTGCATGTCCTGCTTGACCGCACACAAAAGCAGGCGTGGGAGCGGCTGGCCCCGATAATGGACGCCGTGCGAGTGAAGCCCGGCGGCCCGTACATGCACCTGAAGTCCTACGCCATCGACGGCGAGATCTTGCGCACAGGTTCAGCGAATTTTTCGCCATCCGGCCTCAAGCAACAGGACAACGACCTGGTGGTGATCCGAGACGCCGAACAAGCGCAGGCATTCCGCGCCCGCCTCCAGGGCCTATGGGGCAAAGGTCGGCCGGCGTCGTCCGACATGGCCACGCCGCCGCAGGCCCCCTAAGCGGCGTCCAGCACGCCATCCGGAACGCTACCAAAACTGGCAATGAGGACCGGCGGATCGGCATCGTCACTGTCCGGGTCCACATCGCGCGAAAATGCGATAGCGCCCGCCTTGGTCGCGGCGAACCTCTCCGCCCGGCGCCTCGCCTCGGCTTCGGACTTGGCTTCGACAGCTGGGCCGGCCTTCAGAGTGCCGCGTTTTCCGGCCTCATAGGGCTGCACTACATAGAACGTCTTCTTGGCCATCAGGCCCTCCTTTGAAAATGGTCAGAGATAGAGGCCGCGAGGCGCCAGCGGCGGCAACTCAATGCGGCGCCGCCTGGCGTCCCGCGCTTCCACTTTGCGCAGCCCCAGATCGAGCCGCGCGGCCATCCAGCGTTCGGGCGTGACCTCGGAAAACCGTGAGGCTCCCTCGATCAGCCAGGGATAGGTGTTCACGTAATCCATCACCCCTCTCAAGACCGTCGGCAGACTGGCGCTCTGCCGGATTGTGTCCGGCCGCAAACCTGTGTGATCCAGAAAGGCGTCCAAGCGCTGCGGATCGCCAGCGATGAAGATCAGCGTCGCAACGGCAATCCGCTCCGCATCCTCCCGCACGGCAGTGATCGGCGTGACGCTGGCGGACATCACGCAGC
>CALRNP020000119.1:0-17121 GCA_943369575.1 Azorhizobium sp. AG788 | reverse complement strand
CGCGAACAAATTCTGGGTGGAGGTTTTGCCCCAGCCCTCCCTGTTTTCCAGCCGGGTCAGCGACTGCTCGTTGCGGGCCTGGAGCTTGAAGATGTCCGCGGGCGCGGCGATCAGGCCCCACTCATAGAGCGCATGCGCCTGCTTCTCGCCGAGGCCCTCGATGTCGAAGGCATTGCGGGACACGAAGTGGCGCAGCCGCTCCACCGCCTGGGCCGGGCAGATCAGGCCGCCGGTGCAGCGGCGCACCGCATCCTGCTTGCCGGTCTTGGGATCGACCTCGCGCACCGCGAGGCTGTCGCATACCGGGCAGCGATGGGGAAAGGCAAAGGGCGTGGCGGCGGCGGGGCGTTTCTCGATCACCACAGAGACCACTTGCGGGATGACGTCGCCGGCGCGCTGCACCACCACCGTGTCGCCGGCGCGAATGTCGACGCCGCCGCGGATCTCCTCACCACTGCCGCCGATGCCGCGGATATAGTCCTCATTGTGCAAGGTGGCGTTCTGCACCACCACGCCGCCGACGGTCACCGGCGCCAGCTTGGCCACTGGGGTCAGGGCGCCGGTGCGGCCGACCTGGATCTCGATGGCCTCGATCACGGTGGTGGCCTGCTCCGCCGGGAATTTGTGCGCCAGCGCCCAGCGCGGCGAGCGCGAGACGAAGCCGAGCCGCTTCTGCAACTCCAAATCGTCCACCTTGTAGACGACGCCGTCGATGTCATAGCCCAGGCTCGCCCGCTGGGCCTCGATCTTGCGGTAATGCGCCAGCAGGCCGGCGGCGTCGGTCACGCGCACGGTCAAGGGATTGGTCGGCAGGCCGAAGCGGGCGAACGCCGCCACCACCTCGAACTGCGTCGCACCGGGCGGGCCGGGAATGGCCTCGCCCCAGGCATAAGCGAAGAAGCGCAGCGGCCGCGAGCGGGTGATCTGCGCATCCAGCTGCCGCAGCGAGCCGGCGGCGGCATTGCGCGGATTGGCGAACAGCGGCTTCTCCGCCGCCGCCTGGCGTTCGTTGAGCGCGAGGAAATCCTCCCCGCTCATATAGACCTCGCCACGAATGTCGATCACGTCGGGCACGTCATCGCCGGACAGCCGCTCGGGGATTTCAGCGATGGTGCGCACATTGGCGGTGACGTCCTCGCCCTGGCTGCCGTCGCCGCGGGTGGCGGCGCGCACCAATTGCCCGCGCTCATAGCGCAGCGAGCAGGACAGGCCGTCGATCTTCGGCTCGGCGGTGAAGGCCACCGGGGCCGCATCGGAGAGATTGAGGAAGCGCCGCACCCGCGCCACGAACTCCTCCACCTCCTCGTCGGAAAAGGCGTTGGAGAGGGAGAGCATGGGCACCTGATGGGTGACCTTGGCGAACTTGGCCGCCGGCGCCGCCCCCACCTTCTGCGACAGGCCGGCTGCATCCTTCAGCGCCGGAAAGCGGGCCTCGATGGCCTCATAGCGCCGCCGCAGCCGGTCATAGTCCGCATCCGAGACGGTGGGCGCGTCTTCCTGGTGATAGCGGATGTCGTGGCCGGCGATCTCTTCGGCCAGCGCGGCATGATCGCGGGCGGCATCGTCCGGCGTCAGCGCGTCGACGGGGGTTTCGCGGGCGGGCAGAGGGGGGCGGGTCGCGGTCATGGAGGCTGTTTTCTCCGAAGCCGCGGCTTTCGGCAACGGGGCGGTGTCGTCGTCGTGCGTTTTGACACACGCGTCGGTTTCAAGATGCCGCCTTGTCTCTAATCTGTAAGATGTCCAAGCTAGCTAGGGGCGGGCACAAGGGGAGCGAACATGTCGCGGGTAAGAAATGCAGCATTGGCGGCGGTTTGTTCCGTTGCGGCCCTGCTGGCGGGCGGGCTTGGCGCCAATGCGCAGCAGGCGGACGATTCCGCTTTGGTGGCGCGCGGTGAATATCTGGCCCGCGCCGGCGACTGCATGCCCTGCCATTCCGGCGATCCGAAGAAGCCCTATGCGGGCGGCCTGTCGTTCGCTACCCCGTTCGGGGTGATGTATTCGGTCAACATCACCTCCGACAAGACCAACGGCATCGGCACCTGGACCTATGAGGATTTCAAGGGCGCGGTGCATGACGGCATCCGCAAGGACGGCGCCTATCTCTATCCGGCTATGCCGTTCGATGCTTATACCGGCATCGTCGAGGATGACCTGAAGGCGCTGTGGGCGTTCGTGCGCCGCATTCCGGCGATCCCGCAGCCGAACCGCGACAACGCGCTGAGCTTCCCGTTCAATGTCCGCCTCGGCCTGCTGGCGTGGCGCGAACTGTTCTTCGAGGCGGCCTATTTCCAGCCGACGCCCGGCAAGAGCGACACCTGGAACCGCGGCGCCTATCTGGTGGAGACGCTGGGCCATTGCTCCGATTGCCACTCGCCGCGCAATTTCATGGGTGCGGTGAAGCAGAAGCATCTGTTCCAGGGTTCGGACATCGACGGCTATTTCGCCCCCGACATTTCCTCCGCCGCTTTGGCGAAGACCTGGAACAAGGACAACCTGCCGCAATTCCTGCGCACCGGCTCGGCGCCGGGCAAGACCTCGGTGTTCGGCCCCATGGCCGAAGTGGTGCATGAGAGCCTGGCCTATCTCACCCCTACCGACATCGACGCCATGGTGACCTATCTGCTGGATAGCCCGCCGCCCAAGCTCAAGCCGGCGCCCGAACTGGCTTCGCCTTTGTCGGCGGAGGCCTATAAGCGCGCCTCCACCGCCTACATCGACAATTGCGCCCCCTGCCATCAGGCCAAGGGCACCGGCCAGGGCGTCGCCATTCCCCCGCTGGTGGGCAATCCGGCAGTGGTCGCCAGCGAGCCTTACAATGTGATCATGGCGGTGCTCGGCGGCCTGCCCGCCGGCGGCACCTATGGCGCCATGCCCTCGTTCGCCGGCCGCCTGTCGGACCAGCAGGTGTCGGACCTGGCCAATTACGTCCGCACTTCCTGGGGCAACAAGGCCTCCCCCAACGCCACCCCCGCCATGGTCGCCGCATGGCGGGCCACCGCCAATGTGCCGGATTATGGCACCCAGTCTGCCTCCGCCTTCAGCTGTCCCAAAGTGGGCGGCGCCCCCGGCAATACCGGGCCGGACGCCTCCGTGGTCGCTTCGCTGACGCAGATGATGCAGGGCGGCTCGCGGGCCATCGACAAGCTGGCGGACGCCTACAAGGCCACCGCCAGCGACACCTCGCCCGGCGCAGTGGTGGATGCGCTCACCGCCGCTTATTGCCCCGTCGTGGCCGCCACCCAACTGCCCGACTGGCAGAAGTATGGCGAACTGCGCCGCTGGACCCTCCAGGTCGCCGCCGCCATCTCCCCCGCCGTCGCCGCCATCCCGATGCCGGACGTGCCGGTGATCTGGGCGGTGCCCGCCGGCACCGGCTTGGTCGGCCGCGAGCCGCGCAACCTGTCCACCAAGCTGGCCTGCCCCGCCAATGACGGCAAGCAGGTGCCCAAGCCCTTGGCGGATGCGGCGGTTTCGCTGCTCGGCACGGTGAAGCCGCCGATTGCCGGCGAGGCGGTGAAGACCTTCGCGGTAACGTTGGCGCAGCAGAACCCCAAGGCCCGCCGCGCCGATGTGGCCAACGCGCTGATCCTCGCCTATTGCCCGGCGGTGGCCGCCCTGCCCGGCAATTCCATCGCCGAGCAGAACAACCTGCTGAACAGCTATGGCCAGCAGGTCATCAATACCCTGCAACTGCTGCCTGCCCCGTCCATGGCGGCGGCGGCGAAGTAGGCTTCGTGCCCTGCTCCCTCCCCCCTTGCGGGGGAGAGGTGGGGAGGGGGGTGAAACGAGCGCCGTTGAAGCGCGCGCTCTGTATCGGCCCCGAGGCAAGTTGACGGAGCGGGCGCCAATCCGCCTCGTGATTTTCGGGTTCACATGTAGCTCCGTTCTGTTCGCAAGAGCCGTAGCCGGTCGGTCTCGTGCGCCTGGCGTGCGTTTGGGCGGAGAAGGGGCACCGGCCTCGGCCGTTTCACCCCCTCCCTGCCCTCCCCCGCAAGGGGGGAGGAGCCCACGCTCATGGCGAGAAAGTCGCGTGAGCGGCGCTCGGCTTAGGCGGCCAATCCCAGCCCAGCCCAGCCAATCCCAGCCCGGCCCGTCCATTCCGGCCCGCCTCGTGCACGGCCATGCGCCGCCGCCCGCCCCCTCCATGGGAGAGGGCGCGGCACGCGCATGATGTGATGAATACCAGCCGGCCTATAAGCCGGGTTCTGTACGGCGGGATTGCTCCCGCGTGGCGGCCATTCCTCTAGGACGCCGGTTACCCGGCGCCTCTGGCAGTCAACCCGGACGACGATCCGAAGACCGGATTGGGCAAGCTTGCGCCGGCCCGTGCCGTCCCTATTCGACCTTGCTCCCGGTGGGGTTTACCGTGCCGCTTCCGTTGCCGGTCGCGCGGTGGGCTCTTACCCCACCGTTTCACCCTTACCTGCGCACGCGCAGGCGGTTTCATTTCTGTGGCACTTTCCCTAGGGTCACCCCTGCCGGACGTTATCCGGCACCGTGTCTCCGTGGAGCCCGGACTTTCCTCGGCACCCGAAGGTGACGCGGCCGCCCGGCCGGCTGGTGGCCCTGCAATGGGGGCAGACGGGCCGGGCGTCAAGCCCGCGGCGGCGGCTCGTCCCCGGCAGCGTGGTCGTGCGGGTGATGATGATCGTGCTCATGATCGTGGTGATCGGCGTGCCCGTGCCCATGCTCGGGTGCATCGCCATCCTGGGGGCGGGCGCCGATCAGATTGCGCAGGGTCAGGATGGTGGAGCCGTCCGCCACCCCGTCGACCTGCGAGCGGCGGAAGTGGCGCTGGAAGGCGGTGACCACCGCAAAGGTGGCCTCGTCATACTGCCCGGTGACTTCGATGCCGTAGCCATAAAGCGCCAGCATGGCCTGGAGCGCGGCCACCGGCTGGCCGGCATCGCCCAGCATGAAGAACCGGCCGCCGCCCTTGGGGGCCTCATGCACAAAATGGCCGACGCCAGCGTGATGCAGGAACTCCCAGGGGAATTTCTCGCCCGGATCCTCCTTGCGCAGGGGGGCGACGTCGGAATGGGCCAGCACCCGGTCGGCGCGGATGGAATGGCGGGCGATGATGTCCGCGCACAAGGCCGCCACCGCAGTGACCTGCACTTGCGGAAAATCCGGATAGCCCAGGCCGTGGCCCCGGTTCACCACCTCGATGCCGATGGAGCGGGAGTTGGTGTCCTCCCGCCCCTCCCAGCGCGAGGCGCCCGCATGCCAGGCGCGGCGGGCTTCCGGCACCATCTGCACCACGGCGCCGTCTTCGAGCACCACATAATGGCAGGAGACCTCGGCGGCGGGGCTGCGCAGCAATTCGATCGCCGCTTCGGCGCTCGCCATGCCGGTATAGTGCAGCACCAGCATGTCGACGGCGCAGCGGCGCTCCCCATGGTTGGGGGAGGGGGCGAGGATGCTGACAAGGCCGCTGTCGGGGGCGAAGGGAAGCGAGGGATCGGGCACAAAAGATCTCAGAGCGAGGGAGGGTCCTTGGCGGCGATGATCTTGAGCTGATCTTCAATGCAGCCAAGAGCCCATACGATGGCGCCGACGGCAGAGACGCCGGTGGCAAAACGGCAGAGGCCGATGGCGACCGCGGTCAGGTCACCGGGCTGATGGCCCAGTGTTCCTGCCACATACATGATGAAGCCGAGGCCGAACAAGGCGATCCCGCCCCAAAAGCCGGCTCGCCCCCACCCGGTCGCCGTGTTCCTCATGCCGCGTCCTCCGTCGGCGGCTCGCCATCCGGTCTTCCGGAAAGCGTCGCGTCCACCATGCCGTCATAGTGGCTGGATGGCGAGTTAAAGCCGTTTCCCGTCCGTGCTCAACCCGCCGCGCGTAGTGCCTGGATCCGCCCATAAGCAGCGTTCACCGCCGCCACCCGGTCATTGGCCAGCTTGATCGCCACCGGCGGCAGGCCGCGGGAGGCGAGACGGTCGGGGTGATGCTCGCCCACCAGGGTGCGCCAGCGGGCCTTCACCTGTGCATCGCTGGCATCGGGGGGCAGGTCCAGCACCGCATATGGGTCGCCGGGGCGGCGCACATGGCGGGCCTCGATGCGATCATAGGCGGTGCCCTCGAAGCCCAGCAGCGCGCCGACCTTCTGCAGGAAGATCAGTTCATCCGGGTGCAGCGCATGGTCGGCCTTGGCCACGTGGAACAAGGCGTCGAGCAGATCTTCCCGCGTCTCCGGCTCGTCGGCGAACAGGCTGCCGATCTGCCGGGCGTAGGATTCGAAACCAGCGGTGTCTTGCCGTGCGAGATCAAACACGCGCGCCACTCCTGCGAGATCCTCAGGGGGAATGTCGAAGACTTGGCGGAACGCCGCCACTTCCAGGGGCACCACCACGCCGTCCGCCTTGGCCATCTTGGCGCTCAGGGCAATCAGGGCGATGGAGAAAGCGGCGGGCCGGGGCGCGGGCGCAAGCAAAGTGGCGAGCGCAGTGCCCGCCAGTCCGCCCAGCAGCGCGCCGAGGGGGCCGCCCAAGGCGAACCCCACTCCGGCACCGCCGATCAGTCCGGTGACCTGCCTCACGTCTTAGGCTCCACGCTAAATCCCCACCCGCCTGGAACACGGCCACAAGAGCGCGTTCGCGCTGCAATATCAACGGCTCATTAACGTTGACGAAAGGTTAACGGCACGAGTTGTCCCATGCTCGATCCATTGACGCCCATGATATCCCATGTTAACCCAAATCTACCCATCCGGAGGGGTCAGCGCGTATGGCGGCGCCTCCGGTTCGCGTCATCAGTGCGGCGGCCCGTGGTCGCCGGTGGGTGAGTTCCCGTAACAGCACTGGGGGTTTCGCGGGCGTCATGGATCGCTTCGTGTCCACCTACACGATGCGCCTGGACGCCAAGGGCCGGGTGTCCATTCCCGCGCCCTATCGCACGGTGCTGGCCAAGGACGGGACAGACATTCTGTATTGCCACCCCAGCCTCGCCGAACCGGCGCTGGATGCGGGCGGTTCGCGCCTGATGGCGGAGATCGAGGCTTTGATCGACCGCTATCCGCCCTATTCGGAGGCGCGCGAGGAGCTGGCAGCGGCGCTGTACGGCACCACCGAGACGTTGAAGATCGATCCGGAGGGCCGGGTGGTCCTGACGGAAAGCTTGAAGCACCACGGCGCCATCACCGACCAGGTGACCTTCGTGGGGCTGGGACACAAATTCCGGATCTGGGAACCGGAGCGATTTCGCACCCATCTCGCGGAGGCCCGGGAGAAGGTGCGTCAGCTTCGGCACGCGCTCGGTTCCAGAGCTGAGGACAAGGGGAGCATCACGGGATGACGACGGGTCGCGGGGTCGGACCCACCGACGCCGCTGGCGGACCGGCCCGTCATCTTCCGGTGATGCTCACCGAGGTTCTCGCGCACCTCGCGCCGAAGGATGCCGCCACCTATGTGGACGGCACCTTCGGCGCGGGAGGTTACACACGGGCGATCCTTGGCGCCGCGGACTGCCGCGTGCTGGGTATCGACCGCGACCAGACCGCCATCACCGCCGGCGCCGATCTGGTGCTGGCGGCCAACGGCCGGCTCACTTTGGCGGAAGACCGCTTCTCCAACCTCGATGTCCTCGCCGCTAACCTCGGCTTTGCGCCGCTGGACGGCGTGGTGCTGGATATCGGCGTCTCCTCCATGCAGCTGGATCAGGCCGAGCGCGGCTTTTCGTTCCGCCGCGACGGGCCGCTGGACATGCGCATGGGCGGCGATGTGCCCTCAGCCGCCGATCTGGTGGCGGACCTGGAAGAGGCGGAGCTGGCCCACATCATCTGGTCCTTGGGCGAGGAGCGTTTTTCGCGCCAGATCGCGAAAGCTATAGTTACCGCCCGGGCCGAATCGCCCATCACCCGCACCACCCAACTGGCCGACATCGTGTCCAAGGTGGTCTGGGCCAAGCCCGGCGAAATGCATCCGGCCACCCGCACCTTCCAGGCGCTGCGCATCGCCGTAAATGAAGAATTGCATGAGCTTGTGCGGGCTCTGGCCGCCGCCGAGCGGGCACTGAAGCCCGGCGGGCGGCTGGTGGTGGTGACCTTCCATTCCCTCGAAGACAGGATCGTTAAGACTTTTCTGTCACATCGGAGCAAGGCACCTTCCGCGTCGCGCCACATGCCGCAAGCGGAGGGGCCGGCTCCCTCGTTCCGGCTGATCGCCAAGGGAATGGTGGAGCCCGGCTCCGAAGAAGTGGCAGGCAATCCGCGTGCCCGGTCCGCGAAGCTTCGCGCGGCCGAGCGCACGGAAACCCCGGCGCATCCGGATGGTGACCTGGCGGGGCTTTTGCCCGCCGATCTGTCACAACGCCGAGGGCGGAGACGCAGCTGATGTTCCGCATCGCCAACCTGTTGATGGTTCTGGCGCTGCTCGTGACCGCCGCAGTGGTTTACCAGGTGAAGTACGCTTCGACGGCCGAGGCGGAACGCCTGGCCCATCTGCGTGCCGCGATCCGGGCGGAGCGCGATTCGATTGCCGTCATGCGCGCGGAATGGGCCCGCCGCACCGCGCCGCTCTATGTGCAGGGCCTGGTGCAGCGCCATCTGGATCTGCAGCCGCTCTCCTCCGACAACATCTCCACCCTTGACGACCTGCCCGAGAAGCCCAGCGCCAATGGCGACGGCATCGGCGGCATGATCGAGGCGCTGGTGGACGCCCCGCTGACCACCTCCACCGTGACCAAACCCGGCCCGTCCGACCGGCCGACCAGCACCAGCTCCGGCTCGGGCGCCTCCGGTCCGCCGGCGGCCTCGGCCCTGCGCAATCCCAATGCGCCGGTGTCCAAGCCCGCCACCAAGGACCCCGCCGCCAAGGAGCGTACAGGCACCCCGGTCGCCCGCAATTCGGCCCCCGCTGCGGCCTCCGCCGGCGCTGCGCCCCAGGCGCCGCCGGCTGCCGCGCCGCCCGCGCCATTCAATCCCTTCGCCGCCTTGGGCGCCCTCCTGCCGCCGGGAATTCTGCCCGGCAGCACGCACTGACGAGGCCCGCCAGATGACGCTTCCCCAACCGCTCGTTCGGGCCGGCCAGCTTCTCGGTCGCGCCGCCTTGGCCGTGGGCCGCTTCGTGCTGATGCTCCTGTGGCGGATCGTGGCCGGCATCGGCCGCCTGATCTACGGCATCGCCCGCTGGATCGTGCTGCGCATCTACCGGCTGTGCCGCTGGTTCGTGATGAAGCTGGTGGGGCTGGTGATCTTCACCTATCGCGCCTCGATCTTCATCTTCCGCGGCCTGTTCGGCCTGGACCGGGTGGACCAGGAGACGGTGGCGCGGGCGCGGCTTAAATTGCTCATCCTCGGCTTCTCGCTGGTGTTCGTGGCCATCGGTGGCCGTCTGGTGATCCTGGCCCTGACCTCCGACCCCAACGGCGTGCGCGGCGGCGGCTCCGAGGCGGTGGCCTCCGCCCGGCCGGACATCGTCGACCGCAATGGCGACGTGCTGGCCATCGACGTGAAGTCGCCGTCCCTGTTCGCCGAGCCCAAGCGCCTGATCGATCCCGACGAGACCCTGGAAGGCCTGCTCAAGGTCATGCCGGATCTTGATGTGGCCGAAGTGCGCGCGCGGCTGAATTCCAAGAAGGGCTTCGCCTGGCTCAAGCGCGAGATCACGCCCTCGCAGCAGAAGGCGGTCTATCGCCTGGGCTTCCCTGGCATCGGCTTTGTGCGGGAAAACCGCCGCATCTATCCCGACGGCCCCACCTTCTCCCACGTTATCGGCAACGTGAACGTGGACAACCAGGGCATCGCCGGCCTGGAGAAATATATTGACGGCCGCGGCCTCGCCGAATTGCACATGGCCGGCTTTGCCACCGATCGCCAGCAGGAGCCGGTGGCGCTGGCCATGGACGCGCGGGTGCAGCACGCGGTGCGCGATGAATTGCTGAAGGCCAAGGACAAGTTCAAGGCCAAGGCCGCCATGGGCGTGGTCACCAATGTGCGCACCGGCGAGATCGTCTCCATGGTGTCGCTGCCGGACTTCGACCCCAACCAGTCCAACGATCCGCGCGACAACGCCCATCTGAACCGCCTCACCACCGGCGTGTTCGAGATGGGCTCCACCTTCAAGTCGCTGTCCTTCGCCATGGCGCTGGATTCCGGCAAGATCAGCCTGAGCTCGTCGTTCGATGCCCGCGGCACACTGTCGTTCGGGCGCTTCGCCATCCACGATTTCCATGCGGAGAACCGGGTTCTCCAGGTGCCGGAAATCTTCATCGTTTCGTCCAACATCGGCACCGCCAAGATGGTGCTGAGCCTCGGCGTGGAGGCGCACAAGGCGTTCCTGAAGAAGATGGGCCAACTGGACCGGCTGCGCACCGAACTGCCCGAGAGCGCCGAGCCCATCGTGCCCAAGCGCTGGGGCGAACTGAACTCGGCCACCATCGCCTTCGGCCACGGCATCGCGGTCGCCCCGCTCCAGGCGGTGATGGCGGTCAATTCCATGGTCAACGGCGGCTTCCTCATTCCG
This sequence comes from Azorhizobium sp. AG788, assembly GCA_943369575.1. GTDB lineage: Bacteria > Pseudomonadota > Alphaproteobacteria > Rhizobiales > Xanthobacteraceae > Azorhizobium. The sequence continues at coordinate 6,658 of CALRNP020000119.1, read as the reverse complement.
CCCACCTTCCTGAAGCGCTCGGAGGAGGACGCCATGAAGGTGGCCACCCGCGTGCTGAAGCCGGAAACCTCCGACAAGATGCGCTATCTGCTGCGCCTCAACGTGGAGAAGGGTTCCGGCAAAAGCGCCAACGTCCCCGGCTATCTGGTGGGTGCCAAGACCGGCACCGCCGAGAAGGTGGTGGATGGGCGCTATTCCAAGACCAAGCTCTTGACCTCGTTCACCGCCATCTTCCCCATGGATAAGCCGCAATATCTGGTTCTGGTGATGCTGGACGAGCCGCAGGCGGTCCCCGGCACCTATGGCTATGCCACCTCCGGCTGGAATGCGGCGCCCACCGCCGGCAAGATCGTCGAGCGCATCGCCCCCATGCTGAACGTGGCGCCGCGTGAGAATTTGCCCGGTGCCGACCAGATGCTGCGCGCCATCCAGCAGAAGGTGGCCGAGCGCTAGAGACCAGCAACCCACCCGGTCCGGGCGGAGCCCCGAACTTCCGCGCGCGGCGTCCGGTTCGCCCGCGTCCCTCTTGAGAAGGCGCCCATGGCGGATCTGCTTCATCTGCTCGCCGGCCATGCCCGCCTTGTGCAGGGCGGGGCGGGCGGCGTCGCGGTCAGCGGCATCACCGCCGACAGTCGCAAGGTGCAGCCCGGCATGCTGTTCGTCGCCGTGCCCGGCACCCGCGCCGATGGTGCGCGGTTCGTGTCCGATGCCTTGGCCAAGGGCGCCGGCGCGGTGCTGATGGAGCCCACGGGCGCGCCGCCGGAAATGACGGTGCCGCTGGCCTTCTCGCTGGACGTGCGCCGTTCGCTGGCGCTGGCGTCCGCCCACCTGCATCCGCGTCAGCCGCAGACGGTGGTGGCCATCACCGGCACCGCCGGTAAGACCTCGGTGGCGGAATTCCTGCGGCAGATCTGGAGCCATCTGGGGCTGAAGGCGGCCTATATGGGCACGCTCGGCCTGATCGCGCCGGGCGAGGCGGCTTATGGCGGGCTGACCTCGCCGGACCCGGTGGACCTGCATGCCACCCTCGACCGACTGGCGGGCGCCGGCATCACCCACATGGCGCTGGAAGCCTCGTCCCATGGGCTCGACCAGCGCCGGCTGGACGGCGTGCGCCTGAGTGCCGGCGGCTTCACCAATCTGGGCCGCGACCATCTGGACTACCACCCGACGGTGGAGGCCTATTATCACGCCAAATTGCGGCTGTTCACCGAGCTGCTGCCGATGACCGCGCCGGCAATCGCCGCCACCGACGCGCCGTTCGGCGCCACCACTTTGGCCTATGCCCGCACCCGCGGCCTGCCCACCGTCGCCATCGGCCCCGGCGGTGATCTGAACGTCACCGAAATCACCCCCGAAGGCCCCGCCCAGCGCATCCGCTTCGCCGACCGGCCGGACATCCTGCTGCCGCTGGTGGGCCGGTTCCAGGCCGACAACGCGCTGCTGGCCGCCAGCTTGGCGGCGGCGGGTGGCCTGCCGCTGGACGAGACGCTGGCGGCCTTGCCGCATCTGACCGGCGTGCCGGGGCGGCTGGAGCGCATCGGCGCCGATCCCGCCCGCCCGGTATTCGTGGACTATGCCCACAAGCCCGAAGCCCTCGCCACGGTGCTGGACACCTTGCGTGCCGCCACCACCGGCCGGCTGCTGGTGGTGTTCGGCTGCGGCGGCGATCGCGATCGCGGCAAGCGCCCAATCATGGGGGCGATCGCGGCGGAGAAAGCCGACGTGGTGATCGTCACCGACGACAATCCGCGCAGCGAGGACCCCGCCGCCATCCGCGCCGAGATCCTGGCCGCCGCTCCCGGCGCCCGCGAGATCGCGGCGCGGGATGAGGCGATCCGGGCCGCTGTCATGATGCTTCAGCCTGGGGATGTTCTGGTGGTGGCGGGCAAAGGCCACGAAACCGGCCAAATCATAGGCGACCGGACATATCCGTTCTCGGACACTGCGGCCGTTCTCGCCGCCCTGGGGGAGGTGGGAGCATGAGCGCGCGCATATTATTCACCCCGGACGAACTGATGGCCGCCACCGGCGGGCAGGTCCGTGGGAACGTGCGGGACGCCACCGGCATCTCCATCGACACCCGCACCCTGGCGCCCGGCGATGCCTTCTTCGCCATCACCGGCGAGAACAGTGACGGCCATGCCTATGTGGACCGCGCCCTGGCGGGGGGGGCCGCCGTGGCGGTGGTGGCCGCCGACAAGGCCGATCTGATGGGCGACGGCCCGCTGCTGGTGGTGCCGGACGTACTGGCCGCCCTGACCGACCTCGGCCGCGCCGCGCGCGCCCGCTCGCAGGCAGGCATCATTGCCGTGACCGGCTCGGTGGGCAAGACCACCACCAAGGAGGCGCTGCGGCTGGCGCTGGCGCCTGAGGGCGAGACCCACGCCTCGGCCGCCTCCTACAACAATCATTGGGGCGTGCCGCTGTCGCTCGCCCGCATGCCGCGCGAGGCCCGCTTCGGCGTGTTCGAGATCGGCATGAACCATCCCGGCGAGATCACGCCGCTGGTGCAGGTGGTGCGCCCGCAGGTGGCGATCATCACCACGGTGGAAGCGGTGCACATCGCCCAGTTCGCCGGCATCGAGGAGATCGCCGACGCCAAGGCGGAAATCTTCGATGGCCTGGAGGCGGGCGGCACCGCCGTGCTCAACCGCGACAACGGCCAGTTCGAGCGCCTCGCAGCCCGTGCCCGCGCCGTCGGCGTTGGCCGGATCGTGACCTTCGGCGCCGACCCGGCCAGCGACGTGCGGCTGGTGGAGGTGGCGCTGGATCCGCGCTGCTCGGTGCTGGTGGCCGATGTCATGGGCACCCGGGTGACGCTGAAAATCGGCATGCCCGGCCGCCATATCGTGCAGAACGTCTTGGCCGTGTTGGCGGGCGTGCATCTGCTGGGCGCCGATCTGGCGCTGGCCGGCCTGGCGCTGGCCCGCCTGCGGCCTCCACCCGGCCGCGGCGTGGCGCTGGAACTGGCGCTGGCCGGCGGCGCCGCGACCCTGCTGGATGAGAGCTACAACGCCAATCCCGCGTCCATGCGCGCCGCCATCGACGTTCTGTCGCGCACCCCGGTGGGGCCGCGCGGGCGGCGCATCGCCGTGCTCGGCGACATGCTGGAGCTGGGCACCGAGGGCGAAGTCCATCATCGCGAACTGGCGCAGGCGCTGGCCGCCGCCAAGATCGACACCGTGTTCTGCGCCGGGCCGCTGATGCATGCGCTGTGGCAGGAATTGCCCTCGGCGCGGCGCGGCGGCTATGCGGTGCACGCCTCCCACCTTGAACCCATGATCTCCGCTGCCATCCGGGCCGGCGATACCCTGATGGTGAAGGGCTCCAACGGCAGCCGCATGGCGCCGCTGGTGAAAGCCCTGTCCGATCGCTTCAGGGTCTCCGGGGACGCGCTGCTCGAAGGATAGACTTATGCTCCAGTGGCTCGCGCAGTTCCAAGGCTCGTTTCCCGCCTTCAATGTGTTCCGCTACATTACCTTTCGCACCGGCGGCGCCATCGTCACCGCGGTGTTGTTCGTGTTCCTGTTCGGGCCGGCCATCATCTCCACCTTGCGCCTGAAGCAGGGTAAGGGGCAGCCGATCCGCGCCGATGGCCCCCAGTCGCACCTGCTGACCAAGAAGGGCACGCCCACCATGGGCGGGCTGATGATCTTCTCCGGGCTCATGGTGGCGACCCTGCTGTGGGCGAACCTGTCCAACATCTATGTCTGGGTGGTGCTGTTCGTCACCACGGGCTTCGGCCTGATCGGCTTCTATGACGACTATCTGAAAGTCACCCGCCAGAGCCACGCGGGCTTCTCCGGCAAGGCGCGCCTCGCCATCGAGGCGGTGATTGCCGGCATCGCGGTGGTGCTGATCCTCAATGCGGGCAAGGTAGGGCTGTCCAGCTCGGTGTCCTTCCCGTTCTTCAAGGACCTGCTGCTGGATCTGGGCTGGTTCTTCGTGGTGTTTGGCGCCTTCGTCATCGTGGCGGCGGGCAATGCGGTGAACCTCACCGACGGCCTCGACGGCCTCGCCATCGTGCCGGTGATGATCGCCGCCGGCTCGTTCGGGGTGATCTCGTATCTCTCCGGCAACGTGGTGTTCGCTGACTATCTGCAGATCCATTATGTGGCCGGTGTGGGCGAGCTGGCGGTGATCTGCGGTGCCATCATCGGCGCCGGTCTCGGCTTCCTGTGGTTCAATGCCCCCCCGGCGCAGATCTTCATGGGCGACACCGGCTCGCTGGCGCTGGGGGGCCTCTTGGGCACCATTGCGGTCGCCACCAAGCACGAGATCGTGCTGGCGGTGATCGGCGGCCTGTTCGTGCTGGAGGCGGTGTCGGTGATCGTGCAGGTGGTCTCGTTCCGCCTGACCGGCAAACGGGTGTTTCGCATGGCGCCCATCCATCACCATTTCGAGCAGCTCGGCTGGACCGAATCCCAGGTGGTGATCCGGTTCTGGATCGTCGCCGTGGTGCTGGCCCTGCTGGGTCTGGCCACCCTGAAGCTGCGCTGAAGCGGGGGGCAGGCTGTTTCATCTCACGGTCTGCCTGCCGCTACCTGCCAGCCCCGCGCAGGCGTGCTCGCTCCCCAGGATCCGCCGCTGCGGCAGCCCATGAGCCGCCGCAGCGCATGGCGGTTCAGCACGTCACGCCCTCAGTTCGCGCACGAAGGTCTCGACAACGCTGCGCAGATCGGTGGCCTGGCTCGACAGCCCTTCCGACAAGGATAGCAGTTGGGTGGACGCCGAGCCCGTCATCTCGGCCGCTCGACCGACGCCGCCGATGTTCGAGGTGACCTGCTGCGTTCCGGTGGCTGCCTGCTGGCAGTTCTGGGCAATCTCGCCGGTGGCCGTGCCTTGCTCCTCCACCGCACCGGCGATAGCGACGGAGATCTGCTTGATGTCGGAGACCACCCGAACGATTTCAGCCATGGAGGCCACGGTTCCGTTCGTGGCCAGTTGGATTTCGCTGATCCGGGCGGAGATGTCGGCGGTCGCGGTCGCCGTCTGGGCGGCGAGCTGCTTCACTTCTGACGCCACCACCGCAAAGCCCTTGCCGGCTTCGCCCGCACGGGCTGCCTCAATGGTGGCATTGAGGGCGAGGAGGTTGGTCTGGCTGGCGATCCCCTCGATCAGATTGAGGACATCGCCGATGGCCGTGGCGGCGATCAACAGATCGCCGATCCGCGCATTGGAGGCCTCGGCCTCCTTGAAGGCGATATCGGCCACCTCGGCAGAATGGCTGACCTGGCCGGAGATCTCGCGCACCGATGCCGCCAGTTCTTCCGACGAGGCTGCCACGGTCTGCACATTGGTCGCGGCTTCCTCTGCGGCAGCGGCCACCGCCTGCGCCTGACGGGAGGTCTCGTCCGCCGTGGAGGAGAGATTGCGGGCGGACGCCGCGACTTCGCTCGAAGACTTGGCGAAACTGGCGGCCAAATCCTGCATCCGGGCGACGAACCGATGCGCCAGCTCTTCGCGCCTGGCCAGAACCTGTCGCTCGGCCTCTTCCCGTGCGGCCTGCTCCTGGCGAACATGATCGGCTGCGATCAGTTGATTGCGCAGGACTTCCAATGTCTTCGACATGGCGCCGATCTCGTCGGAGCGCGTGGTTCCCTCCACGGGGCGGTTGAGATCGCCTTTCCCCATGGCCTCCATGACCCCCATCATGCCCTTGATCGGCGTCACGATCCCGCGGCGCACCAGCAGCACGGCGAGTGCGATCACCGCGAGCGTGGCCGCGGAGATGCCACCGAGCAGGAGACGGTTGGTATGGTTGGTTGTGACCGTGCCTACCGCGTTTCTCCGGGCAACCTCTTCGATGATGAGCCGGGTCACGGCCATGGAGGATGCCAGGATGGCGCCCATCTCAGGTTCGCATTGCTCGACCATCAGTTTTCCCGCGCGTGCATTGCCCGCACTTCCGGTTCCGCCATTGGCGGTCTTGATGACCTCGGCGCACACATTCTCCACGGCATTATGGAATTTTTGTGCGATTACTCCGATTTTATCGGCAAATTCGGGCGCGGTTTTCTTGGCTTGTTCGATATTTTGGTCAAACAGCTTTACGGCGCCGATGCGGGAAGCATCGGCGGCTTTATTTTCAGCTTCGCTCGTAGCAATGATGTTGCGATAAATCGCATTCGAGGCCGCGAGTTGGGCGCGATTGGTGCGCGCTAGACTTAATATGGCAACCTCAGGTCCATCGATGATGTCCGTATACATCTGATCAACAGACGACATGTTAAATGTCGCATAATATGCGCCGCCGATGCTGACAAGGCCAAGTGCGAGCAGCAGGCTCACCACTTTCCAGTTCATGGTAAGGTTCGCGTATGACATGGGGCAATCTCGATCTCAATAAGTCTTAAATACGTCTGCTGAATATCTTGTCAGGCGTGTCGCTTGTGCCGGGCTTGCCTGGAGCTTGCCGCGGGGACGTCCCGGCTCGCTGCCCCCCGAGTGACCCGGCCGGCCGCCGGCTGGGGGCCGCTGCTGTTACATGGTCTCGCGGGGGGCGCTGAAATCTTAGGCGGAATTGTATGCGATCAGGTCGCAGCGGTGCATGCCCAGGGGGAAGGGTTGGCCTTGGGTGTGGCAGAAATCGTTGGCATTGCACACTTTTGAGAAAATAGTATACGATATCATTAGGTAATCGCATGCAATTTGG
>CALRNP020000118.1:0-17143 GCA_943369575.1 Azorhizobium sp. AG788 | reverse complement strand
GACGTGCGCTCCCCGGTTCTGCTGCTGGGAGAGACGGGAACCGGCAAGGAGATGGCCGCGCACGCCATCCACGCCGGGTCCAGCCGCGTGAACCGGCCATTTGTCGCCATCAATGTGGCGGCGGTGCCGGAGACCCTGCTGGAAGCCGAGTTCTTTGGCGTCGCGCCCGGCGCCTTCACCGGCGCTGCCCGTCAGCCGCGGCCGGGCAAGTTTCAGATCGCCCATGAGGGCACCCTGTTCCTCGACGAGATCGGCGACATGCCGCTGGCGCTGCAGGCCAAGCTGCTGCGGGCGCTCCAGGACGGGGAGGTCGAGCCGGTGGGCTCCAACCAGTTGGCACGGGTGGATGTACGCATCATCGCCGCCACCAGCCGCCCGCTGGCGGACATGGTGCGCGCCGGCACCTTCCGGCAGGACCTGTTCTATCGCCTGAACGTGCTGTCCATCCGGCTTCCGCCCTTGCGCGAGCGCCAGGGCGACATCGAACTGCTGGCGGGCAAGTTCAGCGAGCGGATCGCCCAGACCTTCGCCATGCCCCTGCGCCCACTCGCTCGCGAGGCGCTGGACCTGCTGGAGGCCCACGCCTGGCCCGGCAATGTGCGGGAACTGGCGAATGTCATCGAGCAGGCCTATGTGCGCACCGACGGCGACCGCATTCAGGCGCGCGATATTGCCGAGGCGCTCGGCATTGACCCCGGCACCCCGCCGGCGTCGACGCTGGCCGCGGCGAACCTGTCCACCGCACACGCGGAGCTGGAGCGGACCATGATCCGCGAAGCGTTGCGCACCCACGACAACCGCCACGCCGCCGCCCGCGCCCTCGGCATTTCCCGGAGCAGCCTTTACGCGAAGATGCAGCGCAACGGCCTCAGTGAGGCCGATAGACCGGAACCGAGCGCTTAGAGGCCGTGGAGGGGCGCCTTCAGGAAAGGCTTCCCGGGGGCATCGGGCAGCGGCAAGACGAGAGCCGCCAGCAGAGACGGCCCGCCAGCGCACGTGCCGCGTGAGCGGCGCTGCGAACATTGACCATGATGGCCTTCTGCTGTAATTTATTAATATCGTATATTTGAAGATGATAATATGTCAAGCACGCCCGCGCCTGTCCTGTCGTTGAAGCCTGCCCTGCCGGTGCTTGAGGCCCGAGCCGAGGAGGCGGCGGCGCTGCTGGCCTCCATGGCCAATGCCAAGCGGCTGCTGGTGCTGTGCCATCTGGTGGAGGGGGAGCGCTCGGTGGGCGATCTGGCGGTCCTGGCCGGGCTCAGCCAGTCGGCACTATCGCAGCATCTGGGCAAGATGCGCCTGCAAGGTCTCCTCACCACCCGCCGGGAGGCGCAGACCATCTTTTACAGCCTCGCCAGCCGCGAGGTGCGCGCCGTGCTGGAAACCCTCTACGGGCTCTATTGCGCGCCTCAGGACTGAAAGGGCGACCGAGGAGCGTCCCTGCCGGCCCCCCCCCTCACGCGATGCCCACTACCTCCACGTCCTGGCCGTTGACCAGGACGACGTCGCCGATGGCCTTGCCCATGACGGCGCGGGCCAAAGGGGAGACGTAGGAGACCGAGCCCTGAGCCGGGTCCGCCTCGTCCTCGCCGACGATGCGGAACACCTGGCGGCGGCCGTCTTCCCGGTCGAGGGTTACCGCCACGCCGAACTGCACCGTCTGCGGATCCGGCACGTTTTCCACCAATTGGGCATTGGCGCGGCGGGCGCTGAAATAGCGCAGGTCCCGCGTCGCCCGCGCCATGGCGGTGCGGTCGGCCTGCACATCGCCAGTCTGGGCCGCGCCATAGGCTGCGCGCGCCGCCGCCAGCGCCGCATCCAGCGCCGCCAGCCCTGAGGCGGTGACGAGATTGGGATGGGGCGAGATCGGACGGTCCGGCAGATCGGCGGCAGTGGCTTCCAGATCGTTTTCGCGGGTGAAGGCAACGGACATCAGCGGCGGGTTCCAGGCGGCAGATCAATGGCGGGGGAATGGAGCCTACCAGTCCCGCCCGCCGGTGACCAAACGGCAATGCCCGCCCTCCACTGCGGCCGCCCCGACCTCGGGTCCACGGCGCCGCCGGAGCGGAGGCCGAGGCACACGGCCGTGGCCCGGTCCACAACGGCAACGGCCCCGCACCGCGCCAGGCGCGATCCGGGGCCAAAGGTCAGCCCGAGGGCCAAGGTGGGTGGTGGTCGGAGCCTCAGGCGGCGTTGAGGTCGCGCACGAAGGTCTGGACCACGCTGCTCAGTTCTGCGGCCTGGTTGGACAGGCCTTCGGAGAGCGAGAGCAACTGGGTGGAGGCCGAGCCGGTCATCTCCGCCGCCCGCCCGACGCCGCTGATGTTGTCGGTGACCTGCTGGGTGCCGGTGGCGGCCTGCTGGCAGTTTTCGGCGATCTCGCCGGTGGCCGCGCCCTGCTCCTCGATGGCGCTGGCGATGGCGGAGGAGATGTCCTTGATGTCGGTGATCACCCGCACGATCTCCGACATGGAGGTGACGGTGCCGTTGGTGGCATACTGGATTTCGTTCACCTTGGCCGAGATGTCGGCGGTGGCCTTGGCGGTCTGGGCCGCCAATTGCTTGACCTCGGATGCGACCACCGCAAAGCCCTTGCCGGCCTCGCCGGCGCGGGCGGCCTCGATGGTGGCGTTCAGCGCCAGCAGGTTGGTCTGGTCGGCGATGCCCTTGATGAGATTGATGACATCGCCGATGGCAGTGGCGGAGATCGACAGCGCCGCGATGCGGTCGTTGGAGGCGCCGGCCTCCTTGAACGCCACGTCGGCCACATCGGCGGAATGGCTCACCTGCTTGGTGATTTCGCGCACCGAGGCCGCCAGTTCCTCGGAGGAGGCCGCCACCGTCTGCACATTGGTGGCCGCCAGTTCCGCCGCCTCGGCCACGGCCTGGGCCTGGCGCGAGCATTCTTCCGCCGTGCTGGACAGGTTGCGGGCGGAATCGGCCACCTCGCCGGAGGAGCCGGCAAAGCCGGCGGCGAGCGACTGCATGCGGGCCACGAACTCCTGCGCCATGCGCTGGCGGCGGTCGATCTGGCGGCGCTCGGCGTCCTCGCGGGCGGCCTGTTCCTCACGCGCCACCTGGGCACGGGCCAGTTCCACGCGCAGCACTTCCACCGATTGCCCGATCTCACCGATCTCATCGCCGCGCTGCTGGTGCGGGACCTTCACCTCGGTGTGGCCCGTGGCCAGTTCGGCGATCACCTTCGACAGTTGGCGCGCCGGGGTCGCAATCGCCCGCGCCAGCACGAAGGCGATGACGGCACTGAGCACCACCAGGACGATCGACACCGCCAGCAGCGTCATGTCGGACAGGCTGATCTGAGCATGGGCATCGGCGGAAGCGGCGGCGGACATGCGGTCCAGGTAGCTGGAGGCCTTGCCGTTGGTCTCCGCATAGAGGCGGGCGCCGGCGTCCACATCCTTCATCACCGCCACCATCTCCGGCGCGGTGATGGCGACGCCCTGCTTCTTCAGATCATTCATGCGAACCGCGGCATCGCGGAACTGGACCACCGCGGCGCGGAAATCATCCATCAGCCGAACGGCTTCCGTCGGCAGCGGATTGGCGAGCGCCTTCTTGTAGATGCTGTCGAAATTCTGGAACGCGGTATCGCGGCCGGTAAGGTAGTTGCCCTCGCCCGTGGCCATGTAGGACCAGGCCATCACCCGGCCTTGCCGCACTTCCAGAAAGGCGTTCTTCATGGTGACGACAGTGTTGGCGGCCACGTCCGAACGCCGCAGCGCGCTATCGATCTGGCGGCTGGAGATGGTGACCCAGGCGGCATTGCCCAGCATCAGAAGAACAACAATTCCGAAGCCCAGGAACAGCTTATCTCTGATTTTCAACCGATTGATCATATCTCGCCCTCTAAGGAATTAACCCAGCGTTTCTTCTTGAGTATGTCCTGAGGCTTGCACAAACCTTGCAAAAACAATTTCAAACCAATAGGCACGCTAAGCGGCATTCTTACTTTACGGAAGGCGCATTACCTAAGGAAACGACGGTTGAGTAGTTGGCAAATCGAGAGCGACGGGGAGAGACCGGCTCACCGAAGGAGGTCGTCGCATCAATGGGCGCGGCACGCCGTCGCCAGCGACGGATGTACGGTATCCTGGGGTGAAGTGACTTGCGCGGGCGGCCCCGCTAACTTGCCATGGGGAAAGGCTGGATTCTCCAGCGGGGCGGCATTGGGTTGGTGGAGGGGCGCAGGCGCACGCCGCCCGCCTCTGCCGACGACGGAATGCTGTGGATGCACAAATTTCACGCCGACCCGTTTGCTGATCAGGAGCTCAATGCCCGGCAAGCCGAGATGATCTCCTATGAACGGTTCGGGCGAACCTTCGTGGAAGAGCGCCAGTCCTGGCACGCCTGGCTGCGGTGGGAGGCGGACGATCTCTCAGGGGTGCCGCCGGTGGCGGTGGCAGATCGCTTTCTGCTCACCGCTTTGGACCGCATCGAGGCCGATCTGTCGGTCTTCGCCGATCTCGAGGGGGTGGCGTCCGATGCGGGCCTCAGCCCGTTCCACTTCCATCGGCGTTTCGCCGAGGTGATGGGGGAGACCTTCGGCGCCTACGTGCGGCGCATCCGGCTGGAACACGCCGCAACCATCATCTGCCGGACCTCCACCGGCATTCTCGACGCCGCCTTGCGGACCGGCTACGGCAGCCAGCCGGCCTTTACCCGCGCCTTTGCCCGTCGCTTCGGCACCACGCCGAACCGCATGCGCACCATGGCCCAGGCGGCGACGCCGCTGCCCGGCGTCCTGCACCGCAACCTCGCCGACGCCGCCAGCCCGATGCAGCAGGCAGATACTCCGCTCATCGCCATGCGCTGCCATGGCGGGCTGGATCTGATCCCCACCCACTGGCGCCGGTTTGCCCAGGCGTTGCAGGCGGCCGGTTTCAGCCTCGATGGCCTCCAGCCAGTGGGCATCCTCTATGATGATCCCGCCCTCACGGCGCCGGAACGCATGCGCTATGACTGCACCGTCATCGATCCCGGCCTGACCTTCCCGGCCCTGCGCGCACCGCTGCGGCGCATCGCCATGACTGCGGGCGCCTATGCCAGCCTGCCGGTGCAGGGACCGCACCGCCTGCTTGCGGAAGCCGTCTTCGCCGTGTGCGCGGTGTGGATGCCCCGCGCGCGACGGGTGTTTGGCGAAGCCCCTGCCTACGTGGCCTATGTCCGCCCGCCCTGGGCGCTCGGGGCCCATGTGGATGCGGTGGTGCGCGTGCCGATCGATCGCTGACGGGCATCCTCGTCGCCCCGCGCCATGGCCATGGATACCCATGCGCGCAAGGTTGGCGCTTGGCGACCTGGGATAGGGTCCAAGGCTGGATTGCGCGCGCGCCGCGAGGGAAAAGCGCAACCCCGGTCAAGACCCGCCGGCCCCTCCTGGGCTACAGCCCAAAGGCCTGCCACCGCCGGCAGACCGGAGTGCCCCCATGCGCCGCCATATGCTGACCTTCCTCCTGGCCTCCAGCTCGATGCTGGCGCTCGGCGCGGCGGGGTTCGGCGGTGCGGCAGCAGCCGATGCGGGGATCATGGCAACCCTGCCCCCCTTCACCAGCGCTGCCCTCTCGGCCCAGGCCAGCGGCGGGGTCGCGGGCACACTGACATTAACGGGCGCGACATCCGCGATCATGGCCACCTCGATCTCTGGGGGCGGCACGCTTGTGATCGCCCCCGGCAGCAGCGTCAGCGCGGCGGCAAGTGATCTGGTGGTCACCGGCACCCAGACCCTGCCCACCGGCGTGTCCTCCTATGACAATACGCTGATCGGCGTCGGCGCCGCCGGCACGCTGACGGTGGCGGGCAGCGGCACGGTTCTGACCAATACCGGCGCCGTCAGTGTGGGCGTGGATGCGGACGGCACGCTGGTGGTGACCGGCGGAGGCGCCGTCTCCGGCGCTTCCGGCAGCGTGGGCGCAGCGGCGGGTACCTCCAGCAGTGTGGCGCTGTCCGGGGCCGGATCCAGTTGGAAGGTCGGCGGCGAACTGGTGGTGGGTAGCAATGGCGCGGCCGCGGTGCAGGTGGCCGACGGCGCCAGCCTGGTTAGCGGGAACGCGGTGCTGGGAGAGATCACCAACACCGCCAGCGGCACCGTGACGGTGACGGGGGCCGGCTCCAGCTGGACCAATTCCGGCGCGCTCACCATCGGCAGCTTCGGCTATGGCACGCTGCGGGTGGAGAACGGCGGCCTGGTCACCACCGGCTCCGTGCTTCTGGCGGCCCTGCTGTCGCCGGGCGGCGTGCTGGCGGTGGACGGCGCCGGCTCGCGCCTGGAGGTGACGGGCGATCTGTCCGTCGGAACCAATGGCATCGCATCGGCGACCGCCGGTGGCGTCATCACCACCTCCGGCAATGGCTATCTGGGCATTGGCGTCAGCACCCAGACCGGCAGTATGACCGTGACCGGCGCCGGCTCGCGCTGGGACATCGCCGGCAATCTCACCATCGGCGAACTGGGCCAGGGGGCGCTGACCATCGCCGATGGCGGCTTGGTGACCACCGGCGGCTCGGCCACCATCGGCCAGAGCGGCAGCATCGGTCAGGTGGGCGTGCTCGGATCAGGCTCGCTGTGGACCATCGGCGGCACGCTGAGCGTGGGCGGCGCCGGCGACGGCACATTGATCATCGCCAATGGTGCGCGCGTCACCGACCAGACCGCCAGCGTCGGCACGTTCGGCGCGCCGGGGCTGGTGTCGGTCTCCGGCGCGGGCAGCCGCTGGGACACGTCGGGCACCGTCACCATCGATACCGACGGCACCGTCAACCTCTCGGACGGAGCCGCTGGCACCTCCCAGGTGACGCTGGTCGGCTACGGCATCGGCATCCCGGTCGCCAAGCTGACCATCGCTGGCTCCGGTACCCGTTGGAGCGCCACCGACAGCATCGTTGTCGGCTATGGCGGCTATGGCAGCCTCTCCATCGCCGACGGCGCCCAGCTGACCTCCGGGACCAGCATCATCAGCTACTACCAGGGCACGCCGGGCGAAGTCTTTGTCTCCGGCGCCGGCAGCCGCTGGGATACCACCGTGCTCTATGTGGGCTTTCTGGGCGATGCTCTCCTGTCCGTCGGCGGCGGAGCCGCCGTCACCGCCGACGACGTCGTGCTCGGATACCAGACCACCTCGGCATCCCTGCCCCCGTCCAGCGGCCAGCTGACCATCCACGGCGCCGGCTCCAGCCTGACGGTGACGAACGAATTCTACATCGGCTTCGGCGGCATGGGCGAACTGGATGTGGGCAGCGGCGCCACTGTCACCTCAGGCCTCACCGGCATCGGCATCAGTTCGGGCAGAAGCGGCTTTGCCTCCGTCTCCGGGGTGGGCGCGCGCTGGACGATCAATGGCGGGCTCTATCTCGGGACCGGGGGAACCGGCGCCCTGAGCATCTCCCAGGGCGGCGCCGTCTCCGCCCAGTTCCTCTCCATTGCCGACGGCGGCAATACCGGCACGGTCAGCGTCTCCGGCGCCGGATCGACGCTGACGGTCGCCACCGAAATCGTCATGGGCGGCCTCTCCTCCAGCCTGACCATTGCCGATGGCGGCACCGTCAGCGCCAGCCAGGTGCTGATCGGACAGGCGGACGGCACGGCCAACGCCCGGCTGGTGATCGGCGCCGATACCGGCGCGACGCCGGTGGCGCCTGGCACGCTGAACGCGGCCGCGGTCACGGTGGTGAACGGCACCGGCGTCATCGTCCTCAACCACACCGCCAGCGATTACACCTTCGCTTCCACCATCGCCGGCCGCGCGCAGGTGGAGGTGGATGCCGGCACCACGCGGCTGACCGGCAGCAACAGCTATTCCGGCGGCACCACCATTGCCGGCGGCACGCTCATCGGCACCTCGGCGAGCTTCGGCACCGGCGCCGTCGTCGACAATGGCACGCTGGTTCTGGACCAGTCCGGCGCGGGCACATTCGCCAACACCTTGTCCGGCTCCGGCCTGCTGGTGAAGACCGGCTCCGGCACCGTGACGCTGGCGGGCAATGCTTCCGCATTTACTGGCACCACGACAATTTTAAGCGGCACGCTGATCGGCACCACCGCCAGCTTCGGCACCGGCGCCATTGTCGATAATGGCACCCTCATCCTCGACCAGTCCGGCGCCGGCACCTTCGCCAACACCCTCACCGGCACCGGAGCGCTGGTGAAAACCGGAACCGGCACGGTGACGCTGGCGGGCGATGCCTCCGCCTTCGCGGGCACCACCACCATCTCCGGCGGCACCCTGTCGCTGGCGGGGAGACTGGGCGGCACGGTGGCGGTGACCGCGGGCGGCACCCTGGCCGGCAACGGCACCACCGGCAGCCTCAATGTCGGCACCGGCGGCGTGGTGGCCCCCGGCAATTCGGTCGGCACCATTGCGGTCGCCGGAAACTTCACCCAGGCGTCCGGCTCGCTCTATCGGGCCGAAGTCCAGGGCGGGCGATCCGACCTCATCACCGTCAGCGGCACGGCCACGCTGGAGCCGGGGGCGCAGATCTCCATCTCCAGCCTCGGCGGCCTCTATACGCCGGGCGCGCGCCTGACGGTGCTCACCGCCGCCGGCGGGGTGACCGGCAGCTATACGCTGGTGGGCGATACCAGCGTCTCGGCCTTTTATGGGGTGGCGGCGGTGAGCGATGCGCGCGGCGTGCTGCTGGAGGTGACCCAGGACCGCGCTTTCGTGACCGCCGCTGTCACCGGCAACCAGAACGCCGTGGCCCGCGCCCTCGACAGCCTGCCCACCGGCAACACCCTGCACGACGCCGTCGGCTCGCTGACCAGCTTCGCCAGCGCCCGCCTCGCCTTCGACCAGTTGGCGGACGATCTCTACGGCACGCTTCAGACCACGGCGCTGACCGACAGCCATTTCGCCCGCGACGCGGTGATCGCGCGCCTGCGCGCCCCGGAGGGCCCCGGCGCCTGGGGCCAGGCGTATGGCTCCTGGGGCAATTTCTCCGGCACCGCCGAGGCGGGCGGCGTGGAGCGCTCCATCGGTGGCTTCTTCACCGGCATCGACGGCGCCATGGACGAGACCTACCGGCTCGGCATCTTCGCCGGCTACAGCCAGAGCCAGTTCACCCAGAGCAGCCGCGCCGCCTCCGCCGATGCCGACACCGCCCATGCTGGCGTCTATGGCGCCGGCCAGTGGGGGCCGTTGGCCCTGCGGGCGGGGGCGGCTTATGCCTATGCGGCGCTCGACACCACGCGCCTGGTCACCGTGCCGAACATCACCGGCAGCCTCTCCGGCAGCCTCGACCAGCAGACGACGCAGGTGTTCGCGGACCTGGGTTATCGCCTGGGCACCGGCGCCCTCGCCTTGGAGCCGTTCGCCGGGCTGGCTTATGTACACGTGGCGACCGGCGGCATCGCCGAGCGCGGGGGCCTCGCGGCCCTGTCCGGCAACGCCAGCGGCGCCGACGCCACCTTCACCACCCTGGGCCTGCGGCTGGGGGGCGAGGCACTGGCCGGCCCGATGCCGCTGCGGTTCGACGCCAGCGCCGGCTGGCGCCACGCCTTCGGCGACACCGCCGCCGACGCCACCCTCGCCTTTGCCGGCAGCACGCCCTTCACAGTCACCGGCGTGCCGCTGGCCGGCGACGTGCTGGCGCTCGACGCCGGCCTGTCTTTGGCCTGGACCCCGGCCGTGACCATGGCGGTGTCCTATGCCGGCCAATGGGGGGACGGCGTCGCCGACAACGGCCTCACCGCCCGGCTGGCGGTGCGGTTTTAGAACCGTCTCCTTTCGGGGCGACGGCTGCGCCAACGCGGCCCGCGCTGCACCGGGCCGCCCCTTCCGCAAGGTCGCGCTGCGCCTGGGTTCCGGACGACCGAAAAAATCTGCGCTGCGCAGATCATCCCTCACGGGCGCTGGCGCCGCGTAGCTGCCGCAGCGTCCTGCTGCATTGGTGCTGAGGACCGCCCACCCAACTCGCAGGCGGAGCGGTAAGCGGAGAGGCTGGCGTATGTCCGCCGCCTCGATCCAGCCAGACCGGGCAGGAACAAAGCCCGCGCCCCAGCGTCGATCATCGTTCGCCACCCAGCAGCGGCCCCCGACCCCATCGGCTCGGGCGCGCCGCCGCAGCCCTGTGCGCCCGGCGCAGGGGACAGCAGGAGAGAAGGCCATGCCCGCATCCAGAGGCCGCCTCACCCGGCGCGGCTTTCTCTCCAGTACGGCGCTGGCCGTGTTCTTCGGTGCCACCACCGTGCGCGCCGCCATCATCCAAGGCGCACAGCCCTGGTCGCCATTCGCGGATTCCCCACCCGAGACCCTCGGCCCCGGCGGCTGGTATTTCTTCACCCAGAACGAGGCGCGGGCGGTGGAAGCCATCGTGGAGCGCCTGGTGCCCGCCGACGAGCTGAGCGTGTCCGGCAAGGAGGCCGGCTGCGCCATCTTCATCGACCGGCAACTGGCGGGCAGCTACGGCACCTCCGCGCGGCTCTATATGAGGCCGCCGTTTCGCGAGGGCACTTCGGCGCAGGGCGACCAATCGGAACTGACACCGCAGAGCCGCTACCGCCGCGGGCTGGCGGCGCTGGACCGCTATTGCCGGGCCAATGGCGGCGGCAAGGGCTTTGCCGACTGGTCCGAACAGGATCGCGACACGCTGCTGAAGGGCCTTGAGGACGGCAAGGTCGCTTTGCCTGGTTTTGACGGGCGCATGTTCTTCGAGACCGTGCTCCAGAACACCATGGAAGGCTTCTTCGCCGACCCGATCTACGGCGGCAACCGCGACATGGTCTCGTGGAAGATGCTCGGCTTTCCCGGCGCCCGCTACGATTACCGCGACTATATCGAGCGCCACAATGAGACGCTCGACCTCCCGCCGGTGCAGATCGGCGGGCGCCCCCAACCTGCGCGCAGGAGCTGATCTCATGGCCCGAAAACTGCCCCACAAGGACGTGGTGATCGTCGGCCTGGGCTGGGCCGGCGCCATCATCGCCAATGAGCTGACCGACGAGGGCCTTGACGTGGTGGCCATCGAGCGCGGCCCCTGGCGCGACACCGCCCGCGATTTCAACATTGAGACCGTCACCGACGAACTGCGCTACAACCAGCGCCAGGAACTGATGCTGCAGACGGCGCAGAACACCGTCACCGTGCGCAACAACACCTCCCAGATGGCGCTGCCCATGCGCAGCTGGGGCTCGTTCCACCCCGGCAACGGCACCGGCGGCGCCGGCACCCATTGGGCCGGCATCACCTTCCGCTTCCAGCCCAGTGAGTTCCGGCTCAAGAGCCATTTGACGGAAAAATACGGCGCCGCCGCCATGCCGGAGGAACTGACGCTCCAGGACTGGGGCACCAATTGGGATGAGATGGAGCCCCATTATGCCGCCTTCGAAGCCATCGCCGGCATCTCCGGCAAGGCCGGCAATGTGGGCGGCACGCTCCAGGAGGGTGGCAATCCGTTCGAGGGTCCGCGCTCAGGCGACTATCCCAACCCGCCGCTCAAGCAGCCTTATGCCCCGGTGCTGTTCGCCAATGCGGCGCGCGAGATGGGCTATAAGCCGTTTCCGGTGCCCTCGGCGCTGCTGTCGCGGGGCTATACCAACCCGCTGGGCGTGACCATGGGGCCGTGCACCTTCTGCGGCTTCTGCACCAATTACGGCTGCGCCAATTATTCCAAGGCCAGCGCCATCATCGCCGTGCTGCCGGCGCTCATCCGCAAGTCCAACTTCACCGCCCGCACCAATTCCGAGGTGCTGCGGGTGACGCGCGACGCCAGCGGCAAGAAGGCGACCGGGGTGGTGTTCGTGGACACCTCGGGCGAGGAATGGGAACAGCCGGCGGACCTGGTGATCGTGGCCGCTTTCACCTTCGAGAATGTGCGGCTGATGCTGCTGTCCGGCATCGGCCAGCCCTATGACCCGGCGAGCAACACCGGCACCACCGGGCGCAATTATTGCTATCAGACCGCCAACAGCGTGCAGATGTTCTTCGATGATAAGAACTTCAACCCATTCATCGGCGGCGGTGCCGTCGGCATGGGCATCGACGAGCTGAACAACGACAATTTCGACCATTCGGGCCTGGGCTTCTTCGGCGGCGGCAGCGTGCGGGTGACGCCCATTGGTGCGCCACCGATCAACAGCCGGCCGGTGCCGCCAGGCACCCCGCGCTGGGGCCAGGAGTGGAAGAAGCAGACGGTGCGCTCCTATCTCTCCACCATGTCAATCGGCTGCGAAGCCTCCAGCTATGCCACCCGCGGCAACTATCTCTCGCTGGACCCCACCTATTCCGACCGTTTCGGGCGCCCGTTGCTGCGGATCACCTTCGACTTTCCACAGAATGACATGAGGATGGCCGCCTATTGCACCTCCAAGGTGTCGGAGCTGGCCCACACCATGGGCGCGCGGGAAGTGGTGGATCATCCCCGGCGCGGGCCGTGGAACACTGTGCCCTACCAGTCCTCCCACGTGGTGGGCGGCTTCGTCATGGGCGCCGATCCCAAGACCTCCTCGGTGAACAAATATCTTCAGACCTGGGATGTGCCGAACCTGTTCGTGGTGGGCGCCTCCGCCTTTCCACAGAACCCCGGCTACAACCCCACCGGCACCGTCGGCGCCCTCGCCTTCAAGGCCGCGCACGCCATCCGCGCCCTCTATCTGAAGGCGCCCGGCGCGTTGGTGTCGGCATGAAACGGCCCGCATTGAAGCGCGCGGGATTATTCCTGCTGGCGCTGGCCGCCGCCTTGGCCCCGCAGACGCTGGCCGCCCAGGACGCCCCCTTCTCGCAAGTGGAGCGCGGGCGCTATCTGGCGGTGCTGGGCGATTGCACCGCCTGCCATACGGTGCCCGGCAAGGGCCTCTTTGCCGGTGGCGTGCCCATCGATACCCCATTCGGGCGGCTGGTGGCGCCCAACATCACCCCGGACCGGGAAACCGGCATCGGCACCTGGAGCGAAGAGGACTTCCAGCGCGTCATGTCCGAGGGCATCGGCAAGGGCGGCTATCACCTCTATGGCGCGATGCCGTACACCGCTTATACCAAGGTCACCGCCGCCGACAATGCGGCGATCCTGGCCTATCTGCGCACTGTTGAGCCGGTGCACAATGCGGTGGAACCCAACCAGCTGCCCTTCCCCTTCAACATCCGCACCATCCTGATCGGCTGGAATTTTTTGAACTTCACCAAGGGCGAATATGTGCCGGACGAGGCCCATGACGCCCAGTGGAATCGCGGCGCCTATATCGTGCAGGGGCTCGGCCATTGCGGCACCTGCCATACGCCCAAGACCATCCTCGGCGGCGACAAGGACGGGCAGTTCCTCAAGGGCGAGGTGGTGGACGGCTGGCTGGCCCCCGACATTACCGGCGACCGCGCCCAGGGCATCGGCAAATGGTCGGTGGAGCAGATCCGGCACTATCTCAAGACCGGCGTGAACGAGTATGACATCGCCTCCGGCCCCATGGCCGAGGTGGTGAAGAACTCCTCGCAACATTGGACCGACGCCGATCTCACCGCGGTGGCCACCTATCTCAAGAGCCTCACGCCCGCCGATCCCATGACCCGGCCGCCCTTGCGGGCGGATGCGCCGGAAATGCTGGCCGGGCGTGCGCTGTATGAGGATCGCTGTGCCGCCTGCCATGTGGGCAACGGGGTGGGCATCGACCGGCTGTTCCCCCGGCTGGCGGACGCGCCGCTGGTGTCGAACGCGGATGCCACCTCGCTGATCCGGGTGGTGCTGGCGGGCAGCCGGGCGGGGGATACCGACGCCCGCCCGACCGCCCCGGCCATGCCGTCCTTCGCCCGCACGCTCTCGGACGAGGATGTGGCTCAGATCCTCACCTATGTGCGCAACAGCTGGGGCAATGCGGCGCCGGCGGTCAGCGCCGCCGATGTGGCCAGCGCCCGCAAAGAGATGCAGTCGGCCAAGCGCTAGCCGGCGCCCGGCGGCAGGAGAGCGTCAGGTCAGGCGGGGGCGCGCGGGCGCCTCCGCGCGCACAGGCGCCGGCTGCGAGGGCGGCTTGGCCGGGGCGAGCAAGCGCGCCGAATTCATCAGGAACGCCAGTTCCGAGCCCACATGGATGGCCGCCGCCAGCAGCGGATTGAGATAGCCGCAGGCAGCCAAGCCGATGCCGAGCGCATCCACCAGCAAGGTGCCGGTGAAATTCTGCCAGATGATGCCCCGCGTCTTGCGGGCGATGCGCAGGGTCTCCACCAGCTTGAACAGATCATTGCCGATCAGCACGATGTCGGCGCTCTCCTGGGCGATGTCGGTGCCCGAGCCCATGGCGATGCCCAGGGAGGCGGCGGTCAGTGCCGGGGCGTCATTGACCCCGTCCCCCACCATGGCCACCACCCGCCCCGCCGCCACCAGCGCCTGGACCCGCGCCAGCTTGTCCTCGGGGAGCATGTCGGCCACCACCTCGCCGATGCCCAGCGCCCGGCCCACCTGCTGGGCCACGGCCTGGGTGTCGCCGGTCAGCAGCACCGTGCGCACGCCGAGGTCATGCAGCGCCGCCAGCGCGGCGCGCGCCTCGGCCCGCAACGGATCGGCGACGATGATCTGGCCGGCATAGCGCCCGTCCGCCGCCACCAGGATATCCGAGCCCATTTGATCGGCGCTGCGGGCGGGCGCGATGATGCCGGCCTCCGCCAGCAGCTTACGGTTGCCCACCATCACCGCCCTGCCCTCGACCTGGGCGGTGATGCCCCGCGCCACCGTATAATGGAAGTCCTCCGCCTCCGGCACGACCACGCCGCGCCGCTCGGCCTCGGCAACCACCGCATGGCCCAGCGGATGCTCGGAGTTCCGCTCCGCTGCCGCCGCCAGCCGCAGCACATCAGCAGCCTCGACGCCGTCGGCGCAGGCGACCGAGACCACGGTAGGCTCGCCAAGGGTCAGGGTGCCGGTCTTGTCCAGCACCACCGTGTCCACCTGTCCCAGGGTTTCCAGATGGATGCCGCCCTTGATGATGGAGCCCAGTTTCGCCGCCTGGCCGATGCCGCCGAGAATGGCCAGGGGCGTGCCGGCCGCAATGCCGCAGGCCCCGGCGACGATGATGACCGAGATGGTGTCGCGGACATCATGGGTGAGCAGGAACGTGACCAGCGCCGCCGCGAAGGCGGCATAGACCAGATAACCGGCCATGCGGTCGGCCAGCTTCTGCACCGGGGCGCGGGTCTGCTCGGCAGCCTCCACCGCATCGATGATGCGCCCGTAGCTGGTATCGCGCCCCACCCGCTCGACACGGATCTCCAGCACGCCGATCTGGTTGATGGAGCCGGCGAACACCGGCGCGCCTTCCGCCTTCTCCGCCGGCATGGATTCGCCGGTGATGCGTGACTGGTCCACATAGGAATGGCCGCCCGCCACCACCCCATCCACCGGCACCTTCTCGCCCGGGCTCACCAGCACCAGATCGCCCGCCACCACCTGGTCCAGCGGCAGGACGACGATGTCGCCGCCGCGGCGGACATGGGCGGTCTTGGGCACGAAATCCACCAGGTCGCGGATGGCGCTGCGCCCGCGCGCCACGGTGAGATGCTCCAGTTCCTCGGCCACCAGCACGAACACGCTCACCACCAGAGCGGTGAAGATCTCGGCAATGGCGGCGGCGGCAACGATGGCGATGGTCATGGACAGTTCCATGGTCATCCGCCGGGCGAGCAGATTGCGCGCCGCCTCGGTGAAGATCGGCCAGGCTGCAAACACCAGCGCCGCCACCCCGACGACGCTGACGGCGGCGACCGGCTCATAGACCTTGAACCACACGCACGCCGCTCCCAGCAGCGCCACGGTGATTCGCAGCATCGCCATGCGGTCGAACGGCTGATGATCCTGATCGCTCTCGCTGTTGGACGGCACTCACGCCTCCCTGCCGGGCACATGCCATCTGTGGCCCGTGCACCCTGCAGTGATTTCAGCGCGCGGACATTCGTTTAGATCAATTCCAAACAAAACCATGCCCCGTTACCGCCGGATTGATGGCGGGCTGAGCGACATGCGCTTTGGAAAGGGTCTAGACTCTAACTTCGCGTCTCGGCTAATTTCCATTTCATGCAATGAACAGTTGCAGACACCGCGGCGCGGTCGCCCACCGCGCCCCCCTTCAGGTCAGGGAGTGAACATGGGCTGGAATACGCAACTGGCGCGCCCCATCGCCGTATACAGCAACGACTGCGGCACCCTGCGGACGATGGCGGAAGCTTCGCACTTTCTGTTCGATGCCGCCCTGCCCGTCTGCGACTGCATGACCGCCGCCCGCGGTGCCGTCTGCGAAGCCGTGCTCACCGGCAACATCGATGATGTTCAGCGCGCCACTGACGCCATGGAGAAGGCGGTGAGTTGCCGCCCCCGGCTGGAGGACTGACAAGCCGCCGGGCCAGGCTGCCCGAAGGCGGCCGATGTCGGATGATGGAGAGAGTGCCTGTGCGGCGCCGTTTACGGCGACCTCGGCCGCATTCCTGAGATGATCAACCACGCGCTGGCGGACAGGCGGTCAGCCGGACCGCATGGCAATGTTGTCCAAGACCGCAGGCATCCGCGGATCGAGACCAACGCACGCGCGCGCCGGCTGTTTGGCGACCCCGGCAGGGCTCGAACCTGCGACCTAGTGCTTAGAAGGCACTTGCTCTGTCCAGCTGAGCTACGGGGCCGACGCGGCGCTTCTAGCATGAAGGGCGCGATCTGGAACCCTTCAGTGTCTCAGGTGGCGCAAGAGGGATGGCCCAAGAGGCTTGGCCCAAGAGGCATGGCCCAGGGAGCGCCGATGCGACGCGCGGTGCGCCTCGCCGGCGGCAAGCGTCAGTGGGTCCACTGCCCCTGGCGCCGGAACGAGAAATTATCGGAATAGGCCATCTTCCGCCGGGCCGGCTCGTGCGGCTCGGAGACGCGATAGGGGATGGCCCGCCGCTCGGCATAGGCGATCGCCTCTTCCTTGGTTTCGAAGCTCAGGTGGATCTGGCTCGTCATGTCGCTGGAGCTGGTATAGCCCATCAGCGGCTCGACGCCGCGGGGCTTCTCCGGCTCGAACTCCAGCACCCAATGCTTGGTCTTCGCCACGCCCGACTGCATCGCATTGCGCGCCGGCTTGTAGATGCGTGCCACCATGATATTCGCCCGATCGCCTCGTGGAGGCGCACGCAGCACTGCGCGCGCTTGCGTTCTATACTCAGGCGCCGCGCCGCTGACAATGTGAGCG
>CALRNP020000117.1:0-17271 GCA_943369575.1 Azorhizobium sp. AG788 | reverse complement strand
GAAGAAATGTCCCGCCACCTGCTCAGCGTGCTGCGCCAGACCCCCATGGGCGATCGCCGCCGCTTCGACCGCTGGCCGGTGGAAATCAGCGGCACGCTGACCGTGGCCGGCGTCGCCACGCCGGCCAAGACCCTCGATCTCTCCCAAGGCGGCGTGCTGCTGGCGACGCTTTCCCCGGCCCCGTCCGTGGGCAGCCGGGGCGAACTGACCCTCTCCGGCCTCGGCCGGCTGCCCGGCCGTGTGGTGGGGGTGAGCGAACTGGGCTGCCATGTGGCCTTCGAGCAGACCGATCTGCCGGCGGTAAGCGCGCGCATCGCCGCCCTCGCCGCGGCCTCGGCCGTGCCCATCGCCCGCGCGGTGGCGGGCGCCGCCGCCGTGACCGCCGCTCTGGAAGCTGGGCTCAAGGACCGGCGCATCACCCGCGACCAATTGTTCGACACCGACTACAAGGTGCTGCCAGGCACCGATCCCGAGCAGGTGGAAACCAAGGCCCTGCGTTTCCTGGAGGCGGTGCTGCCCGCCTTGCAGGAGCCGATCCTGAAACAGGATGCCAATCTGGTGTTCAGCGTGGCGGTGGACATCAACGGCTATCTTCCGGTGCACAACGCCAAGTTCGCCCAGCCCCAGCGCCCCGGCGACCCGGCCTGGAACAATGCGAACAGCCGCAACCGCCGCATCTTTGATGATCGCGCCGGCCTGCTGGCGGCGCGCAACACCAAGCCGCATCTGGTGCAGGTCTATGCCCGGCACATTGGTGGTCAGGTGATCATGATGAAGGAAGTGGACGCTCCCATCGTCATCGAGGGCCGGCACTGGGGCGGCTTCCGCACCTGCTATCGGCTGTGAGGCCCGGCGCGCCCCGGATGCCGCCGCACGGTCAGCTTCGCTGACGCGCAAAGGGCGCGTCCGCGGGGCTTCCCCAGCCCTCTACCCGAGGGCTTGCGGCGCCTCCGATGCCGAACCGCGATCGTTACGGAACCAGGAGAGAGTCAGTCACTTCCACCTGGTTGCGGACATCGCGTCGCGCATTCCAGGCGCCGCCACCCCCAAAGCGCACCGCCGCCCAAATGATATAGCGCCAGAAGGTCGACACACCGCGATTTTCCAAAGCATCGCGCAAGATCCAGTCCGCTTCTTCCCGGGTATAGTCACGGGATCGACTGATGCCCTTTGGCTGCGTCTTCCAAGATCCGGTGCCCTGCGTCGTATAGAGGAAGTCATGGACGACCGCCGCCTTGACCCACGGGCCATCGGGCGGCAGCACGATCCACCCCCATCGGGGGATCGAGGCCAGGTCGGTCGGGAAGCCCTTGGGCACCGTAATCACGTCCGCCGCGTTGCTCGGACGGTATGTGAGCTCCAGATAGAGCCCCCACAGACTGCGCCCGTTCCGGGTTGAGGGCCGATATTTGCTATCCAGCAAGACCAGGACGAGCTTGCTGTTAAACCGATCAACCCAGCCGGTTCCCGCGGCCGAAGCCACCGCCCCGGACGTCGAGAGTGTAACCGGCACGGTCGTCGGATCCGGACCCGTCATAAGCGTGCCTCCCCCCGGTGGCAGCGGACGGTACTATTTACCATTTTTCAGGCGGCAGGTGAAAGCAAATGTCGAAGGGCAACTGCCGAACCCGTGCCGCACATATCCTTCGTCCGGCACGCGCGATTTGCCAAAGAGCGGCATCGGCGATCCGATGTCGCCCCGGCGCCGCCGGCGACCTTGCCAATCCGAGCCAAAAAAATCATCCCGCCGGGCGTTTCCACCGGCGCGGCAGCTCTTGTAGGCTGGCGACGTGTCGGTTCGGCGGGGTGCGTGGGGACATTCCGATGCGAACGGCACGACCGCCCGGCGGCGTCCCGTAATCTGTCCCCGCATGAGGCGAGATCGCCGGTGTCCGTTCTGCGTTCCGCGCACCGTCCGGGGCCCGTGTCCGCCCGCTGGCTCGCGGCGGTGAGCCTTGCGGCGCTGGGGAGTGGACTGCCGCTGTCGGCCCACGCCCAGTCCAGCACCTGGGACGCCACCATTTCCAATACCTCCTGGTATGTGCCGGTGCCGGTGATGCTGGCTTATGGCGCGCCATCGAGCAGCTTCGCCAATCCGATCCCCATGGGCGACCAGACCCTGTGGCACCTGGGCACATCCACCAATGGCGTGTTCGCCGGCATCAGCACCGCGCAATTTGCCGTGGGGCCGATCCTGACGCTCTCGGCGTCCACCATCCAGGGGGTGGTGACACCGGCGGGGCAGATCACCATGATCTTCACTCCGGTCGACGGCGGCACCGCCACCATCGGCCTTGGGCAGATGCAGACCAAGGGCGGCGTCACCGAGATGGAGATGCAGATGATCACCGGCACCAGCCTGCTGGTGACCCACTGGGCCTATATGACGCCCTACAATCCCGCCACCTTCACGCCGCCCACCGCCACCGCCATTCCCGTGAGCATCGCCGCGCCGCAATGGAGCTGGACCGCCGGCACCCCCTGGCGGATCGTCAGCCCCACCACCTTCGGTACCACCGCGCCGGGCAAGTTCATCATCACCGACTACAAGAACGGCTATTTCTGGGGCCAGGGGGTCACGCCCGGCGGCACCGGCACCTTCACCCTGCTGGGCTCCATCACCCCCGAGGGCAAGGTGCTGTTCAATTCCATCACCGCCGGCACCCTCTCCAGCCTCTATGGCGACATAACCGGGGATGCCAACGGCGCGCAGATGGCGATGGACCTGTACAGTCTGGAGGGGGCCGCCGGCATCCCCACCTTCACCACCCTGATCCCGCCTTATGTGAACACCGTTCTGGCCACCCATACGCCCGCCGCCATCGGCGCGGCGCAGACGCTCTATGCGGTGGCCGGCACGCCGCTGGGCCTCACCGGCGCCATGTCCCCGGCCATCGACGTGCTGAACAGCCTGAGCGGCCCGGCGCTGTCCGCCGCCATCAGCCAGACCTTGCCGGTGCTGAACGCCGCCGCCACCCAGGCCACCTGGAATGCGCAGCAGGGGTTCGAGGAAACCATTCGCGGCCGCCTGGACGTGCTCAGCTACGCCGGCACCGGGGCAGCCCCCCCGGCCGCCTGGCTGAAGCCGTTCGGAAGCCTGGCCTCCCAAGGCAGCCGCAACGGCGTTTCCGGCTATGACAGCTCGGGCGGCGGCGTCACCGCCGGCTTCGACCGCGAGGTGGCCCCCGGCCTCACCCTGGGGGCGGCGGGCGCCTATGGCTATTCCTCCGTCAGCCTGAACGGCGATGCGGTCGCCAATGGGTTGACGCTCAACAGCTACTACCTGGCGCTCTACGCCAGCTATGCCCTCACGCCGCACACGATGGTGAGCATGCAGCTGGATGGCGCCTACAATCGCAATGCGGAGCGCCGCACGGTGGACATCGTCGGCGCCACGGCCTCGGCGGACTACACCAGCACCGGCGGCCATGTGGGCGTGGGCATCAAGGAGATCTTCACCCTCAACCCGGCGCTGCAGATCGCCCCGGCGCTGCGGCTGGACTATGCGCGCGTGGCGGCGGATGGCTATGGGGAAAGCGGCGCCGGGGCGCTCAGCCTCACAGTCGGCTCCCAGAGCTATGAGACCCTCAGCCTCACCGCCGAACTGGGCGGCGCCTATGGGCTCAGCGCGCATGTGAAGCTGCTGGCCAAGGCCGGCATCGGCTACAACATGCTCAACAGCCAGAACCAGATCACCGCCTCCTATGCCGGCGGTGGCGCGGCCTTCGTCACCTATGGCGCCTCGCTGTCGCCCTGGCTGGCCTCCGGCGGCCTGTCCCTGGTGGGCTTCCAGCAGGACGCGCTGGAACTCGGCCTGTCCTATGACGTCGAGGCCAGTCCCTCCGGCTATTTCAACCAGATGGGCTCGCTGTTCCTGAAGGTGCGGATGTAGGCGCTGGCGACTGGTCGCACGCTCAGCCCTTCTGCCCCCGGCGCGACGGCACGCCTCATCGCCACGCGCGCCTGGCCCCTATGCGTCGGCAAGGGGCCGGCACGGCGTGAGGCGACAGCCCAGACTTAACAGATCGGATCTATTCCGAAACTGGATGTATTTCCGGATCATTCCTTACTTTACCTCACGCAGAATTCACACACTATCGGCGAGGAAACTAAACTACAAAGATCAAGCAGGCGCGATCATGTGGCCGTTCAATAACAAGAGCTCCCTGGTGCGTGCGGTCAACCGCTCCCAAGCGATCATCGAATTTAGCATCGATGGCACAATCCTGCGGGCCAATGAGAATTTTTTGAAGACTGTCGGCTATAGCCTGTCGGAAATTCGCGGCAAGCATCACAGCCTGTTCTTGGATCCCGCCGAGCGCAATAGCCCCGATTACAAGGCCTTCTGGGACAAACTGGCCTCGGGTACGTTCCAGATGGCCGAATACAGGCGCATCGGCAAAGGCGGACAGGAGATCTGGCTCCAGGCCAGCTACAATCCCATCATCGGCCCCATGGGCAAAGTGGCGCGCGTGGTGAAGGTGGCCACCGACATCACCGCCCAGAAGCGTCTCAACCTGGATGCCGCCGGCAAGCTGGCGGCCATCTCGCGCGCGCAGGCGGTCATCGAGTTCAATCTGGATGGAACGATCCTCGACGCCAACGACAACTTCCTCGCCACCGTCGGCTATGGACGCGACGAGATCATCGGCAAGCACCATCGCATGTTCGTGGATGCGCGCGAGCACAACAGCCCCGCCTACAAGGCCTTCTGGGAGGCGCTGGGACGCGGGACGTTCCAGGCGACGGAGTTCCGGCGCACCGGCAAGAACGGGCGCGAGATCTGGCTCCAGGCCAGCTACAACCCCATCTTCGACACGCTCGGCCACCCGTTCAAGGTGGTGAAATTCGCCACCGACATCACCCAGGCAAAGCTCCGCACGGCGGAGTTCGAGGGCAAGCTGGCGGCCATCAGCAAATCGCAGGCGATAATCGAGTTCGCTCTGGATGGCACCATCCTTGCGGCCAACGAGAACTTCCTGGCGGCGGTCGGCTACGATCTGGCCGAGATCAAGGGCAAGCACCACCGCCTGTTCGTCGATCCTGATGAGCAGCAGACCAGCGCCTACCGCAGCTTCTGGGAGAAGCTCGGCCAGGGCCAGTTCCAGGCCGGCGAGTTCAAGCGCCTGGGCAAGGGCGGCAAGGAGGTCTGGCTCCAGGCCAGCTACAATCCCATCTTCGATCCGGCCGGACGCCCCATCAAGGTGGTGAAGTTCGCCAGCGACATCTCCGAGGCGGTGGCGGCGCGCCGTTATAACCAGATCCTCTCGCTGGTGGCCAACGAGACCGACAATTCCGTGGTCATCACCGATGCCGCAGGCCGCGTGGAGTTCGTCAATCCCGGCTTCACCCGCATGACCGGCTATCGGTCGGAAGAAGTGATCGGCCGCAAGCCCGGCACCTTCCTCCAGGGCCCCGGCACCAGCCAGGCGACGGTCGCGATCATCCGCGAGAAGCTGGCCCGGCGCGAGCCGTTCTATGACGAGATCCTGAACTACAGCAAGACCAAGGAACCCTACTGGATCTCTTTGTCCATCAACCCGATCTTCGATGCCCAGGGCCAGGTTCAGCGCTATATCTCCATCCAGGCCAACGTCACCCAGACCAAGCAGGTCTCGGTGACGCGCGGCATCCAGCTGGATGCCATCAGCGCCTCCAACGCCATCTGCGAATGGTCGCGAGAGGGGATGCTGGAGTCGCACAACAGCTTCATGCGCACGCTGGGCGTCCTCACCACCGACGCCCATTCCAACGTGCGCCAGTTGCTGGAGGAACCTGAGATCGACCAGTTGCGCCAGGGCGGCAGGGTGCGCCGCGAGGTGTTCTGGGCCTCGGAAGATGGCGCCGGCGTGTGGCTGGACGGGATCTTCTCCGCCTTGCCGGACCTGGAGGGTAATCCGGAAAAGATCCTCATGTGCGCCGTGGACATCACCCCGCGCAAGCGCACCATGGACCAGACCAATACGGCGCTGCGGGAAGTGCTGGCCTCTTCCAGCAAGATCAATGACATCTCGCTCACCATCGATGTCATCGCCCGGCAGACCAATCTGCTGTCGCTGAACGCCACCATCGAGTCGGCCCGCGCCGGCGAGGCGGGGCGCGGCTTCTCGGTGGTGGCGGCGGAAGTGCGCGAGCTGGCAGGCCGCGCCGCCTCCTCCTCCGCCGACATTTCCGCGCTGGTTTCCGAAAGCCAGCAGCGCATCACCGTGCTCGCCGGCACCTTGCAGTCGCTGAACGCCACCAGCACGGCGGCCTGAGGCCTTCGCGCGGTTCCCCGGATCCGCGCGGATGCAACACCTGTTCAGTCTGGATTTTTCCTGAGGCGCGCCCCGCCTCACTCCACACCCCAGGCGCGATCAGCCGCGGCGCGACGCCGGACCGCAGGCCGAAATGTCGCCTCGAACCGGCCCCGCAGCCGGTTCACCCTCTGCGACCGCCGCCCCCCGACCGGCCGCAGACCCACCCCCCGCGCGCGTTTTGAGACGCGCGCGGGGCGTGATGTATCATTTGTTGATCCTCTGTTCAGCTACCCCTTGGTGCGCAGCGTCGCGCGCCCGCCGTCCACCCCCAGCACCTGGCCGGTGATCCAGCCCGCCTCGCCCGACAGCAGGAAGGCGGCGGCCGCGGCGCTGTCCTCGGCCGTGCCCAGCCGCTGCAGCGGATGCAGGCCGGCGATGGCGGCAGCCATCTGCGCGTTGCCGGTGAGCGCCGAGGCCAGCGGCGTGTCGGTGAGCGAGGGGGCGATGCAGTTCACCCGCACCTGCGGCGCCAGTTCCGCCGCCAGCGCGCGCGTCAACCCTTCCACCGCGCCCTTGGCCATGGCGATGGAGGCGTGGTTGGCGAAGCCCTGGCCCACGGCGACGCTGGAGAACAACACCACGCTGCCCGCCCCCGCCTTCAGCCCTGGCAACGCCCCCTGGATGGCGGCGAGCGCGCCCAGGGCATTGATCTCGAAATCCGCCCGTGCGTCCGCCGCCGTCACCCGCGCCATCGGCTTGAGGGTGATGGTGCCCACCGCATAAGCGAGGCCCGCCACCGGCCCCTCCACCGCCGCCACCGCCGCTTTCAAGGCGTCGGTGTCGCGCACGTCCACCACCGCCCAGGCGGCGTCGATCTCGCGGGCCAGCGCCTCCAGCGGCGCCTGGGAACGGCCAAGCAGATGCAGCCGCCACCCCGACGCCGCCAGCCGCCGTGCCAAAGCCGAGCCGATGCCGCCCGCGCCGCCGATGATGATGCCGACCGGAGCCATGGGGTGTCCTTCTCTTTCGTCGATGCCCGTGCGGGCGCTGCAAGCTCTTACGCACGCGCCGGCGCGTGGGATGAGGGGGACGATCAGGAATTTGCGCGCCCTGCCCTTGTAAAGCCACGAACAGCCCCTATCTCAGGCAAGACCCAGCAAGAACGAGGCGCCGCCGCTGCCGTATCTGGTGACATCATCATTGATGATATCGGGACTTGGCGCGGCGATCCGGTGGGGGACGGACGGATGTACTCCGACCCCACCCGCACCTCGGCTGGAGATTTCCGGATATCTCGATCTGGTCGGCACCTGAACAGTCAGGGCTGATCCTGGGCAGAATGGAAATCAGCGCGGCGACACACAATCGCCGCCGCCCCGACAGGCGCGCCGGTGGGAACGGACGGATGTACTCCGCTCTCGCCCGCGCCATTGGGTCAATGCCCTCAGGCACCACTCCAGGTCCTTTCCAAGGTCAGCCTGGAACCAGCTTGGTGGGACACGATGGCGACAGCCTCGGATCGGGTGCGCAGGTGGAAGACGGACGGATGTACTCCGCTTCCCCCCGCCGCCCGACTGGGGAACCTCGCACAGCCTGATCCGCGTCGGCTTGCAGCATTTGGCGACAAATCGCAGCGACGCACCGGATCTCGGCCTCAGCCGCGCATGCAGATGGGAGCGGACGGATGTACTCCGTTCCTGTTCGCATGCTCAGTTGAGGGCGATTCCGGATCCCGCCGCGGCTTCTGCCAGGCTGGGAACGCACAGGGCTCCAGCCTCGGCCACGGCACAGGGAACGGACGGATGTACTCCGCTTCCCTGCACCACGGCGAGGATGAGCTCTTGGCGGATCGCATGTGGCGGGCTTGGGGGACGGCACTGTCCGGCCTCTCGGCCCGGCCAGATCGGTGGCTTCAGCTATCGATGGCTTCAGCTCCAGCAACGGTGTGATGGCGAATGGCGGACGGATGTACTCCGCCCCCGCCCGCACCGACGCTGGCAAGCCGCGCGCGACGATTGCAAAGGCAAACGCAAAGAGGGGGAGACGGTGATGCCGTCTCCCCCTCTTTGCGTTTGTTCCGGCCGTGGCGCCATGGCGCCCGATCGGACCTGCCGACCGGGCGCCTGACCTCAGAAGTTGCGGGCCACGAACAGCAGGCCGCGATGGGCCTTGGTGGTGGCCAGCGCCGGGGAATAATCGGTGGAGGCGTAGTTGGTCGCTTCAAACACCGTGTAGTCATACTGCACGGCGATGGTCAGGTTCGCCACCGGCGTCCAGGCCAAATTGAGGCCGGCATTATAGTTGCGCCCGCCGCTGGCGCCGTAGGCGATCTGCGCCGCGCCGTCATTGACGTCGAAGGCCGCATAGCCGCCGAACAGCGCCGTGCTCCACTTGTCGTTCCAATTGTGCAGCAGTTGCGCGGTCACGTTCCAGCCGGAGACCAGCGAGACGCCGGTGGCGCCCAGATAGGCGTCCGGCACGCTGTAGGCGCCGCTGGGATCCTGCAGGCCGAGGTAGGACATGGCGCCGGAGGCGTAGGCGGACTGGAGATAGAGATTGTCGCCTTCGCCCAGCACGGGCAGGTTCACCATCAAGCCGGCCTGGAGCGCGTAGCCCCAGCGGTCGGTGCTGTCGAGCTGGTTGGCGAGGTTCAGGCTGCGCACCTGATGCAGAGCGCCGGAGAGCTGGGCCGAGCCCCATTTGCCCTCCGCCTTCAGATTGGCCACCACGTCCGGCACCTGCGTGCCGCCCTGATAATTGCTTAGGGCGTCGGGCAGAGCCGGGTCCTGGGGCAGCACACCGCTGGTGCGATCGCTGGCGTCTTCCAGCGCGATGGTGGCGCTGAAGCCTTCGGCGAATTCGGCGGTGTAGGCGATCAGGTTCAGGCGAGTGTCGTCGCCGATGGTGGCGGGGTCGGTGCCGAGCACATTGGCGTTGGCGTAGAAGTCGAAGAACGACTGCGCGTGGCCGAAGGTGAAGCCGGCGAACTGAATATAAGCGTTCCATACCTCGACTTCAGCGCCGTTGGGGCCGTCGGACCAG
Organism: Azorhizobium sp. AG788; assembly: GCA_943369575.1. Classification (GTDB taxonomy): domain Bacteria; phylum Pseudomonadota; class Alphaproteobacteria; order Rhizobiales; family Xanthobacteraceae; genus Azorhizobium. The sequence goes on along the minus strand of CALRNP020000117.1, from coordinate 7,990 downwards.
GCGTCCGAGGTGCGCCAGCGGAAGCGGCCGTCGAAATACGAGCGCAGGGTGCCATATTCGGTCTGGGTCCGCGCATCCACGATCATGCCGTAGGTGGCGATGGAATAGGTCTTGTTGTTGACAGCAGGATAATCGGTGTAGGTATTATAATATCCTTCACCCCACAGATAGCCGCCGATTCGCAGGCAGGTATCTGAACCGGGAATATAGTAGAACCCCTGGCCAAAAGCGGTGCACTGGCGCACATAGGTCGTGGCCTGCGCCTTCGTGGGGAGATCCGCCGCACCGGCGCCGCCGAACGGCGTCGCCATCAGTGCCAAACCGGCCAAAGCCGCCATTTTCTTCATCACAGCCCTCCAAAACTGCTTCGGTTGATACAATATATCAATTCGAGAAGCCAGGGTTACGGTCGGTTTTTTATGCCACTGTGGACATGATGCCCCCCCGCCGCCGTCAAAAAAGCCAGTTGGCATGTCAGCATCAGGGGAATTGTGCGTTTGGCCCGCTCCCTTTTGGTGCGCGTGCGCGGACGCCGGTAAGGAGAGGGAGAGATGACGCGCCTGTTGACCTTGTTCCGCGGTTTGGCGGCTCTGGTAGTGGCCGCGGTGGTGGCCGTGCTGGTGTTCACCGTGCTCGGCAGCCTGCTGATGGCAGCCGGCATCTTCATCGCCGTGGTGGTGGTGGCCGGTGGGCTGTATCTGCTGCTGTTCGGCCGCAGCGCGGTGACGGTGCAGCGCGAACGCTCCGGCGGCCGCTTCGAGGTCATTGACGTGACCGCCGTGGACGTCACCCCGCGCCGCGATCGTCCGGAGCGCTGAGGCGGCGCACCTTTCAGCCGCCGGACCTTTGAACGCCGCGTCAGCGCGGCGGCACCGCCGGCCGCGGCCGCGCCGAGGGTTGCGCGCCGCGCGCCGCCGCAATGCAGCATCCGGCCATGGCGCCGCACCACCTCTTGCCTCTATAGTCGCGCCATCCACATGGCGCGGTCCGGGGGGACAGGTTGGCCCATCTTGAATCCATCGTCGGCGAGATTGCCGCAGACATGGCGGCGCGGGCCGAGCGTGGCACCGTCGCCAGCTATATTCCCAAGCTCGCCGGCGTGCCCATCAATCAATTCGCCATCGCCGTCACCACGCCCGACGGCGCCGTCATCCAGGCCGGCGACGCGCTGGTGCCGTTTTCCATCCAGTCCATCTCCAAGGTGTTCACCCTGACCCTGGCGCTGGGCCAGATCGGCGACGAACTGTGGAAGAAGGTCGGCAGGGAGCCGTCCGGCAACGCTTTCAATTCCATCGTCCAGCTCGAATATGAGCACGGCAAGCCGCGCAATCCCTTCATCAATGCCGGCGCCATCGCGGTGGCGGACGCCATGCTCTCCGGCCACCAGCCGCGCGAGGCGCTGGGCTCCATCCTGCGCTTCATCCGCTTCGTCAGTGGCGATGAGAGCGTGACCATGGATGAGGACGTGGCCCGCTCGGAAAAGGAAACCGGCTTCCTCAACACCGCCTTGGCCAATTACATGCGCGCCTTCGGCGTGCTCCAGCACCCGGTGGACCATGTGCTGGGGGTCTATTTCCACCAGTGCGCCATCGCCATGACCTGCCACCAATTGGCGCTGGCCGGGCGCTATCTGGCGTTTTCCGGCCGCCTCTCCCCCGGCGGTCCTTCGGTGGTATCGGAGGAACGGGCGCGGCGCATCGCGGCGCTGATGCTCACCTGCGGCCATTATGACGGCTCCGGCGACTTCGCGTTCCGGGTCGGCCTGCCGGGCAAGAGCGGGGTGGGCGGTGGCATCCTGGCCATCGCGCCGGGCAAAGCCTCCATCGCCGTGTGGTCGCCCGGCCTCGACCGCCACGGCAATTCCGTGCTCGGCTCGCTGGCTCTGGAACATCTGGCCAAAGCCATGCGCTGGTCAGTGTTTGCGGGCTGAAAACATACCTGGGTAACGCTCCGCCCGCGACCCAGGAATGCAAGGCCGGGACAAGCAACGCCCCTGATTGTGGACCGACATGCCGCTGCGCGACTGCGAGCGGAGTCGTGCCGGCTGCCAGCTCAGCCTGGCGAACAACTCCCACACCGAACAAAGGGAGATGGGCGGGGTCACGGGGAGCGGGGATGGCAGAGGACGAGACGCAACCTGACGAGTGGGGCCGAGCCCTGGCATTGTCGCGCTGGCTGACCGTGATCGCGGTGGCCGCGGTGTGCGCGATCGTGCTCTCCACCGGACTCACCATCTATTACACGCGCGGCGATGCCACCCGCGCTGCCGCCAGCGCCGCCGAGAATGTCCGCGGCTTCGTCACCAGCCAGGTGGGCAACGATCTGGAAAGCCTGCACACCGTGCTGGAAGACCTGCGCACCGCGCTGATGAGCCCCGCCGTCATGGCCATGCCGGAAGACGAGCGCCACCGCCTGCTGGTGGGGCGCGCCAACCGCACCAAATATCTCGGCGCCATGGCCGCGGTGGATGCCGATGGCGAGATCCGCGGCTCCACCTCCAGCGACCTCCTGCCGATGATCAATGTGGCGGATCGCGACTATTTCATCGCCCAGCGCAACCACCCGTCCACGGCCCTGTTCATCAGCCGCCCGTTCATCAGCCGCGGCGCCGACAAGGCGCCCAGCGTGGCGGTGAGCCTGCGGCGCTCCAGCCCGGACGGCAGCTTCAACGGCATCGTCATGGGCATCCTGAAGCTGTCCTATCTGCACGACCTGCTGAGCGCGACCCGCCTCGGTCCCCACGGCCAGATCACGCTGCTGCGCTCGGATGGCCTGGTGCTGCTGCGCAGCCGCGCCGATGGCGGCATCGTCGACATCGGCGTCGACCTCTCCAAAAGCCCGATCTTCGGCAGGTTCCTCAAGACGAAAGAGGAAAGCTTCGACGGCGTCAGCCCCACCGACGGCCTCACCCGCCGCTACGTCCATGGCGCGGTGCCGGCCCTGCCGCTGGTGGTCAGCGTCTCGCAAAGCCTGCACGACATCTATGGCGAGTGGAACCGGCGCACCGCCGGCATGTTGGCCATTACGACCCTCTCCTGCCTCGGCATCATCGTGCTCACCGTCCTGTTCCGCCGCGAACTGCGGCGGCGGGCGCGCGCGGAAGCGGAACTGTGCCGGATGGCGACTGTCGATGCGCTCACCGGCATTGCCAATCGCCGTCAGTTCGATGCCTATCTGGAGCGCGAGTGGCGCCGCGCCATCCGCACCCACAGCACGCTCGGCCTGCTGATGGTGGATGTGGACAAGTTCAAGGCGTTCAATGACAAGCATGGCCATTGGGCGGGCGACGAACTGCTCATCGCCATCGCCCGCACCATGGCCGGCTGCCTGAACCGCCCCGGTGATCTGGCGGCCCGCTACGGCGGGGAAGAATTCGCGGTGGTGCTGCCGGAAACCGATGCCGACGGCGTGGCGGAGATCGCCGAGCGCATCCGCGCCGCCGTGGAGGTCACGGTGGTGGCCGGCCCGAACGAGCGGCTGCTGCGTACCACCGTCAGCATCGGCGCCGCGGTGATCGCACCGAGCGCGGAAGACACGCCGGCTCATCTGATCCGCGCCGCTGACGCGGCGCTCTATACAGCCAAGGAGAACGGGCGCAATACCGTGGCACGGGAGCAGGTGCCCAAGCACGCCCTGCAGTCGGTGGCAGCGGCAGAATGACCGTGGTTCAAGCAGGAGACCCACGCAAAGTGCCAAGGAGGGCGGGAGTGAGCAAGCACGGGAGCTCCGAACCTCTGGTGACGCCGGTGTCGGTGGTGCTGACGCTGCTCGCCACCTTCCTCATCATGGGCATCACCTCCACCTCGTGGGAGTTCTTCCTGCAACAGCGCGTGCTGCCCAGCCTCGGCATCTCGCTGGAAACCGGCAGCGATGCCGACGCCCGCTGGCGTTTCATCGTCACCGCCGTCGCCTTCGCCACCCTCAGCCAGATCGGCCCCGCCGTGCTGCTGTTCCGGCTGATGCGGCGCCTGGACAAGGCGCGGGTGGCGGTGATGAAGGCGCGCGAGGAAGCCGACGCGCTCGCCCGCCACGATCCGCTCACCGGCCTGGCCAACCGCCGCATCCTGCGCGAGCAATTGCGCAAGCGCCTCTCGGCCGCCCCCACCAGCGGCGCCCATTCCGCGCTGCTGCTGATCGACGTGGACCGTTTTCGCGCGGTCAATGATCTGCACGGCCACTCCATGGGCGATCTGGTGCTGGTGGAAGTGGCCAACCGCATCAAGGCCACGCTGCCGGCCGATGCCGTCATCGCCCGCCTCGGCGGCGAGGAATTCCTGGCGCTGATGCCACGTCCCTCCAGCGTCGAGGTGCTGGGCAAGCTGGCCCACCAGGTCATCGTGCGGCTCTCGGCGCCCTACCAGCTCAACGGCCTGGACGCGCGCCTCGGCGCCACCATGGGCATCGCGGTGTCCCCGGATAACGGCGCCGACGAGATGGAATTGATGCGCTCGGCGGAGGCCGCGCTCTATCGCGCCAAGGCCAATCCCGGCACCTACCGCTTCTTCGAACACGCCATGGACCGGGAGCTGAAGCAGGCACTGCGCCTGCAGCGCGACCTGCACGCGGCCATCGCCTCCGGCGGCATCGTACCCTTCTATCAGCCGCTGGTCCGGCTCTCGGACGGCACGCTGGCCGGCTTCGAGGTGCTGGCGCGCTGGAACCATCCGGTGCGCGGCCACATCTCGCCGGAAGCCTTCATCCCGGTGGCGGAGGAGGCCGGGCTGATCGGCCAGCTCACCGCGCTGGTCCTGCGCCAGGCGTGCCTCGACGCCAACAAATGGCCGAGCCATCTGAAGATCGCGGTCAATCTGTCGCCGATCCAGCTCAAGGAAGCCTCGCTGCCGGACCAGATCTATCGCGCCCTGCGCACCGCGGGCTTTCCGGCGCAACGGCTGGAGATCGAGATCACCGAGAGCGGTCTGGTGAATGACGTCAACACCGCCCGGTCCATCCTGACCTCGTTCCGCACCGCCGGCATCGACGTGGCGCTGGACGATTTCGGCACCGGCTATTCCAGCCTGCAGAATTTGCGCACCTTCCCGGTGACCAAGCTGAAGATCGACAAGTCGTTCGTGCGCTCGATGACTTCCGACGCGCAATCCAAGAACCTCATCGTCGGCGTGCTCGCCATGAGCAAGAGCCTGGGCATCGCCACCACCGCCGAGGGCATCGAGGAAGCCGCCGAGGGCGCCTATCTGGCCTCTATCGGCTGCGACTTCGGCCAGGGCTATCTCTACGCCAAGCCCATGCGCGGCGACGAGGTGCAGGAGTTCATGAACAAGTTCGTGGCCGTCGCGGCCTGACCGCCCATCCTGCGGGAAAGCCCCCCGCATCGGCGCCCCGCCCTCAGATCAACCCATCCCCTTCGGCAAGGCTGCAAGCATCGGGATCGGGCGCCCGGCGCATCATCTCGTGATACGCGCCCGCCGGGCCGCAGGCGATGAAGCCGAGCCGGGCGTAGAGCCCGGCCGCGCGGGCGCCGCGCACCACTTGCAACGTCACCGTACGCGCACCCGCCGCCGCAATCACCTGGCGCAGCAGCGCCGTGCCGATGCCCCGGCCCTGCACACCGGCGCGCAGCGCGATGTCAATGACATGGACGCTCTCCCCACCCCAGGCCACCGCAAGCCGCCCCACCGGCCGCCCTCCCCGCTCCACGATGCGCAAGTCCGCTCCGGGAAAGGCGCGCGCATGATGGGCGCTCTGGAGCCGGAACTGATCGTCCAGGAACGCCGCCGCCATGGCCTTGGGCCAGGCGGCCTGCGCCATCTCCGCGCTGCGGGCTTCACCGAACAGCAGGCGCAGGAAGGCGGCGTCGCCGGACGTCTGCGGGCGCAGTTTCAGCCGGCCCGCGGACGCGGCGTCCGGCTCACGGACGCGGCGGGAAGACGCCTTCATAGCAGATGCCGGCCGTGAAGACCTGATAGGGCTGCATATTGTCATGGGGCTGGCCGGCACCCGCGCTCGTGACCGCGAGTTGGTGCAGAGAGGTGTCCGGTTGGCCGGTTTTCATCAGGGCTTTAACGGTGCTCCCACTCGCCAGCGCCAGCGAGCCGGGGGCGGCATTGGAATTCGGCGAACTGAACTTCTGCGCATAAGGCTTGGCGCCGCCGGGCCGCACCATCTGATGGCTGTGGGGCGGCATTTCGGTTGATCGAAGCGTCACCGTCTCGCTGCCGAAGACCGCGCCGCGGGTGTAGGGCGGCGTATCGGTCGCCGAGATATCCATGGCCGCGCGACCGCGCAGGTCCGGAATCTTGAAGGTGCTCTTCCCATCCCCACCAAAGGCGGTACCGATCACCACGGCCAGCCCTTGATACTCGGCAATCCTCAGATCCCGGCCGTCGCAGGGCAACCAGCCGCGCGGCACGTAATTGAAGCAAAAATAGCGTATTTCTCCAATAAAATCATCCATGATGCTCATCCTTTCACATGGAGTCTGTGCTGCCAGCAGCCTCAGGCGAGTTCTGGGTAGTAGCCGTTGAGACAGATGATGTATTTGACGACCAGGCTGGGCATGATGTTCCCATGCGCGCCTCCCGCCCCCGCCTCACCGATGGCGACCGCCGCGAACTGCGCATCGCCGGAGCCGGGCTGCGTCATGTCGTTGTAGGGATGCACGTCCGGAACCGTGGCGGCCAGAAACTGAGTGCTGCCCGGCACATTGTCTGTGGCCGCACTCGCGCTCCCCTGCAGCACATGGGTGTGCGCGGGCAATTGGGCGGGGCTCAACTGCACCGCGTCCGTCCCGCCGACGGCGCCGAGTGCGTAGGCCGCCGCTCCGGGGCGCTGCCCGGCACCGATCGGCACGCGCTCGCACAGCTTCGGCAAGGCGAAATTGTTCACGCCATTCCCACCGTAGGTGTCGCCGATCAGCGAGAACAGAGCCTGATACTCGCTGACGTTGAGCAGGCGACCATCGCAATAGGCCCAGCCCTGCGGCTCCCAGGAGCCGGCAAAAGGGCGGATTTCTCCCGTATAAGCATCCATGCTCGGTCTCCTCTAATCAGGCCGGGGCGGATAAATCCCCTGGGTGGCGATGATGTATTTCAAGGCGAGATAAGGCTGCATGTTGGAATGCGGCTGACTGCCCCCGCTGTTTTCCAGACAGCCCGGATAGAGCGGGGTGATGTCTGCAACAGCCGCCGCCGCCGCATAGAGTTTGGTGGGGCCGCTGGTGGCGCTCCAGGCCGCGGGCGCCGCATACCAGGCGCCCGCCATGCCGCCGACAGTGGCCGGCTGGCTGGAGACCTGAAAGGCGTGGGTGTGCGTCGGAACTTGCTGCAATGTGAGCGCCACCGTTTCCACGCCCCCGGCGGTGCCGAGGGCGTTGGCGGTGGGCGCATGCAGCGGCGTGCGTCCACGCAGGTCCGGCAGCTGGAAATTCACGCGGGCGTCGCCGCCAAAGCGATTGCCCAGCAGGGAGTAGAGCGCTTGATTGCTGGATATGGGAAGCAGCTGCCCCTCGCAGGCCATCCAGCCGCGCATGTTTCTATTAAAGGCGACGAGGCGTATTTCCCCCAGATATGGCTCTGCCATCTGTTCTGTCCTTTTTTAGCAATCCTGGCGAGATATGCGACGTTATATTTTTGAGTCTTCTGCACTCTCCAGGAAAAGACCTCACGCCGCGGCGCGAAGATCCCGGAATGACGTTCGGCGCCAGTTGCCTCTACACGTCGGCCGCAACCTGAGCGTGCCATAATGCTATTCACACAATCGCAGATACGCAAGTCTTGCGTGCATAATTTGCCTAAAATTTACCCCAGGTTGCAGCTTCCGACGACGCCGATCACCACTGACACGGCGCGCGCATGCACGCCTGCGTCTGCCGACGTCTGCTTTCAATAAGCATGCGCACAATTATCCGGCCCCACGCAACGGCGTTCCCCGCCGCGCGCAGCGCCCCCCCCGAGGACCTGCCGATCCTAGGCCGGCCGCTGGCGCCCGCCCAGGCGCGCCAGCGCCTCCTCCGCCAGACGGCGGGTCAGTT
>CALRNP020000116.1:0-17276 GCA_943369575.1 Azorhizobium sp. AG788 | reverse complement strand
CGCCCGCCTCATCTCGCGGCAGCGGCAGGGCAAGAGCATCATCTACCGATTGGCGGATGCGCATGTGCTTCAGCTGATCGAAAACGCCATCGACCACGCCTGCGAGCCCGAAGCAGGCCATGACCATGCAGGCCATGACCACATGGTCGAAGACCACACGGGCCATCACCACGACTAGGGGAAAGCGACCATGTCCGACCACGCCTGCAAGATCCACGCGGACCACCCCCATGCGCACGGCGCCAATTGCGGCCACACCGCCGTCAAGCACGGCGATCACGTCGACTATTTGCACGACGGCCATCTCCATCATCCCCATGGCGACCATGTGGATGAGCATGTGATCGAGATCAGCGCCACCAATCCGGACGTCTGCACCCCGCATCATGATTGCGGCGGCCACGAAGCCGGCCATGTCCACGGCCCCGGCTGCGGCCACGAAGCCGTGCCCCATGGCGATCACATCGACTATCTGGTCAATGGCCACCTGCACCATCCCCATGACGGCCATTGCGATGACCACGGCCCGCTTGAGGTGGTGACTGCCCAAAGCTGAGCCCTCCGCACGGCAGGGAGCGGCGTCACGCCATCCCTGCCGGCTTGCCTGAAGCTTGCAACGATCCGCGATACTGTACCCGCGTGTGGAATGACGCTCCTGCAACTGTGTTAGGCTGAGGCACGATCCATGTGTCGAGCCGCAGCACAGCATGGCGGCGCCCTCATCTCGCGAACGCGGACGGCCGGCGCAGGGCGGCCGCGGGAGTTTCGTTCATGAAGCGGTCGGAGCTTTACCAGGCCTCGCTGACCGACGACGGTCACTACCGCCTGCTGGTGGAGGCGATCTCCGACTACGCCATCTACATGCTCAATCCCCACGGCATCGTCATGAGCTGGAACCCGGGCGCCCGGCGCTTCAAGGGCTATGAGGCCGATGAAATCGTCGGCGATCATTTTTCGCGCTTTTACACCGACGAGGACCGCAGCGCCGGCGTGCCGGAACGGGCTTTGAGCCTGGCGGCGCGCGAAGGCCGCTTCGAGGAAGAGGGCTGGCGGGTGCGCAAGAACGGCAGCCGCTTCTGGGCCCATGCCATCATCGATCCGATCCGCGCCCCGCTCGGAACCCTGGTGGGCTTCGCCAAGGTCACCCGCGACCTCACCGAGCGCCGCGCCGCCCAGGAGGCGCTGCGCCGCAGCGAGGAGCAGTTCCGCACCCTGGTGCAGAGCGTGAGCGAATGCGCCATCTACATGCTGGATCCCGACGGCCGCGTCACCACCTGGAATGCCGGTGCCGCCCGCATCAGCGGCTATGAGGCCTCCGAGGTGATCGGCCACAGCGTGGCCCAGTTCTACACCCAGACCGAGCGGGAAGCCGGCGTGCCGCAGGCCATTCTCGCCGCTGCCGTCCGCGAGGGCCGGATCGCCCGTGAAGGCTGGCGGGTGCGCAAAGACGGAACGGTGATCCGCGCCCATATCGTGCTGGACGTCATTCGCGGCACCGACGGCGCGGTCTCCGGCTTTGCTGGGGTGCTGCGGGATATCTCCGACCTTTCCAACCGTTTCGCCGATCCTGGGCCTGCGCCGGCCCACTGACGGCAAAAAGGGTCAACCGCCGGGCTCAGAACCGATAGCGCGCCGCCAGCACCAAGCCGTTCTCCTGCGGAAAATTGCGCGCCAGATAGGTGGTGAACGCCGCCGCCTCCAGCGTGAGACGGGCGTCCACCGTTACCAGCACGCCGGCCTGGGCCTTGTAATAGTCATAAGACAAGTCGAAGTCCGGCCCGTCGCCGGCGCCTTCCGACATCACGTTGAAGGATTGCGCCAGCACCAGCCAGCCCGGCATCACCTCGACGCCCAGGGTGGCATCGACCCGCACCTCGCTGGGCGGCGGGCCGAACCGCTCGCGCTGCGCCACCTGCAGATCGACGAAGGCGTCCAGCCCCCACAGCTGGAAGGACCGCCCCGCCAGCAGCCGCAGATCCGCCTCCCAGTCGGTATAGCCCACCGCCGCCCGGCTGCTGGAGCCGCCCGCCCCCGGCGCCCGGCCCACCGCCTGCACCGACACCACCCAATCCTCCCCCTGCCCCAGGCGCAGACGGGCACCGAAGTCGCTATAGCCCGGACCGGCATATTGCGCCGGCGTGGCGCCGGTGACGGTGACGGCGAGGAATTGCGTGCTGAAAAGGGCCGTCAGCCCGTCGGCGGCGCCATATTCCAGCAGCACATTCTGCTCGACCTTGTGATAGCTGCCGCCCGCCTGCAGCGCGTAGCCGGGACCGAAGGCGGATGAGGCGCCGGCGATGCTGGTCTGGAGCCAAAGATCCGCCCCGCCCTGCGGCAAGGTCCAGGCGCCGGCGATCGCCTCGGCGCCGCCGGCCAGCCCCAGGCAGAGGCCAGCGCCCAGCGCCGCCGCCCTGATGCGGGCACCGGACCGCGTGATTTCGTGCCTGCATCGCCCCCCGACCATGCGCGCCCCGCCTCAACGGAGCTGGGACCTTAAGGCCATACCGCTTGGGAAAGCAGCGGAAAAACAAGATGACCTTGCGGAAATTTCATCAAAGGATGTCTTGCCGCCCCATTTTGAACCCACCATATTAACCCTGCATCAGGTATGGTGGCCCGTGCCCATCTGCCGATGGATTGAGGAAAGGAACCGACGATGTCCGATTATGATCGCAACGTCGCCGCGCGTTACGGCTCGGTGACGCGCTCGGAGGCCGCGATCGACCAGGGCCTGCGGACGTACATGCTCCGCGTGTACAACTATATGGCTTTGGGCCTTGCTATCACTGGCGCGGCCGCCATTGGCATTTTCATGCTCTCCGTGGATCGCTCCGGCGGAGCGATGCAGCTCACCCCGTTTGGCGCCACGCTGTTCAACAGCCCGCTGAAGTGGGTGATCATGTTTGCGCCTCTGGGCGCGGTCATGTTCCTGAGCTTCCGCATCCAGTCCATGAGCGTGGGCACGGCGCAGGCGGTATTCTGGGGCTATGCGGCCCTGATGGGCCTGTCACTCTCCACGATCTTCCTGGTCTATACCGGCGAGAGCATCGTGCGGGTGTTCTTCATCTCGGCCGCCTCGTTCGGCGCGCTGAGCCTGTTCGGTTACACCACCAAGCGTGACCTGACGGGGATGGGGTCGTTCCTCATCATGGGCCTGTTCGGCATCATCATCGCCTCGCTGGTGAACATCTTCCTCGCCAGCTCGATGCTGCAGTTCATCGTGTCGGTGGTGGGCGTGCTGGTGTTCGCGGGCCTCACCGCCTACGACACCCAGCGCATCAAGGAGATGTATTTCGAAGGCGACGACGACGTGGTGGCCGGCAAGAAGGCCATCATGGGCGCGCTGACGCTGTACCTCGACTTCATCAACCTGTTCATGATGATGTTGCAGCTGTTCGGCAACCGCAACAGCAACTGATCCGGCGCTTCGCTTCACCGCGACGCCACCGGGCCCCGGCGCAAGCCGGGGCCTTTTTCATGTCCGCTCCGTCCCGGCTCCAGCAGGGTCCGCGTTCACTCGTGGCTGAGGCCCAGGTTGGGGCGCAGCCGCAGGATGATGATGCCGATGACGACGAAGCCGATCACCACATAGGGCCACAGATTGGCGGGATAGGCCGGCACCGGGAACAGCGAATTGCGGAACGGCCATACCATGGCCAGCGTGCCCGCCGCGCCGATGACGCCATAGAGCAGGCTGCGGGTGCGGAACCCGTAGGCCACCACCGCCACCGTCACCGCCAGATAGACCACGATCACGCACAGGGTGCCGATGGTGGCGACATCGCCGAAATAGTCGGTGGCGCCCAGGAACGGCCCCCAGGCCACCAGGCCCAGCACCATCAGCGCGCTCATCACCAGCACCGCCCGCGCCGGCGTGCCGTGGACGGGATGCGCCACCCCCAAAGCCGGCGCCAGCCCGCCGCGCCCCAAGGCGAACAGCATCCGCGCCCCGGCGCTCAGCGCCCCCAGAGCGGCGGAAAAGCCCGACACCGCCGCCGCCACATCCAGCAGCGTGGCGAAGCTCTGCGAGCCGTATTTCAGGGCCAGCGTGTTCAGCGGCGCGCCGTCGGCAGCCAGGCTCTTCATGTCGTCGAGGCCGAACCCCACCACCTGGATGTAGGAGGCGAACACGAAGAACACGCCCGCCCCCGCCACCGTGCCGAGCACCGCGATCGGGATGGAGCGGCGCGGCGCGCCCATTTCTTCCGCCAGCGTGGTGGCACCCTCGAAGCCCACGAAGGAGAGCACCGCGAACACCATGCCGTGCGCCACCCCGGCCCAGCCGAAGGCGGGATCGGGTACGAACGGGGTCAGCGTCAGTTGGCCGGTGGCACCCCCGCGCGCCAGCACCAGCACGCCGAGAATGACGATGGCGAACACCGCGGCGGCCTCGAACACCAGCATCACCCGCGCCGCCACCTGCATGTCGCGATAGGCGAGTGCGGTGGCGATCACCAGCGCCGCCAGGGCGACCATCATCCACAGCCCGGGAATGACGATGCCGTAATTGCCCAAGGCGGCGCTGACGAAATCCCCCATCAGCGCCACGATGCCGCTGCCCGCCAGCAGATAGGTCAGCATCAGCAGCCAGCCGGCCAGGAAGCCGGCGCGCGGCCCGAATGCCTCGGAGACATAAGCATAGGCCGAGCCGGCATTGGGCACGCGGCGGCAGTAGAAGACGAATGACAGCCCGACCACGAACAGCGCCAGGGTGCCGATTACAAAGGATAGCGGCGCCGCCGTGCCGGCCGATCCCGCCGCCAGGGTGACGTTGAACGCCATCGCCACCGTGGGCGCGATGATCGAGATCGACAGGCCCACGGCCTCGAGCGAAGACAGATTGCGGCGAAGACCGGCCACGGCACCCTCCAGAGGTAAGTCGCAACAGTTCTGCAATGGCCGGCCCCATCCGCCAACCGGCACTTTTTGACCCATCCGCAGGCGGGGAGGTGCTGCGAAGGACGGCAGCGCCGGACGAGGGTTCAAAAGCGGTGGCGAGGCGGCTATGTAGCGGGCGGCTTCCGTCTCACCCGTCCAGGTCCGCCATGCCCCATGCGCCCGTTCATGTCCGCCCCGCGGTCCTCGCCGACATCCCGGCCATCGCCGCGATCTATGACGAGGCGGTGCGCACCGGCACGGCCTCCTTCGAGCTGGAACCGCCGGGCGACGCGGAAATGGCCCGGCGCTTCGCGACCCTGACGGAAGGCGGCCATCCCTATCTGGTGGCGGTGGACAGCGACGGCATACTGCTGGGCTATGCCTATGCTGGCGCCTTCCGCCCGCGCATCGCCTATCGCTACACGGTGGAAAATTCCATCTATGTGGATCCCGCCGCCCAGAAGCGTGGCGTCGGCCGGGCGCTGATGGAAGCGCTGGTGGCCGAATGCGAGGCGCGCGGCTTCCGCCAGATGGTGGCGGTGATCGGCGACAGCGCCAATGCCGGCTCCATCGCTTTGCACCGGGCCTGCGGCTTCTATGACGTGGGGGTGCTGCGCGCCACCGGCCTCAAGTTCGGCCGTTGGATCGATACCGTGCTGATGCAGCGCGACCTGGGCGAGGGCGACCGCACGCCGGGAGCCTGACGCCGGATCGCTGCCGGCTCAGAACGGCCCGCGGGCGTAGATGGCCTGGAGGCCGGTTTCCAATTGCGCGATGCGATTGCGGTAGGCGCCGCGGATGCACGATACCCGCCCGCCGCAGGTGCCGCGAAAGGCCAGGAACGCCTTCTGCGCGTCCTGGATCTGGCCGCGCTGGCCCATGGCGACGAGATGGGTGAGCACCTCGTACAAGGTGGCCATCCGTACGTCGAGATCGGACAATTCCCGGTTCACGCACACCGCCCGCTGGTCACGGCTTTGGCCGGAGGCGGTGCAATCGAAGCTGGCGGCGGAAGCCGGGGCGGCGCCGGCCAAGGCCAGCATCACCAAAGCGGCGGCGCCCAGGCCCGCCGCCCGCAGCGGCCGGCGGGTCGGACGGGACGTCATGCCGGTGATGGCGTGAGACAGCGTGTTGCTCATGGCGCAGCCCTCTTTTCCCCGTAGCGGCGGAAACCGTCCGCCCGGAGGCGGCAGGCCGGGCAGGTGCCGCAGCCGTGCCCCCAGTCGTGGCGGGCGCCGCGCTCGCCCAGGTAACAGGTATGGGTCTCTTCCACGATCAGGTCCACCAGGGCCTTGCCCCCCAGCGTCTCGGCCAATGCCCAGGTGTCGGCCTTGTCGATCCACATCAAGGGCGTTTCCAGCACGAAGCGCTGGGCCATGCCCAGGTTCAACGCCACTTGCAGCGCCTTGATGGTGTCGTCGCGGCAGTCGGGATAGCCGGAGAAATCGGTCTCGCACATGCCGCCGACGATGTGGCGCAGGCCACGTCGGTAGGCGAGCGCGGCGGCGAAGGTGAGGAAGACGATGTTGCGGCCGGGCACGAAGGTGTTGGGCAGGCCGCTCTCGGTCATCTCGATGGCGACATCGCGGGTGAGCGCGGTGTCCGACACGGCGCCGAGCGCCTCCAGCGACAAGGTATGGTCCTCGCCCAGGCGCGTGGCCCAGTCTGGCTTCAGGGCGGCGAGCGCCGGGCGCAGGCGCTGGCGGCAGTCCAGTTCCACCCGGTGGCGCTGGCCATAGTCGAAGCCCAGCGTCTCCACCCGCTCGAACCGCTCCAGCGCCCAGGCCAGCGTGGTGGTGGAATCCTGTCCGCCGGAGAACAGCACCAGCGCGCCGGAGGCGGCGACGCCCGCCGTGTCTGCCATGATTATTCGCCGGGGGCTTTGGTCACGATGGCTAAAGCGTGCAGGCCTTTGGCCATCTCGCCGGCCAGCAGCGCGTTGACCATGCGGTGGCGGTCCACCCGGCTCTTGCCGGCGAACGCCTCAGCGACCACCGACACCCGCACATGGGTGATGCCGCCGTCGGCGCGCCCCTCATTGTGGATGTGGCCGGCGTGCAGATGGCTCTCGTCCGCCACGGTGAGGGAGAGCGGCGAAAGCCCCGCTTCGAGCGCGGTGCGGATCTCGATCAAATTGGCCTGTGACATGCTCTATCGGTACTGCCGCCACAGGGCCCGCGTCAATGCGCGGCGCGCGCTCACCGGCAATAGGAGGGATCCGAGCCGTCGAGGATGCGCTTGATGCTTTCCAGGTGCAGCCGGCCGGATTCCGCATCGCCGTCGCGCATCTGGCGGGCGGCGGCGGCGGCGATCTCCCGGCTGACCGGAATGATCGGGCGGCCGGTGGACAGAGCGATGCACTGCACCTGGCAGGCCCGCTCCAGATAATAGAGGTCGTCCCACGCCTCGGCGATGGTGCGGCCCAGCACCATGACACCGTGATGCTTCATGAACACGATGTCGGCATCGCCCACCGCGCCGGCGATGCGGTCGCCTTCGGTGGCGTCCAGGGCGAGGCCGTTATAGTCGCGGTCCACCACGGTGCGGCCGTAGAATTTCAGCGCCGTCTGGCCGGCGAACACCAAAGGCTCGCCCTCCACCATGGTCAGCGCGGTGGCATAGGGCATGTGGGTGTGGAAGGCGACGCGGGCGCGCGGAACCTTCAAGTGCATGCGCGCATGGATGAAAAAGGCGGTGGCCTCCGGCAGGCCCTCGCCGGCCACCACATTGCCGTTGAAGTCGCACACCAGCAGGTCGGAGGCGGAAATCTCCTCGAACGCCAGGCCGTAGGGGTTCACCAGGAACAGATCGTCATAGCCCGGCAGCACCGCCGAGAAGTGATTGCAGATGCCTTCCTGCATCCCGAGCTTGGCCGCGAACCGGAAGCAGGCGGCCAGATCCACGCGGGCGTTCCACACCTCGTCGCTATCCAGCGCCGGACGGTTGAGGGGCGGGGCATCCGGTTCGGCGGCTTCGCCCATGGGGGTCAGGGAATGGGCCACATCGGTCTCCGTTCGGGTCAGCAGGTTGGGGCGCCAATCGGGCGTTTGCGCACCCTATGCGTCTGGCGCCGCGCCAAAGTGTCCGCTCCGGCGCGGTCACGATCCACAGATCATGGTCAGCCGGGCCGCCCCGGCAAGGGGAAATCGCACGCCGCCTGCACCGGCATGCACAGCTTTGCCCGCAGCCGCTCACCCCGGCAGGTAGGACACGGCGCCCCCCGCCAGCGCGCAGGCCGCCAGCGTCGGCAGCATGCCCACCTTGAACCGCAGCATCGCCACCAGCGCCGCCAGCGACAGCAGCGCCGCCCGCCAGTCCACCGACGAGGGCACTGGCACGTCCGGCGAGAGGCCGAGCACGTCCAGGCTCACCACCTGGCGAAACACCACATGCAGCGCGAACCACAGCGCCAGATTGAGGATCACCCCCACCACCGCGGCGGTGATGGCGCTGAGTGCGGCGGAGAGCGCCTTGTTGCCGCGCAGCGCCTCCACATAAGGCGCGCCGAGGAAGATCCACAGGAAGCAGGGCGCGAACGTCACCCACACCGTCAGCAGCGCCCCGAGCGTGCCGGCCACCAGCGGCGGCAGCGCACCGGGCGCGCGGAAGGCGGCCAGGAAGCCGACGAATTGCAGCACCAGGATGAGCGGGCCGGGCGTGGTCTCGGCCAGGCCCAGCCCATCCACCATTTCCGCCGGCTTGAGCCAGCCGAAGGTCTCCACCGCCGCCTGCGCCACATAGGCCAGCACCGCATAGGCGCCGCCGAAGGTCACCACCGCCATGGTGCTGAAGAAGCTGCCGATCTGGGTCCAGACGCTGGTGGAGCCGGTCAGCGCCCACAGCAGCAGCACCGGCCCCAGCCACAGCGGCAGCCACACCGCCAGCACCTTGAGCGCCCGGCCCCAGGAGGGGGTGGCATGAGCCATCTCGCCACGCGCGAACATGCGGTCCACCACACCCACGGCATCAGGTCCGCCGGACCCGCCATGGCCGACGGGCGTGAACAGATGCGGGGCGCGCAGACTGCCGATCCAGCCCACCAGCCCCGCCGCCAGGATGATGAGGGGAAACGGCACCTGCGCCACATAGATGGCCAGGAAGGCCGCGCCGGCCAGCCCCATCTGCGCCCGGTTGGTGAGCGCCCGGCGGCTGATACGCAACAGCGCCTGCACCACCACCGCCAGCACCGCCGCCTTCACGCCGAAGAACAGCGCGTTCACCAGCGGCACGTCGTGAAACACTGCATAGAGCGTGCTCAGGGCCAGCATCACCATGGCGCCGGGCAGCACGAACAGAGTTCCGGCCACCAGCCCGCCAGCGGTGCGGTGGAGCAGCCAGCCGATATAGGTGGCCAGTTGCTGCGCCTCGGGGCCGGGCAAAAGCATGCAATAGTTGAGGGCGTGCAGGAACCGCTGCTCGCCGATCCAGCGACGCTCCTCCACCAGTTCCTTGTGCATCAAGGCGATCTGCCCCGCCGGCCCGCCGAAGCTCAGCAGGCCGATGCGCGCCCACACGGTGGCGGCCTCGCGGAAGGTGGGACGGGCCGGCGCGGTGTCGGTAGCCGAAACGGTGGAAGACTCCGGCAGGATCGCGGTGGTGGGGCCGAGGGGGGCGGACATGACGATCTCCCTCAGGCCGAAACCGGCGAGCCGGCCCAGGTGTGGGTCTCGTCCACCGCGTCCCGGCACCAGCGATAGAAGGCATCATAGAACGATAAGCCCGCCTCCAATTGCTCCAGATCGTCCCGATACATGCGCGAGAGCCCCAGCGCCGCCGCCAGAAACCCGGCGGCCTGCGGCACCAGGTCGAGCCGGTCGGTGTCCGCCGCCCGGACAATGAGCGCCAGCCGCGCCAGCGCCGGGCTGGAGAGCCCGAACACGTCCAGCATGGTATCGAAGGTGCAGCACTCGCCCCGGTGGCTGAAGGCCACGCCGTCGATATCGAACGGCGTGGCGCCGAAGCGCTCGGCCACCGCAGGCACTTCCGCGGGCGCGACGAACAGAACGCGGGCGCCGGGATCCACGAAGCGCCGCACCAGCCAGGGACAGGCGATGCGATCGACCTTGGGCCGTGCGCGCGTCACCCACAACGTGTGGCCCGCCGCATCCGGGGCGGGCACCGCGCCGGCATGGACCAGCAGCCCGCCCGCCCCGCGCCACGCCTCGAAGCCGCCTTCCAGCGTCTCGGCGCGAGCGCCTTCCAGCCGCAGCATGGCCGCCAGCCCCTGGCTGATCTTCAGCCCCTTCTGGCACACCACCACCACGTCGCGGCCGGCATAAGCGGGCGCCCAGGCGGCGAGCGCAGCGGCATCCCGGCGGCGGGCGGTGGGCAGAAGGCGCGGGTCGGCGGCAAAGTCGTCCGCGGTGCGCACGTCGATAAGCATCGGCGCGGTGGGCAGGCCCACCAAGCGGGACAATTGGGCCACGGTGATTTCGGTGTTCGACGGCATCAGCGTCCATCCCTCTGGCGGGGGCCGCCGGTCACGGCAGCCTGGACGCGATCTTCAGGCTGGCGCCTCACGGGGTAATCGCGAATAACCCCTTAGGCGTCACTCTAGCGGCACCGCGAGGTGCCCTGCAAGCCCAGCCCCTGCCCGGCGCAAGGCCGGCACAAGCGCCTTCACCCCATGGTGAACCACCGACCGCGCGTCTTGCGCCAGTGCGCGCGCGACGTATATGTGAGGACGCGCCCCGGCTTCAGGACCGGCGCGAACCTCCCGCCCCTTTTCCTGTCCCTTGCCTTGCCGCGCGGTGGCGCGGCCCGCATACTCCGCTGGCTATGAAGATCGACTCCCCCTTCTTCGACCGGATCCGGGTGAAACCCGCCGAGGATCGGTTGAAGAAAACCACCTCCCCCACTTGCCAGTGGCCGGGCTGCAAGCAGCCGGGCACCCATCGCGCGCCCAAGGGCCGGATGGCGGAGGGGGAGTATTGGCTCTACTGCATCGATCATGTGAAAGAGTATAATTCTACCTACAATTATTTCGCCGGCATGAATGATTCCGCCGTCTACGCCTATCAGAAGGACGCCCTCACCGGGCACCGGCCGACGTGGCGCATGGGGGTCCGCGGCGGCAAGGGCGGCGATGCGCCGGCGGACGGTTTCCGCGATCCGTTCGGCTTCACCGCCGAGATGGGGGCTCATGCCTCAGGCTTCGAGCCGCGCCAGCCGGAAGGGCGCACCATCCGCACCGCCGAGCGTCAGGCGCTGGAGTTGATGGGGCTGGAAATGTCGGCAGAGGCGGCGGAGATCAAGACCAAGTTCAAGGCGCTGGTGAAGCTGCACCATCCGGACGCCAACGGCGGCGACCGCTCGGCGGAGGAGCGGCTGCGCAATGTGATCCAGGCCTACAATTGCCTGAAGCAGGCCGGTTTTTGTTAGGAACCATGCGCGTCGCCCGGCGCGGCGTCATGGCGGTTTTTGCACGCGCGGAAAAACCTTTAAGGTGGCCGCGGATCGACATTCGGCAGACTTGAGCGCGTGGCCCGCGCATACGGAGGCATGATGAGCACCGAGACCACGGCACCTACCCCCGACATGAAGGTTTCGGTGCGGCAGGTGTTTGGCATCGACATCGACATGGAAGTCCCGGCTTTTTCCGAGCCCGACGGCCATGTTCCCGATCTCGATCCCGATTATCTGTTCGACCGTCCCACCACCTTGGCCATCCTGGCCGGCTTCGCGCACAACCGGCGCGTCATGGTCACGGGATACCACGGCACCGGCAAGTCCACCCATATTGAGCAGGTGGCGGCGCGGCTCAACTGGCCGCTGGTGCGGGTGAACCTCGACAGCCACATCTCGCGCATCGACCTGATCGGCAAGGATGCCATCGTGGTCCGCGACGGCATGCAGGTGACCGAGTTCCGCGACGGCATCCTGCCCTGGGCGCTGCAGAACAACGTCGCCATCGTGTTCGACGAATATGATGCCGGCCGCCCGGACGTGATGTTCGTGATCCAGCGCGTGCTGGAAGTCTCCGGCCGCCTGACGCTGCTGGACCAGAACCGGGTGATCCGGCCGCATCCCTCGTTCCGCCTGTTCGCCACCGCGAACACCGTGGGCCTGGGCGACACCACCGGCCTCTATCACGGCACCCAGCAGATCAATCAGGGCCAGATGGACCGCTGGTCCATCGTCACCACCCTGAATTATCTCGCCCACGACAAGGAAGTGGAGATCGTGCTGGCCAAGGCCAAGCACTATCAGAACGCCGCCGGCCGCGACACGGTGGGTCGCATGGTGCGCCTCGCCGATCTGACCCGCAGCGCCTTCATCAATGGCGATCTGTCGACGGTCATGAGCCCGCGCACCGTCATCACCTGGGCGGAAAATGCCGAGATCTTCAAGGATCTGGCCTTCGCTTTGCGGGTGACCTTTCTCAACAAGTGCGACGAGCTGGAGCGCCCGCTGGTGGCGGAATTCTACCAGCGCTGCTTCGGCCAGGAACTGACCGAAAGCTCGGTGAACGTCGCGCTCTCCTGATCGGATCAGCCCTCTCCCGCCGGGAGAGGGCTATCCCTTCGCGCCGGAACCGCGTCCACCCGGCGCTCATGGATCTCTGACAGGCTGAAGCCATGGCTCCCCCGACCAACAAGACCGTCAAGACCGCCCCCAAGGAAGCCCCCGCCGAACCGTTCAAGCGGGCGGTGGCCAGTTGCTTCAAGGCGATCGCCGGGGTGGGCGAGTTCGAAGTGACCTTCGCCTCCGAGCGCCCCTCGCTCGGGCCGGACCGGGTGCGTCTGCCGGAACCGCCGCGCCGCTTCTCGGCCCAGGATGCCGCCATCGTGCGCGGCCACGCGGATTCGATGGCGCTGCGCCTCGCCTGCCATGACGCCAAGGTCCACCGGCGCATGCTGCCCACCGGCGACACCGCGCGGGCGGTGTTCGAGGCGGTGGAACAGGCGCGGGTGGAGGCCATCGGCGGCAATCGCATGCTGGGCACCCAGCGCAACCTCACCGCCATGCTGACCGACCGCTACCATCGCGGCCCCTATGCGGACATCACCGAGCGCGCCGACGCCCCCATCGAGGAGGCGGTCGCCCTGATCGTGCGCGAGCGCCTCACCGGCCAGGCGCCGCCGGCCGCTGCCCGCAATCTGGTGGAGCTGTGGCGCGACTACATCGAGAGCCGCGCCGACAAGCACCTCAGCCGCCTCGCCGACACGCTGGAAGACCAGAAGAAGTTCGGCGAGCTGACCCGTGACCTGCTCTCCTCCCTGGAGATGGGCGAGGAAAGCGGCCTGGAGAGCGACGAGGAGAACGAGGGCGACGAGAATTCCTCCAGCCGCGACGAGCAGGGCGGCGAGGAAGGCCAGCGCACCGAGGACGAGAGCCAGCAGAGCGCCACCGAGGTGGAAGCCGAGATGGCGGAAGAGGATCTGCCTGACAGCGCCGTGGAGAGCGAGGCCGGCCCGCCGGCAGAGATGCCCGACGACGCCGACATGGGCGACAGCGAGGAAGCCGCCGAGCCCTGGCAGCCGCGCAACCCGCAGGCGCACGACCATCGCGGCCCGGAATATCACGCCTTCACCACCAAGTTCGACGAGGAGACCCTCGCCGAGGAATTGTGCGACACCGAGGAACTGACCCGGCTGCGGTCCTATCTGGACAAGCAGCTGAGCAACCTCCAGGGCGTGGTGGCGCGGCTCGCCAATCGCTTGCAGCGCCGTCTGCTGGCGCAGCAGAACCGCGCCTGGGAATTCGACCTGGAGGAAGGCGTGCTCGACCCTGCCCGCCTGTCCCGCGTCGTCACCGATCCCATGCAGGCGCTGTCGTTCAAGCGCGAGCGCGACACCGATTTCCGCGACACCGTGGTGACGCTGCTGATCGACAATTCCGGCTCCATGCGCGGGCGTCCGATCACGGTCGCCGCCACCTGCGCCGACATCCTCGCCCGCACGCTGGAGCGCTGCGCGGTGAAGGTGGAAGTGCTGGGCTTCACCACCCGCGCCTGGAAGGGCGGCCAATCGCGCGAGGCGTGGCTGGCCGCCGGCAAGCCGGCCAACCCTGGCCGTCTCAACGACCTGCGCCACATCGTCTACAAGTCCGCCGACGCCCCCTGGCGGCGGTCCCGGCGCAACCTCGGCCTGATGATGCGCGAAGGGCTGCTGAAGGAGAATATCGACGGCGAGGCTTTGGACTGGGCGCACCAGCGCCTGCTGGCTCGCCCCGAGGCGCGTAAGATCCTGATGATGATCTCCGATGGCGCGCCGGTGGACGATTCCACCCTCTCAGTGAATGCCGGCAATTATCTGGAGCGGCACCTGCGCCACATCATCTCGCAGATCGAGGACCGCTCGCCGGTGGAGCTGATCGCCATCGGCATCGGCCATGACGTGACGCGCTATTACAAGCGGGCCGTGACCATCGTGGATGCCGAGGAACTGGGCGGCGCCATGACCGAGAAGCTGGCGGAACTGTTCGACGACAAGCCCGCCCCCGCCCCGCGCGGTCGCCGGCTGCACTGATGCGCACGCTGACGCGCCGCACGCTGCTGGCCCTCGGGCTGGCAGGCGTCGGCGGCGCCTTGGCGGCGCATCGCGCCTTCTCCAAGCCGCGCGAATTTCCGCTGGATCCCGTGCGGATCGAGGTGGAGGCCAGCCCCATTTCCCGCTTTCATGTGGGCTCGGACGAGACCCGTTTCGGTAAGCTGGCGTTTCGCGGCGGGCTGGTCCTGACCTCCGCCTATGCGGGCTTCGGCGGCATCTCAGGTCTCGCGCTCGATCCCGATGGCCGGCGCTTTCTTGCCGTGACCGATGCCGGCCTGATGCTCGACGGCGAACTCCTGAGCGAGGGCGACCGCCCCACCGGCCTCGCCAAGGTACGGGCCGCCGCGCTCAAGGACGACCGGGGCCGGCCGCTGGCGCTTCAGGGGCGCGAAGATGCCGAATCCCTCGCTGTTTCGCCGCGCGGCGTCTTTGTCGGCCTGGAAACCATCAACGAGGTCTGGCTTTATCCGGCCGATCCGCTGGGCGAGATCGGCATGCGCATGGACGTGCCACCGGGCGTGAAGGCGCTGCGCTTCAATGTCGGGCTGGAGAGCCTCGCCTATGCGGCGGATGGGCCGCTAGCCGGCACGCTCATCGCCATCGGCGAGGAAGGGGCGAGCAAGAGCGCGGACCTGCCGGGCTTTCTCATCGGCGGCCCCTCGCCCGGCACCTTCACCATCGGCAAGAGCGGCCTCTTCGACAGCACCGACGTCTGCATCGGGCCGGATGGGATGCTCTATCTGCTGGAGCGGCACTTTTCCTTCAGCACCGGCGTGCTCATGCAGGTGCGGCGCTTTCCCATGGCCGACGTGAAGCCGGGGGCGCACCTTGCCGGCGAGATCCTGTTCACCGCCGACATGGGCTATGAGATCGACAATATGGAAGGCCTCGCCGTGACACGCAGCGCTGGCGGCGCCATCCTCCTCACCATGATCTCCGACGACAATTTCTCGCCGCTCCAGCGCACCATCCTGCTGCGCTTCGCGGTGGTGGATTAAGCTTTCACCCCACCTCCGGCGCGATGCGCCCGGCTTCCCAGCCCAGTATGGCCCGCTTGCGCGTCAGGCCCCAGTGATAGCCGGTGAGGTCACCATTCTTGCCCAGCACGCGATGGCACGGCACCACGAAGGAAATCGGGTTCTTGCCCACCGCCGCCCCCACCGCGCGGGCCGCTTTCGGGCTGCCCACATGGCCGGCGATGGAGGAATAGGTGGTGGCCCGGCCCATGGGGATGCGCAGCAGCGTCTCCCACACCCTTATCTCGAAATCCGTGCCGATGAAAACGATGCGCAGCGGCTGCGCCTCGCGCGCCAGCTGGGTGTCGAAGATCTGCGCCACCAGCGGCGCGGTGGCGGCGGGGTCTTCCACATAAGTGGCGTGGGGCCAGCGCCGGCGCATGTCCAGCAGCGCCGCCTCTTCCTCGCCGGGATCGGCGAACGCCAGGCCGCACAGGCCACGGGAGGTCGACATGGCCAGCGCCACCCCGAACGGCGAGGGATGCAGGCCGAAGCGGATCACCAGCCCGGCGCCGCCGGTCTTCCACTCGCCCGGCGACATGGCCTCATGCACCACGAACAGGTCATGCAGGCGGCCGGGGCCGGACAGGCCCAGTTCGAGGGCCGCATCCAGCACGTTGGGGCAATCCGCCAGCACCTGCCGGGCGCGATCCAGGGTCACCGCCTGCAAGAAGCCCTTGGGGGTGAGGCCGCACCAGCGGCGGAACAGATCGGTCAGCGCCCGCGGCGTCACCCCGGCGGCCAGGGCGATCGCCTCCACCTCCGGCTGGTCGCGCATATGGGTGGTGACATAGGCCACCGCCCGGCGCACCACGTCATAATCGGCGGCGCAGATTTCCAGTTGCGACAGAGGCCCGGCCAAAGTGCCCGGCAGCGTGCCGACCAAAGCCCGCGCCAGATCGCCCTGGCTGAGGTCCGGCGTCGCGGGACGGGGCGCCACCAGCTGGCCCGCGGCCACAGGCTTGGGGGCGTCGAGGGGCAGCGATGCTTGGCGGGGATCCTGGGCGAGCACGGGCATCTGTCCTTTTGCAACGATCCGCGCCATCCCATCACCCTCACGGTCGCCCCGCCACCCGATTTCGCCGGACGCCTCCGAAGCGCTTCCCTCAGAACACCGTGCGAGTGACGCCGCGCTTCACCTCGCTCAAGGCGGCGCTGAGATCGTCGCCCAATTCGCCCTTCTGCACCGGGCCGAGAAACAGGCCCACCGGCACCGACTTGCCCTGGGATTCCAGCGACAGTTCCAGGGTGCCGTGGTCCTCGTCGTCGCGGCGCTTCACCCGGGTCCAGAACGGGTTCATGCGGGCTTCCCATGGGCGGCCGCGCACCGGCACATGGCGCACCTCCACCAGGCTCGGGGTGACGCGGATATATTCACGCGCGTCGGCGGCGCGAAAATTGGCCCGGAACGCCCAGTAGATCAGCAGCACGTCCAGCCCGAAGAAGCCGAACACCGGCCAGGCGCCCATGGCCAGGAACACCGCGCCGGAGGCGAAGCTGATGCCGCCAATCACCAGCATCACCAGCAGGAAGCCCCGCTGCGACAGCGATCGGTGCGGCGCCAGGGTGGCCGCGAAAATGGTGGGTTCCTCGTCCGGAACGACGGGCGGGTCGTTGGCGTCGGTCATGGGGCGAAGTATAGGAGTAAAATGGCGCGAAAGACGACAGGCAACATGCCGCTCCCCGAGTCCGCCGCCCGCAGCGGCAAGGCCGTCGCCAAGGCGAGCAGCCCGAAGGTGGCCGTGCCCACGGCCACAACACCCAAAGCCGCCACATCAAAAACCAGCGCCCCCCAAAGCCCGGCCCTCAAGCCCGGCCCCGCCAAGGCCGCGCCCGCCAAGCCGCGCAAGGCGCCCGCCGTGCAGCGCTCCGGCCTCCTGGCGCCGGATGG
>CALRNP020000115.1:0-17370 GCA_943369575.1 Azorhizobium sp. AG788 | reverse complement strand
CGGCACCGGCAACCTGATCGGCGCCGCCGACCCGCACTGGGGCCCGGCCTTCGATCCCGACGTCGAGTGAACCGCCCCCTCCCTCAACCCGAACAGGAGTAAAAACCATGACCACCCGCAAGCTTATCGCCCTCGGCACCGCCCTCGCTTTGATGGGCCTTTCCACCGCCGCCTTCGCCGGCCCCGACATCGGCCCGCTCAATGCCCAGCAGTATCAGGTGTCGGCCCAGGAAACCCTGGCCCCGCTGCTGTCCAAGCGCACCGCTCCCCTCATGCGCCAGAACGGCACCGGCTCGCTGATCGGCGCCGCCGCCCCGCACTGGGGTCCCGCCTTCGATCCCGACGTCGAGTGAACCCCTCCCATCCCCAAACCCGAACTGGAGTAGAGACCATGACCACGAACAAGCTTCTCGCCCTCGGCACCGCCGTCGCCCTGATGGGCCTTTCCACCGCCGCTTTCGCCGGCCCCGACGTCGGCCCGCTCAATGAGCAGCAGTATCAAGTGTCGGCGCAGGAACAGCCGGCCCCGCAGGCGACCCAGCGCCCGGCCGCCGCCGCGCAGCAGCAGAACGGCATCGGCAATCTGATCGGCCCGGCCGACCCGCACTGGGGCCCCGCCTTCGATCCCGACGTCGAGTGAGCATCCCTCCCCGTCCAGAGGCGGCCGCTTGGCCGCCTCTTGGGACCCAAGGCAGCGCCTTCAGGAGCGGCGGGACCGCTCCGGCTCGATGGCAATGCGCTTCCAGGCCACCGCTACGCCCCTCGTCACCGCGCCAGATATTTGGCCAATTGGTCGAAGGTGCCGCCGAAGCCCTGGGTCATGCTGGTGAAGCCGGCCTCGAAGGTGGCAACCTCGGTGGGGCTGGCCTCATGGGCGGTGGCGCGCAGCGTCAGCTGGGTCTGCTCGCCCTCGGCCTTCAGGGTGAGCGTGCACAGCATCTCCGCCGGCCATGTGGGCGCCATGGGGTGGCGGGTCAGCCCGCCCTGGGGATCGGAGAAGCCGTTGAGCCATTCCAGCTTT
The DNA here is from genome assembly GCA_943369575.1 of Azorhizobium sp. AG788. GTDB lineage: Bacteria > Pseudomonadota > Alphaproteobacteria > Rhizobiales > Xanthobacteraceae > Azorhizobium. Next base: position 16,349 of record CALRNP020000115.1, on the reverse strand, counting down.
TCCGGTGCCTTGACGGCGCGCAGCACCCAGCGGCCCCACATGGTGCCGCCGATGGGCGTGGCCATGCCGTAATGGAACAGGCCGCCGGCGCGCAAATCGATGGTGCAGGTCTGCATGGTCAGGCCCACCGGCCCCCACCAGTGCTTAAGCTGCTCGGCCTGAGTGAGGGCCGCCCACACCGCCGCACGCGGGGCTGGCAGCAGGCGGGTGATCTCGAAGGTCTTGGAGGCGGGGGCTGCGGACACAGGAGGCTCCTGGACTGTCTGCTCCGGCCGGTTGGCCGGATGCGGTGAATTGGCGGGCGCTCACGGGGCAACCGGGGCCGGCGCGCCAGAGTGCTGTTCTAGCCGGTCCAGATGCATGCGGATATGGGCGGCCTCCGCCGCCGTGCCGGCCAGAGCGATGGCCTGGTTGAAGGCGGCGCGGGCCTCCTCGGTGCGGCCCAGTTGCAGCAGCAGGCCACCCTTGACCCCGAAGAAATAGAAATAGCCCGACAGGCGCGGCGCCAACGGCTCCACCAGCGCCAAGGCGGCCTGCGGCCCCGCCACCTTCGCCACCGCCACCGCCCGGTTCAGCGTGATGACCGGCGAGGGATTGAGATGCTCCAGCGCCGCATAAAGTTGGGCGATCTGCGCCCAATCGGTGTCTTGCGCCGTGGCGGCGCGCACATGCAGGGCGGCGATGGCGGACTGGATCTGATAGGCGCCGGGCGCGCGATGGCGCATGGCCTTGTCGATCAGCGCCAGCCCTTCGGCGATCAACGGGCGGTTCCACAAGGCGCGGTCCTGGTCCTCCAGCAGCACGATGGCACCCTGCGCATCGAGGCGCGCCGGGGCGCGGGCGTGCTGGATCAGCATGAGGGCGGTCAGCCCCATCACCTCCGGCTCGGCGGGGAACAGGCGCAGCAGCAGGCGCGCCAGCCGGATGGCTTCCTCGCATAGGCCGGCGCGCAGCGGCACGTCACCGCCGGTGGAGGAATAGCCTTCGGTGAAGATGAGGTAGAGCATGGCCGCCACCGCCGCCAGCCGCTCCGCCCGCTCCACCGGCCCCGGCGGCTCGAACGGCACCCCGGCGCCGGCGATGCGGGCCTTGGCGCGGGTAATGCGCTGCTCCATGGCGCTTTCGCTGACCAGGAAGGCGCGGGCGATCTGCTTCACCGACAGGCCGGAGACGATACGCAGGGCCAAGGCGATCTGCTGGGTGGCGGGCAGATCGGGATGGCAGCAGATGAACATCAGCCGCAGCACGTCGTCGCGATAGTGCGCCCCATCCAGCCGCTCGGCCACCTCGGTCTCGGCGTCGTCCAGATCGGAGAGCACGGCCTCGTCCGGCAATGGCGCCTCGCGCTTGCGGCGGCGGGTGCCGTCGATGCCGGCATTGCGCCCCACCATGATCAGCCAGGCCACCGGATCGCGCGGCGGGCCGTTCTCCGGCCAGTGCTTCAGCGCCCGCAGGCAGGCGTCCTGCACCGCCTCCTCGGCGAGGTCCAGATCGCGAAAATAGCGCAGCAGCGCCGCCACCGCCTGGGGCCGCGCGGCGGCCAGCGCCCCGTGGATCCAGGCCAGTTCGCTCACGGCGCCGCCTGCGGGAAAAACAGCGCGATGGGGCGGATCTCATAGGCCCCGCCCGGATTGGCCTTGGTGAGGTCGCGGGCGATGTCCAGCACCTCCTCCAGGCTGTCCGCGTCCACCACATAGAAGCCGAGCAATTGCTCGCGGGTTTCCGCGAACGGGCCGTCGATGACGAGCGGTGGATCGCTGTCCTTGCGCAAAGTGGTGGCGGCGGTGGTGGGCATGAGGCGGACCACCGGGCCGAGCTTGCCCTGGCTGGCGACCTTCTCATGCACCACCGCCAGCTTGGCCATGACCGCATCGTCCTCGGCCTTGGTCCAGCCGCAGACCACGTCCTCATGGTGGTAGCAAAGAATGGCGTATTGCATCAGGGCGCTCTCCCGGTTTCCCTAAGGACGCCGCAGTATGCCTTGAGCCGACATCTTCCGCAGCGGCAGCGGTAGAAATTGTCAGCCGCCGTGGATCAGCCGCTCGAACAGATCGTCCGAGCCCATCTGGCCGCCCTTCAGCATCAGCTCAATACCGTCCAGCGTCGCATCGTCGCTGTGCACCCGGCACAGCGCCACGCCCGGCGACGGCGCGCCGAGATAGGACAGGCCCCACAGATCCAGCCCCTGCACCGCCCGGCTGGAGGTGTCGCCCCCCGCAATGCCCAACCGGCCCACCGGGGCGCGCTGCAAGATCCGGGTCAGGAAGGTGGCCGTGGCCGCCGCCACCACGGCCGGCGGCACATCGGCGGCGGCGGCGCCGGCCTCCGGCGCGGTGGAGGCCAGCACGGAGCGGCCGGCCAACAGGTGCGCGGCGATGGCCTCGGCCTGCATGTCCCCATAAGCGGGATCGGCGGCGAGGCGGGCGGCGTCCACCGGCACCTGCACATAGGACCGGGCCAGATCGCGCTGGCGACGGGTCACCGGCGAGAGGCTGCCGGCCAGCAGAAACACCGGCCCGGGCGCGGGCGCGAGCGGCGCTGCGGGGGCCACGGCTTCCCCCCAGTGCGCGCACAGCGCCTGCGCCACGCTGGAGGCGCCGATGGCCAGCAGCGGGCGCGCCTGCGCCGCCTGCCAGATCAGCCGCCCCACCACCGCCAGGTCCTCGGGGCGGGAGATGTCGCACAGCACCGCCGCCGGGGCATCCGCCAGCAGTGCGACAAGGTGGGCATCCAGCGCCGCCGCATCCGCGCCATAGGCGGGATAATGCAGGCCGGCGATGGCGCCAAAGCCCTGGAGCGCCAGATGGCGACGCAGGTCCGCTTCCGCCATGGGCGTCACCGGATGCACGCTCATGGTGGGGTGGCGGTCGATGCGATGCACCACCCCGCCGGTGCCGGCGGCGGCGAACAGGGTGCTGAAGGTGCAATAGCGGCCGATGTTCGGCTGGCCGCCGACGATGGGCAGCAGCGGATTGGCGAACGCCCCCGGCGCCGCCGCCCGCAGCACCTGCGCCGCGACGGCGATATTGCCCACATGCGGGGCGCTGTCGAAGGTGGAGCAGCATTTGTAATGCAGCACCCGCACCCCGAGATCGGCGAAGAAGGCGCCCACCGGAGTGAGTTCCGCCGTCATCTCCTCCGGCGCCATGGCCCGCGAGGCCCCGGCGATGCCCACCGCATCCAGCGGCCCCGCCCGCTCCAGTTGCGCCGCCGTCGGCAGGCCACGAAACAGGATCGCCCTTTGGCCGCGCTGGGCCAGCACCGCCAGCGTATCGCTGGCGCCGGTGAAGTCGTCGCCATACCAGCCGATGCGGGGAGCGGGAGACACGCGGCTCACGCCTTGCCGAAGAAGGCCAGCGCGTGGCGCAGTTCGCTCTGGCTGGCGGCGGCCTCGATCAGGCTTTCCCCGGCCATCACCGCGTCCCACGCCTGGCGGATGCTGGCGACGCCCGCCGCCGGGCCGTCCGGATGGGCCATGATGCCGCCGCCCGCCATGAACAAGAGGTCGCCATCGCCCGCCGCCGCATAGGTGACCGGCGCGGTGCCGGCCCATTGGCCGGAGGAGAAGGCGGGCATCACCCGGTCATCCACGTCATCGTTCAGCACGGCGAGGCAATCGCGGGCGCTCTCCACCACCTCCGCATCCTCCTGGGCGAACTTGCCCTGGAGGCCGTGCACATGCATGTGGTCTACGCCTGCGAGGCGCCAGAGCACCTGATAGGCCTGGAACGAAATGCCCAGCAGCGGATGGCGCGAGAGCGCGCCAAAGCCGTTGCGATGGCCATGCAGCACCAGATCGGTGGATCGCCGCAGGCTCTGGATCGCCGAGAAGCCGCACCAGTTGAGACTGGCCATGACGCAGGTGCCGCCCTCCCGCGCCACCAGATCCGCATGGCGGCGCATGGCGTCGGTCTCATCGGTGATGTTGAAGGCCACCATCACCTGCTTGCCGGTGCGGTCCGCATGGTCGCGCACCCGCCGCATCACCGCCGGCACCCGCTGCGCCAGCGGCGCATGGATGGGATCGGCGCAGATTTCGTCATCCTTGATGAAATCCAGCCCGGCGGCGCAGAGCTGCCCCACCAGATCGCCGGTCTCCTCCGCCGACAACCCGACGTTCGGCTTGATGATGGAGCCCACCAGAGGCCCCGCCCCCACCCCGGTCAGCCGGCGGGTGCCGGCCACGCCTTGGCGCGGCAGATCATAGACCTGGCGATAGCTCCCCGGCAGCGCCAGGCGCTCCAGCCGCATGCCGGTCACTTCGCCCAGATCGAACAGATTGCCGGCCACCGTGGCGGCGAGATTGGGCAGATTGACGCCGATATTGCCCAGCGGAAACGACAGGGTGATGCGCGCGCGCCGATACGGCCCCCCGGTTCCGCGCCGCGCCAGATAGGCATTGGGCAGACTGGGTTCGCCCACCGATCCCAGGTCCTGCACCGCGACCACCGTGGCCCGCGAGCGGGCGCGCAGATCGTCGGTCTCGCCATGCACGCGGGTGAAGGTGCCGCTGGACTGTTCGCCGGCCATGACCTCCGCCACCTTGGCGGGATCGAGCGGGGTCTCGATCAGATAGGTGGCTTGCAGATGGCGCGGATCAGGATGGGTCGCGTCCATGACCCGCCTCAGAGGGTGGAGAGATCGGGGAAGGGCCGCACCGGATCGGTGCCGTCCCAGCCTTCCGAGGCCTCGCGGATCAGCTTGAACAGCTTGCCCTTGGGGCCGGCCACTTCGGAGAGTTCGATCACCGTGCCGGGGTGATATTCGGTATCGAAATAGACGAAGCGGCCCTTCTCGCCCACTTCGCCGCTCATCACCGCCTTGAAGCCCTGGGCGGTGAGGCGGGCCAGATCCGCGTCATAGTTTTCCGTCCAATAGGCCACATGCTGGAGGCCGGTGTTCCCGGCCTGCAGGAAGTCGCGATACATGGAGGGGGCATCGTTGCGGGTCTGGATCAGTTCCATCTGCAACGGGCCGGAATTGGCCAGCGCCACCGAATTGTGCACCTCGTAGCGCTCACCGCGATAGGTATAGTTCACGATCGGGACGCGCGGATTGTAATACCAGGGACCGATGCCGAGGGTACGGCTCCAGTAGTCCATGGCCGCTTCGATGTCCTTGACCACATATCCGGCCTGCCGGATCTCGCCGAAAAATCGGCTCATGACGCCACCTCTGTCTTGCGTGTTCTGAAAATCACAGGAAACCGATGGAGAGCCAGGGGAAGGCGGCCACGATGATGAGGCCCACCAGCAGTGCCGCCACATAGCCCCAGATGTGCTTGAGGCCCTCGTCCGGGTTGATCTTGGAAATGGCACAGGCGCCGTAATAGCCAACCCCGAATGGCGGAGTGAACAGGCCGATGCCCATGGCGAAGATCACCACCATGGCATAGTGCACCTCATGCACCCCCGCCGCCTTGGCGATGGGGAACAGCAGTGGGCCGAACAGCACGATGGCCGGAATGCCCTCCAGCACGCTGCCCAGAATGATGAAGGCGACGATGGAGATGGCCAGGAAGCCGGCCCGCCCGCCGGGAATGGCGGCCATGGCATGGGCGAGATTCTGCGAGAAGCCGGACTGGGTCAGCCCCCAGGCCATGGCGGTGGCGCTGCCGACGATGAAGATGATGGCGCCGGTGAGCGAGGCGGTCTCGATCAGCATGCCCGGCAGTCGCCGCACATCGAACCGGCGATAGACCAGGATGCCCATGACCGCCGCATAGACGATGCCGATGGTGGAGACCTCAGTGGCGGTGGCCACCCCTTCCACCACCGCCGCGCGGATGACGAACGGCAGCGCGATGGCCGGCACCGCCACCACCGCCAGCTTGCCCACCTCTTTCAGCGACGGCTTGCGGATATGGCTGAGGTCCTCGAAGCGATAGCGCGCCCACACCACCGTGCACAGGCACACGCCCAGCACCAGCGCCGGCACCATGCCGCCGGTGAACAAAGCCGCGATGGACACGCCGGTGACCGAGCCGATGGTGATGAGCACGATGGAGGGCGGAATGGTCTCGGTCTGCGCGCCGGTGGCGGCCAGCAGGGCGACCAGATCGCCCTCCTTGGCGCCGCGGGCCTTCATCTCGGGAAACAGGATCGGGGCGATGGCCGCCATGTCGGCGATCTTGGAGCCGGAAATGCCCGAGACCAGATACATGGCGCCGATCAGCACATAGGACAGCCCGCCCTTCACATGCCCCAAAAGGCTGGCGAGAAAGGCGATCATGGCTTTGGCCATGCCGGTCATCTCGATCAGCGCGCCCAGGAAGATGAACAGCGGCACCGCCAGCAGGATGAGATGGCTCATGCCCTCATCCAGCCGCCCCACCATCACCAGCATGGGGGTGCGGGTGGTGAGCGCCAGATAGCCGAAGGTGGCCAGCGCAAAGGCGAAGGCGATCGGCACGCCGGTGAACACGCACACCCCGACAACGCCCACGAAGAAGATGATGAGATTGAGCTGGCCCAAAGGCTTCAGCAGCGGCCCGGCCAGATAAAAGGCCACCATCAGCGCCGCGGTGAGGACCACGGCCACGGCCACCGCCCGCACCGAGCCGAACCGCGCCAGCCGGGCGAAGGAGGCCAGCACCATGAGTGCGAGGCCGACCGGAATGGCGGCGGCGCGCCAGACATTGCTGATCTCCAGCGCCGGGGTGACGATGAAGCGTTCCTCGCTGGCATAATCCAGCGCCGGGTGCAGCAGCAGCCCCAGCACCGCCAAAGGCACGATCACCGCCAGCGCCTCCAGCACGGCGCGGGTCTGCGGCCCAACCAGACCGATGAAGCCGGTCATGCGCATATGTTCGCCGCGCTTGAGCGCCACCACCGCCCCCAGCATGGAGAGCCACAGGAACAGGATGGAGGCCAGCTCATCCGACCACACCAGAGGCGCGTGGAAGACGTAGCGGGCCATGACGCCGGCGAACATCACCACCACTTCCACCGCCACCAGCAAAGCGGCGGCGGCCTCGATCAGGCCGAAGAAGCCACGCTCCAGGCGCGCGCCGGCGCCGGTGGCGGCCGGTTGCGCGGCCGCCACGCTGGATAAGGTGCCGGACATGGCCGCCTCCGTTGCGAGAAAATGAGCAGGCGATAAAGAGCGATCAGGCCAGCTTGCCCACCGCCCCTTCCAAGAGGCCCCACACCTCGTCGCCGAAGCGGCCCTTCCACTCCACATAGAAGCCGTTGTCGCGCAATTTGGCGCGGAAGCTGTCCGGGGTGGTGGTGTTGAAGGTGAGGCCGTTCTTCTCCAGATCCGCCTGCACGCCCTGGTTCAGCGCCTTGATGTCGGCGCGCTGGGCCAGGCCCGCGTCATTGATGGCGGCGGCGATGATCTTCTGCAGATTTTCCGGCAGGCTCTTCCACTCGCGACCATTGGCGATGAACCAGTAGCCGTCCCAGATGTGGTTGGTGAGCGAGGCGTATTTCTGCACTTCGTAGAGCTTGGCCACCTGAATGATCGGCAGCGGATTTTCCTGCGCATCGACGATCTTGGTCTGGAGCGCGGAATAGACTTCCGAGAACTGCAGGCTGGCAGGAGCCGAGCCCAGCGCCTTGAACATGGACACCGACAGCGGGCTCACCGGCACGCGGATCTTCAGGCCGTCCATATCCTTGGCGGTGGTGATGGGCGCCTTGGACGAGGTCATCTGGCGGAAGCCGTTGTCCCACATCTTCTCGAACGCATAGAGCCCGACCTTGGAGATGGCGTTGCGCACATTGGCGCCCAGCGCGCCATCCATGGCCTTCCACACCTGGTCGTAATCGGCAAACGCAAAGCCCACCGCATTGATGGCGGCGGACGGCACCAAAGTGGCGATCACCAGCGCCGAGGGGGTGAAGAAGGTGACGCCGCCGGAGCGCACCTGCGCCAGCATGTCGGTGTCGCCGCCCAACTGGTTGTTGGGGAAAATCTGGATGGTGACCTGGCCCTTGGTCTCGGTCTCGACCCGCTTGGCGAACTCCTGGGCGCGGATGTTCAGCGGATGGGTCATGGGCAAATTGTTGGCATACTTCAGCTCGTATTCCGCGGCGCGGGCGATGCTGGGCATGCCGATGAGGCCGGCGGCGGACGCGGCGCCCATGGACGCAAGCAGGTGACGGCGGGACAAGATCGGCATGGCTTCCTCCCAGATATGATGCTTTTTGATGTCTTCTTCTTGGCTCTAGGGAATGTTATGAACCCTGTGTCCGCGCAGTCAATTTGAAAGAATGATGGTTTTTGATGCCTTCCGATGTGCCGCCATCATCCCTGGAGCGCCCCGCTCTCGCCCGGCTGCCGGATGTGGCCCGGCGCGCCGGGGTCTCCACCGCCACCGTGGACCGGGTGCTGAACGGGCGCCCCGGGGTGCGGCCGGTGACGGTGCAGCGAGTGCTCAAGGCCGCCACGGAGCTGAACTATGTTCTGGAGAGCGACCTGCCCGCGGCGCTGGCGCCGCTGCGGCTGGTGTTCCTGCTGCCGGCGGGCACCAACCGCTTCCTCGGGCTGCTCGGCCGGCTGATCGCCGCTTCCGGGCCGGATCTGGCGGAGCGCAACATTCAGGCGCGGGTGGAATATATCAAGAGCTTCAGCCCCGAGCTGCTGGCCCGCGCCTTGCGCCAGCACGGCAGAAACGCCGACGGCATCGCCTTCATGGCCCTGGAGCACCCCGCCGTGCGCGAGGCGGTGAATGCGCTGGCAGACAAAAGCGTGCCCACGGTGACGCTGATCTCGGACCTGGGCGGAGCGCGGCGGGTGGCCTGCGTCGGCCTCGACAATCGCTCGGCCGGGCGCACGGCTGGTTTTCTCATCGCCCGCTTCATCGGCGCCCGCAGCAAGGCCAAGGTGGCGATGATCGCCGGCTCACTCTCCTATCGCGCCCATGAGGAGCGGGAGATGGGCTTCCTGCATCTGTTCGAGGAGATGTTCCCGCAGATCGAAGTGGTGGGCCTGCGCGAAGGCCATGACGACGAGGCCCGCAACTACCGCCAGACCCGACAGTTCCTGGCCCAGCATCCCGACCTTGCCGGCATCTACAATATCGGCGGCGGCGCAGCGGGGGTGGGCAAGGCCCTGCGGGAGATGCGGCGCTCCGACGTGGTGTTCGTGGGCCACGGCCTCACCCCGGACACCCGCGCCTTGCTGCTGGACGGCACCATGGATGCGGTCATCACCCAGAATCCGGAGAGCGCCATCGCCAGTTGCGTCGGCATCTTCTCCAACCTGCGCGCCGGGCGCGAGGCCACCGCCGGCATCGCCCCGCCCCGCATCGACATCGTGCTGCGGGAGAATTTGCCGTAGCCGAGGGATTACTCCACCGGCTGGGCAGGACGCTCCGGCGGGCCGCGGACATCGCGCTGGGTGATGAGGCGGGCGCTGTGGTGGCCGATAAGGAAGATCCATAGCCAACTGGTGGCGACGACGAGACGGCTGCGGGCGCCGATCAGAAAATAGATGTGCGCCAGGCCCCAGATCCACCAGGCGAGCCAGCCCTTCAGCCGAAAGCCGCCATATTCGATCACCGCCACACTGCGGCCGATGGTGGCCAGATTGCCCATATGGCGATAGGCGAACGGCGCCGGCACCGGCTGCCCCGCCAGCCGGGCGCGGATCACCCGCGCCACATAGCCGCCCTGCTGCTTGGCCGCCGGCGCGATGCCCGGCACCGGCTTGCCGTCGGCGGTCTTGGCGGCGGCGGTGTCGCCGATGACGAAGATCTCCGGCCCGCCCGGCACGCTCATGTCGGGGGCCACCACCACCCGGCCGGCGCGATCCGCCGGTGTGTCGAGCCAGATCGCCGCCGGTGAGGCCTGCACCCCCGCCGCCCAGATCAGGGTGCGGCTCGGCACCACATGCGTGCCGATGGTCACGCCCTGCGCGTCGCAGGCCGTCACCGCTTCCCCGGTGCGCACCTCGACCCCGAGCCGCTCCAGTTCGCGGGCGGTATAGGCCGACAATTCGGGGCTGAACGCCGCCAGCACCCGCGGGCCGGCCTCGATCAAGAGGATGCGGGCGGATCGGGTGTCGATGTTGCGGAATTCCGGCACCAGCACCGTCTTGGCCAGATCGGCGATGATGCCGGCCAGTTCCACGCCGGTGGGGCCGGCGCCGATGATGCAGAAGGTCAGCAAGGCGGCGCGGCGGGCAGGATCCGCCTCCAGCTCCGCGTCCTCGAATGCCATCAGCACCCGGCGGCGGATGGTGGTGGCATCCTCCAGCGTCTTCAATCCGGGCGCGAACGGCTCCCATTCGTCATGGCCGAAATAGGCATGGCGGGCGCCGGTGGCCAGCACCAGCGTGTCGTAGCCGATGGCCTGCCCGCCAGCCAGCATCACCTGCCGCGCGGCGCGGTCCACGCCGGTCACTTCGCCCAGCAGCGTGGTCACGTCGGGACGATCGCGGAACACCTGGCGGATCGGCCAGGCGATCTCCGAGGTCGCCAGCAGCGTGGTGGCGACCTGATAGAGCAGCGGCTGAAACAGATGGTGATTGCGCTGGTCGATCAGCGTGATGCGCACCGGCGCGCCGCGCAGGTCCTGAACCAGTTGCAGGCCGCCGAAGCCGCCGCCGACCACCACCACATGATGCTCATTCATGCGCGCGTCCCTCTCCGCCCCCCTTCGGCGCGGACGCATCAGACAGGATCAATGCGACAGGATCTTGGACAGGAACATCTGCGCCCGCTCGCTGCGGGGGCTGCCGAAGAAGTCCTCCTTGGGCGCGTCCTCCACAATCTCGCCCGCATCCATGAACACGACGCGGTTGGCGACCTTGCGGGCGAAGCCCATTTCGTGGGTCACCACCATCATGGTCATGCCCTCGGTGGCCAGTTCCACCATCACGTCCAGCACCTCGGTGATCATCTCCGGATCGAGCGCCGAGGTCGGCTCGTCGAACAGCATGCACACCGGGTCCATCACCAGAGCGCGGGCGATGGCGACGCGCTGCTGCTGGCCGCCGGAGAGCTGGCCGGGATATTTGTTGGCCTGCACCTTCAGCCCCACCCGGTCCAGCAGCGCCTCGGCTTTCGCCATGGCGGCATCGTGGGAGCGGCCCAACACCTTCTCCTGGCCGAGGCACAGATTTTCGATGATGCGCAGGTGCGGAAACAGCTCGAAATGCTGGAACACCATGCCCACCCGCGCCCGCAGCTTCGGCAGATTGGTCTTGGGGGCATTGACGGTGATGCCGTCCACCACGATCTCGCCGCTCTGGATGGTCTCCAGCGCATTCACCGTCTTGATGAGCGTCGACTTACCCGAGCCGGACGGCCCGCACACCACGATCACCTCGCCCTTATCCACCTGGGTGGTGCAGTCTTTGAGCACCTGGAATTGCGGGCCATACCATTTGCTGACATTGCGGAGGGAAATCATCGCCATGGGAGCGCCTGCCTTGAAGAAACCGCTCATCGCACGATGCTGATGCGGCGCTGGAGCCGCTTCACGCACATGGACGCGGTGAAGGAAATGAGGAAATAGACCGCAGCGGCGAACAGGTACATTTCCGTCAACCGGCCGTCGCGCTGGGCGATTTTCGAGGCGGCGCCGAGAAAATCGGTGATGGAGAGCACATAGACCAGCGACGTATCCTGAAACAGCACGATGGTCTGGGTGAAGATCACCGGCAGCATGTTCCGGAACGCCTGCGGCAGCACCACATAGCTCATCACCTGGCGATAGGTGAGGCCGATGGCATAGCCCGCCCCCACCTGACCGCGCGGAATCGACTGGATGCCGGCGCGCATGATTTCGGCGAAATAGGCCGCCTCGAACAAGGTGAAGGTGATGATGCAGGAGGACAGCGCCCCCACCTGGATCGGCCGGTCGGTGCCCAGCACCCATTGGCCGATATAGGGCATGAGGAAGTAGAACAGGAAGATCACCAGCACCAAGGGCAAGGCGCGCATCACATTCACATAGCCCGCCGCGATGGCGGGCAGCACCGGCAGGCTGGAGAGCCGCAGCATGGCGATCACCGTGCCCAGCAGCACCCCGCCGACGGTGGCGATGGCGGTGAGGGTCAAGGTGAAGCTCATACCGTCCAGGAACAGGTACGGCAGTGAGCGCCAGATGACGTTGAAGTCGAAATCGCTGAACACCGCTCACCTCGCCGCGTTGAAGCCGGGCACCGCCAGACGTCGCTCCAGGGCGCGCATCCCGATGGTGACCACGGCATTGAGAGCCAGGTAGATGACGGTGGCAGCGGTGAAGGCCTCGAACACGTGGAAGGTGAATTCCTGCATGGAGCGGGCGCTGGCGGTCAGTTCCATCAGGCCGATGGTGAGGGCCACCGAGGTATTCTTGATGGTGTTGAGGAATTCCGAGGTCAGAGGCGGCAGCACGATGCGATAGGCCATGGGCAGCAATATGTAGCGATAGGTCTGCGCCGGGGTGAGGCCGATGGCGGTGCCGGCCATGCGCTGGCCCTTGGGCAATGACAGGATGCCCGCGCTCACCTGCGTCGCCACCCGCGCCGACATATAGAGCCCGATCGCCACCACTGCCGTATAAAACGGCCCGCTGCGCAACTGCTTGACCCACACGCCCCAATCGTGCGGCAGCAATTCCGGGATCACGAAGAACCACAGGAACAATTGCACCAGCAACGGGATGTTGCGGAACAGTTCGATATAGGCATCGCCCAACAGCACCAGCCCCTTGGAGGGCAAGGTGCGCAGCACGCCGATGGCCGAGCCGAACAGCAAGGCCACCGCCCAGGCGCTGAGCGAGGTGACGATGGTCCAGCGCAGGCCGGTCATCAGCATGTCGAAATAGGTGCCGGTGCCCTCGGGCGAAGCCGCCCACAGGACACCCCAGTCCCAATGATAATTCACGCCTCACTCCCCCGCGCGGCATCCTCAGCGATCCATCCGGGGCGGCACACGCCGCCCCGGATGCGATGGCATCAATAAGCGGCGGGATCGCCGCTGTCGGTGGGGGCGGCGAAGGCCTTCTTCAGCGGCGCGCCGAGCGGCACGTTGAGGTTGAGGCTCTTGGGCGGGATCGGGCTCAGGAACCACTTGTTATAGACGGTGACGATCTCCGGGCTCTTGTAGAGCGCGGCAGTGGCGCCATCGGCAACCGCCTTGAACGGGGCATCGTCGCGGCGCAGCATGATGCCGTAGGGCTCCGGCAGCGAGAACGCATCCTCGGAGATCACATAGGCCTTGGGGTCCTTGGAGCCGGCCACCAGGCTGGCCAGCAGGATGTCATCCATCACGAAGGCGGCGGCGCGGTCGGTCTCCACCATCAGGAAGGCTTCCGCATGGTCCTTGGCCGGGACGATGTTGATGTTGAGGCCCTTGGCGGCATTGGCCTCGGTGACCTGCTTGATGTTGGTGGTGCCGGAGGTGGACACCACGGTCTTGCCCGCCAGATCGGCGATGGACTTGATATTGCTCGCCTTCTTCGACACGAAGCGGCTGGCGGTGAGGAAGTGGGTGTTGGTGAAGGACACCTGCTTCTGGCGGTCCACATTGTTGGTGGTGGAGCCGCACTCCAGATCCACGGTGCCGTTGGCGATCAGCGGGATGCGGGTGGCGGAGGTCACCGGATTATACTTCACCTCCAGCTTGTCCAGCTTGAGGTTGGACTTCACCGCCGCGACGATGGCGGCACAGATGTCCATGGCGAAGCCCACCGGCTTCTGATTGTCGTCGAGATAGGAGAAGGGCACCGAGGATTCCCGGTAGCCGATGGTGATGGTGCCGGTTTCCTTGATCTTCTTCAGCGTGCCGGTGAGCTCCTGGGCGGAGGCCTGCCCGGCGGCAAGCGCCCCGGCCATCATCAAAGAGCCGGCCAGCAAAAACCTGCGGATGGTCATGTGTGATCTCCTCTGGTGCATTCTTCTTGTGGAGGTCGAGGTCCCGATCGTATTGCAAAAGTCATGTGGTTAAATTCGTGGCACGGAAAGGCTGCTGCGCTCCAGTCACCATCGCCTCCCGAGCACGACGGAGACGCAACCGCCGGCTGTGCCGCGCAATCACATCCGGTCCGCGAGCGCTTCAAGGCCAAGGTTGCGTCATCCATTTACAGGCGGCTTCCCTTCGACATGGGCGGTCATCGTAGCGCAAACCTGCATCAATGACATGCCGTAACTGGAGGCGACAGTCCGGCCTCTTTGGCTGCGATTGAGGCAGCGCGCCTGCGGAATGAACAAATAAACAGACTTGCTTGTTTGTAAGTTGCGTGGCTTGCTAACGGCACAGTTCACGCTCACCCTAGGGGAGTTCCGGTGCCTGAGCATCGCAGACGATCGCAGCATGAGCGCACCGCCGAGACCTCGGCGCGCCTTCTGAACGCGACCATCGATCTGATGCACGATTCCGGCTTCTCCCGGCTATCGACGCCGCAAATCGCCGCCAAGGCCGGCGTGTCGCGCGGGGCGCTCACGCACCATTTCGCCACCAAGGAAGCTCTGGTCACCGACGCGCTCAACGACATGCTGGGGCGCGTGACCGAAGATTTACATCGCTTCGCGGAGGACTTCGCAACGCGAGGCGGCTCCAGCGATGAAATCGTCGACTATATCTGGAAAATGATGGAAGACCGTTTGTTCTATGTGACAATGGAATACTTGCCAGAAGCCAGACACAATGAAGAGTTCAAGGGCAACTTGGTCCTGGTGGCGAAAAAGTTTCATGCCGGACTGGATGCGGTCTGGATGGCGCTGGCAACACGTCGCGGCGCGGACCCCACCCACACCCGCACGGTGATGAACGCCACCATGTGCCTGGTGCGCGGGATGATCACGCAGACCGTTCTGCGCGAGGATCCCGACTATTACGTTGAAATGCTGAACTTCTGGAAGGCGCAGGTCCGCCAGTTGTTTCCTGACGAGCCCGCGCGGCGACCCGCGCCTGAAAAATCCCCGACCCGCCCCGCGCCCCGGCGCGGGCGCGCAAGCGAACGCAGCCCGGAGTCCAAGTGATATGACCGCCCTCCTGTTCACCAATGCCCGCATCGTCGATGGCACCGCCCCCGAGCGCGGCGCGCCCATGGACGTGCTGGTGGAGGCCGGCCGCATCCGCGAAGTCGCCCCCAAGATCACGTCCGCCACGGCTGAAACCGTTGATCTGGGCGGGCGCACGCTGATGCCCGGCCTGATCGATGCCCATGTGCACACCATCGCCTGCCTCGCCGACCTCGGCGCCAATGCCAAGCTGCCCGACAGCCTGGTGACCGTGCGCGCCATGAAGATCATGGGCGAGATGCTGATGCGCGGCTTCACCACCGTGCGCGACGTGGGCGGCGCCGATCACGGCCTGAAGGTGGCGGCGGCGGAAGGCTTCTTCCCCGCCCCGCGCCTCAATATTTCCGGCAAGGCCCTGAGCCAGACCGGCGGCCATTGCGATTTCCGCGGCCCCTATGATGATCGCGAGACCATCAAGACCGGCTTTGCCCTGGGCGCCCTCGGCCGCGTGTGCGACGGCGTGCCGGAGATGCGCAAGGCGGCCCGTGAGGAGATCAAGGGCGGTGCGCAATTCATCAAGATCATGGCCAATGGGGGCGTCGCCTCGCCTACGGACCCGATCCATTTTCTCGGCTTTGCCCGCGAGGAACTGCTCGCCGTGGTGGAAGAGGCGGAGAACGCCGGCACCTATGTCTCCGCCCATCTCTATACGGACGCCGGCATTCGCCGCGCGGTGGAATGCGGCGTACATTCGCTGGAGCATTGCAACCTGATCCAGGCGGAGACCGCCCGGTTCGCCGCCTCCAGGGGCGCCATCGCGGTGCCGACGCTGGTCACCTACGACAAGCTCTCCAGCGAAGGCGCCGCCATGGGCTTCCCGGCCGGCTCCATCGCCAAGATCGACAATGTGCGGCTTGCCGGCATGGAGTCCGTCGCCATCATGCATGCGGCCGGCCTGCCCATGGCCTATGGCTCCGACCTGCTGGGCGAGATGCATCGCCACCAGTCGGAAGAATTCGTGCTGCGCGGCCGGGTGCTGCCGGCGCATGAGGTGATCGCCTCCGCCACCGTCATCGCCGCCCGGCTGCTGCGCATGGAAGGCCAGATCGGCTGCATCGCCCCCGGCGCCTTCGCCGATCTGGTCGTGGTGGACGGCGACCCGCTCACCGATCTCTCGCTGCTGACCCATCAGGGCCGGCACATGCCCATCATCCTGCAGGGCGGCGCCTTCGTGAAGCGCACCGCGCTGAACTGACCCAAACGACGCCGAACCATAAGAAACCAAACATCATCTTCCAGACCGAAGGGACCAAAACCGTGACCCTCTCCCGTCGCCAGACGCTTGCGAGCCTTGCCGGTGCGCTCATGTTGCCCGCGCTGACCCGTTCGGCTTCCGCCCAGACCGCAACCTTCCGCATTGGCGCGCTCAACCCGATCACCGGGGCCGGCGC
>CALRNP020000114.1:0-17395 GCA_943369575.1 Azorhizobium sp. AG788 | reverse complement strand
GCCCCCGCCAAGCTCGGGCAGACCGTGAGAGAAAGGCATTGAACGATCATACAAGATTATGTACGACTGTATAAGAATTGACTTCCCGAAAAGGGAGGCGCCCCTGGGAGGGACTGCATGCCCCGGTTCATCGACATCTCCATTCCCTTGGAGAATGACGTGCCCGCTGATCCGCCCTTCCAGAAGGTGCAGATCACCTACAAGGCCCATGCGGAGAGCGCGGCCGATCTGGTGGCCAGCTTTCCCGGCCTCACCGTCGAGCAATTGCCCGAGGGCCAGGGCTGGGCGGTGGAGCAAGTGGCCATCTCCACCCATAACGGCACCCATGTGGATGCCCCGTGGCACTATCACCCCACCATGGATGGCGGCGCCCGCGCCATCACCATCGATGAAATCCCGCTCGACTGGTGCTTTCGACCCGGCGTGAAGCTGGACTTCCGCCATCTGCCCGATGGCCATCTGGTCACCCCGGCGGAGATCGACGCTGAATTGGCGCGCATCGGCCACCAGCTGGCGCCGCTGGACATTGTGGTGGCCAATACCCGCGCAGGACTGCGCTACGGCCATCGGGATTATGTGGACAGCGGCTGCGGCTTCGGCCGCGCGGCCACGCTGCATCTGGTCAACCAGGGCATCCGGGTGGTGGGCACCGACGGCTGGAGCTGGGATGCCCCCTTCAGCGCCACCGCCCGGCGCTTCGCTGAGACCGGCGATGCCTCGCTGATCTGGGAAGGCCACAAGGCGGGACGCGAGGTGGGCTATTGCCAGATCGAGAAGCTGCACAATCTGGAAGCCCTGCCCGCCACCGGCTTCACCATCTCCTGCTTCCCGGTGAAGATCCGCGCCGCCTCCGCCGGCTGGACCCGCGCCGTCGCCATCCTGCCGGACTGACCCACGGCGGTCTGGCCAATCACAAAATCAAGGGAGCAAGACGTTGAGCAAGGTCATCATCACCTGCGCGGTCACCGGCGGCATCCATACCCCCACCATGTCCGATGCGCTGCCCATCACCCCCAGCGAGATCGCCGATCAGGCGATCGCCGCGGCGGAAGCCGGCGCGGCCATCCTGCATCTGCACGCCCGCGACCCCAAGGATGGGCGCCCGACGCCGGATCCGGCGGTGTTCATGGAATTCCTGCCGCGCATCAAGCAGAGCTGCGATGCGGTGATCAACATCACCACCGGCGGCGGGCTGAACATGAGCGTGGAGGAGCGCCTCGCCGCGCCGCTTCAGGCCGCGCCTGAAATGTGCTCGCTCAACATGGGCTCCATGAACTTCGCGCTGCATCCTTTGGCCAAGCGCTACAGCAATTGGAAGCACCCATGGGAAGAGCCCTACCTCACCGGCACCAAGGACTTCATCTTCCGCAACACCTTCGGCGACATCGAGCGCATCTACAAACTGCTGGGCGAGGGCCACGGCACCAAGTTCGAGCATGAGTGCTACGATGTCGGCCACCTCTACAATCTCGCTCATTGCTTGGATCAGGGCTGGTTCCGCCCGCCGGTGTTCCTGCAATTGATCTTCGGCATTCTCGGTGGCATCGGGCCGGACCTGGAAAATCTGATGTTCATGAAGCGCACCGCCGACAAACTGTTCGGCAGCGACTATCAATGGTCGGTTCTGGCCGCCGGCCGCCACCAGATGCCGTTCGCCACCCAGGCCGCCATGATGGGCGGCAATGTGCGGGTGGGGCTGGAGGACAGCCTGTTCATCGGCAAGGGCAAGCTGGCGCTCAACAATGCGGAGCAGGTGACCAAGATCCGCCGCATCGTGGAGGAACTGGGCCATGAGATCGCGACACCGGCGGAGGCGCGGGCGACCCTCGGCCTCAAGGGCGCCGATCGCGTGAACTTCTAGGGGCTGCACCATGCCCGCCCCCAATCCCATCGATGGCTTCGAAGTCGATCCAGCAACCCTTACCTATGTCGGCGAGGGCTTGCAGCGGCCCGAGTGCATCCTGGCGGAGCCGGACGGCTCGCTGTGGTCGGCCGATGCGCGCGGCGGCGTGGTGCATATCGCCGCCGACGGCCGCCAGAGGCTCATCACCCAGCATGCCGCCAGCACTTTCACCGAGGCCACCGACGAAGAGACGCGCTTCGTCGCCGGAACGCTGCCCAATGGCCTCGCCTTCGCCCGCAACGGCGACATCCTGATCTCCAATTTCGGCACCGATCGCCTCGAGATCATGACCCGCGACGGCGCCCTGCGGGTGCTGGTGGACCAGATCGACGGCGCGCCCATTGGCAAGGTGAATTTCGTGCTGCGCGACAGCCGCGACCGCATCTGGCTAACCATCTCCACCCGCATCACCAACTGGATGGCGGCCATGAGCCCGCGCGTCCGCGACGGCTATGTGGCGCTCTATGACCAAGGCCGCCTGCGGGTGGTGGCGGACGGTTTCGCCTTCACCAACGAGATCCGCTTCGACGCCAAAGAAGAGTGGCTTTATGTGGTGGAGACCGGCGGCATGTGCATCACCCGCCTGAAGGTGGCGGCGGACGGCAGCCTCTCCCATCGCGAGACCTACGGCCCTTCCAGCCACGGCGCCTTCATCGACGGCATCGCCTTCGACGCCCATGGCAACCTCTGGGGCACCCATGTGATGACCGACCGGCTGTTCGCCATCACACCCGACGGCGATCTGCGCATCCTGTTGGACGACGATCACGACAGCGCCGCCGGCCGCGCGCTGATGGCGGCGTTCGCGCAGGACAAGGCGACGCCGGACCTGATGCTGGCCTGCGGCGGCACCATCGCCCCCTGGTTCGCCAGCGTGACCTTCGGCGGCCCCGACCTGCGCACGGTCTATATCGGCAGCCTGCGCGGCACCCGCATCCCTGCTTTCCGCGCCCCGGTCTCGGGCCTGCCGATGGTGCACTGGACCGAGCGGCGCACCGGCTGAGAGTCCACACAGACGTTCTAATCACCCGGACGGCATCGCCCAAGAATGCAGCCGGACCATAATGGGAGGACCACATGAAGCAGATTTTGATGGCCGCCGTCGCGGCCCTTGCCCTCACCGTCGGGGGGAACCCGGCGCGGGCGGAAATGTCCGACGGCAAGGTGAAGATCGGCGTGCTCACCGACATGTCGGGGGTCTATTCCGACATCACCGGCAAGGGCTCGCTGCTGGCGGCCAAGATGGCGATCGATGATTGCCTGAAGGCGGAATGCGCCGGCATGCAGATCGAGACGGTCTCCGCCGATCATCAGAACAAGGCGGATCTGGCCTCCTCCATCGCCCGCAAATGGATCGACCAGGACGGCGTGGACGTGCTGGCCGACATGTCCAACGCCTCCATCCAGCTGGCCATTGCCCCGCTGGTGAAGGAGAAGAACCGCGTCGCTTTGTTCCCCGGCGGCACCGCCCGCCTCACCGGCGATGCCTGCCAGCCGGACCATGTGGTGCAGTGGATGTGGGACACCTATGTCCAGGTGGCCGGCATCGCCAACCGCCTCACCAAGCCTGGCACGTCCTGGTATCTTGTAACCGCAGACTATGCCCTTGGCCATCAATTGGAATTGGACGCCAAGTCCATCGTCACCGCCAAGGGCGGCAAGTTCCTCGGCTCCACCCGCCATCCGTTCCCCGCGGTGGACCTGTCCTCGCCGCTGCTGGCGGCGCAGGGGTCTGGCGCCGACATCATCGCCTTGGCCAATGCCGGTGGCGACACGATCGCGGGGATCAAGACCGCCAAGGAATTCGGCATTTCCGGCAGCAAGCAGAAGCTGGTCGCCTTCTTTCTCACCGCCATGGATGTGAAGAGCGTGGGCCTGCCCACCGCCCAGGGAACGCTGCTCACCGAAGGCTTCTACTGGAACCTCGATGACGGCACCCGCGCCTTCTCCGAACGCTTCAAAAAGGAGAACGGCACCATGCCGTCCGCCATCCACGCGGGCGTCTATTCCTCGGTGCTGCACTATCTCAAGTCAGTGGCGGCGGCGAAATCTGATGACGCCAAGACCGTGGTGACCAAGATGCGCGAACTTCCGATCAAGGATGACGTGGTGCGCAATGCAAAGCTGCGGGAAGACGGGCGCATGGTGCATGACTTCTATGTCTTCGAGGTCAAGAAGCCTGCGGACTCCAAGGGAGAATGGGATCTCTACGATCTCGTTGCCACCTTGCCCGGCGATGAGGCATTCCGCCCCCTCAGCCAGAGCACCTGCCCCTTTATCAAGAAGTGAGGCCGCAGCGCGTCCCGGATCTCGGGACGCGCTCGTCATGCGCAGGGGGCAGTCCTTGGGGTAGACTGCGATCATCGCCCGCGTCCCTTGCTGACGCGGAACCTCTTGTGCGCCCGAAGGATTTCCATGCCCCGCCTGACCTGCGACATCTCCCAATCCCTGTGGGACGCCCTCCACGCCGCCGCCCGCGAGAGCGGGGAGAGTGTGGCGCATCTGGTTTCCCGCGCTCTGGCCGATACGCTGCAGGTGGACCACGGCACCTTGTTTCAGGTCTCCACCTCCGGGGCGCTGGTGGAGGGGGTGTTCGATGGCGTGGTGGCCATCAACACCCTGCGCGAGCACGGGAATTTCGGCCTCGGCACCTTCGTGGATCTGGATGGCGAGATGATCGCCTTCGACGGCGGCTTCCACCATATGCGCAGCGACGGCAGCATCAGGCCGGCGCGGGATGACGAGCAGGTGCCGTTCGCCATCGTCACGCATTTCGCGCCGCAGGAGACCATGACCCTGGCGCCGTTCGCGGATATGGGCGAGCTATGTAACCAATTGGATTCACACAGAGAAACCGACAATCTGTTCTTCGCGGTGCGGCTGCGCGGGCGGTTCGGGCGGGTGCACAATCGCATCGCCTGCAAGGCCCATCCGCACGAGAACCTGCTGCAAGCCACTGCCAAACAAGCGGAATTTGAAACGCCGGACGTCGCCGGCACCATGATCGGCTTCTGGACGCCCGCGTATGTGAAGGGCATCGGCGTGCCCGGCTGGCATCTGCACTTCCTGAGCGACGATCATCGCTTCGGCGGCCATGTGCTTGATTGTGCTGGTGAAACTATAGAGTTGGCGCTGGAGCGGATCGATGATTTCCGCATGGCCATCCCCGAGACCGCCGCCTTCATCGCTGCCGATCTAAGCCATGATCCCAGCGCCACGCTGGAGACGGTGGAGCGGGCGCAGCTGAAGCCAGCGCGCTGAAATCTTCATGATTATTACATGTTATCAAATACTTACCGCACCACGGAACCGAACGCTCCGGCCAAGGTTGTTCTCGCATTCCTTCTGGAACAGCAGAGGCTGGAGCGAGCAATGGGCATTTTGTGGATGATCATCATCGGGTTCGTCGCAGGGCTGATCGCCAAGTGGATCCACCCCGGACCCAATGAGCCGCAAGGCTTTATTCTCACGACGGTTTTGGGCATTGTCGGCGCGTGCGTCGCCAGCTATCTCGGCCAGGCCATCGGCTGGTATCAGGCCGGTGAAGGGGCCGGGCTGATCGGCGCGGTGGTCGGCGCCATCATCGTGCTGATGATCTGGGCGGCCGTGTCGCGCCGCACGGCGTAAGGGCGTTTCGCTCCGAAATTCCCCGGCGTCAGCCCCGTCTGTTCCGGGGAATTCACCGCAATTCCCCGGATGCGACGCCGCGTGCGATGGCCTCGTCGCATCGATCCCCTATAAGGACACCACCGGCCGCTCCCGGCCGGCGCATCAGGGGACCCCGACGTGAGCGACGAGATCATCGTAAAGGACAGCAACGGCACCAAGTTGGCGGACGGCGATTCCGTCACGCTCATCAAGGACCTCAAGGTCAAGGGCACCTCGGAGACGCTGAAGCGCGGCACCCTGGTCAAGAACATCCGCCTCACCGGCGATCCGGCCGAGGTGGAGTGCAACACCAAGCAGGTGAAGGGACTGGTCCTGCGCACCGAGTTCCTCAAGAAGGCCTGAGCGGCCGGGCCGCGACCCAGCGGCCCCGCGCCACCCAGACGCCAGCCCCGCCAGGCTCTAGGACCGGGCGCGGCGCTTTTCGGCTTCGTCTTCCATCAGCTCGAACCACATGGCGTTGAGGATGGCGAAGGCCGCCGCCAGGGGCAGGCCGAGCATCCAGGCGAAGTACCACATGAGAGGTCTCCTTGGGTGAGAGGCGGCCCGGCCGGGCAGAGGCCGGCCGGATCCAGTAACATCAGGCTGATCCACGCCTCAATAGGCGTGGCCCTCGCCGTCGCGGATGGCCTTTTCGTCCACCTTGCCCCACAGCACCTTATACACCCAGGAGGTGTAGGCGAGGATCAGCGGCAGGAAAATCACCACGCACACCAGCATGATGAACAGCGTCATGTGGCTGGAGGAGGTGTCCCACACCGTCAGGCTGGACCGCGGATCCAGCGACGAGGGCAGGATGAAGGGGAACATGCTCACCCCCACGGTGGCGATGATGGCGGCAATGCCCAGCGCGCTGGACAGCAGCGCCGCCACCTCCCAACGGGCCTGCAAGGCCAGCGCCGCCAGCGCGGTGCCCAGCAGCCCCACCGCCGGCACCGCCAGCAGCCAGGGATAAGCGGCATAATTGCCGAACCAGGCCCCCCGCGCCATCTCCGCCGTCTTCAGCAACGGGTTGGACGGGCCGGTGGTGACGATGGGGCTGGTGATCTGATAACCGGCCACGAACAGATAGAGCGCCATGCCGCCGAGAACGAACAGCACCAGGGTCACCAGCGCCGCGATGCTGCCGATGGTCCGCGCCCGCGCCGCCACCACGCCGTCCGCCTTCAGCACCAGCCAGGTGGCGCCGTGCATCACCAGCATGGCCACCGACACCAGCCCGCACAACAGAGCGAACGGATTGAGCAGGCCGAAGAAGGTGCCTTCATAGAAGATGCGCAAATCGTCATCGAGCCGGAACGGCACCCCTTGCAGGGTGTTGCCCACGGCGACGCCGAAGATCAGCGCCGGCACGAAGCCGCCGACGAACAACGCCCAGTCCCAGCCCGCGCGCCAGGCGGGGCTTTCGCGCTTGGAGCGATACTTGAAGCCCACCGGCCGTAGGATCAATGCCGCCAGGATGGCGAACATGGCCAGATAGAAGCCGGAGAAGGACACCGCATAGAGCGCCGGCCAGGCGGCGAAGATGGCGCCGCCGCCGAGGATCAACCACACTTGGTTGCCCTCCCACACCGGGCCGATGGTGTTGATCACCACCCGCCGTTCCAGATCGGTGCGGGCCACGAAGGGCAGCAGCGTGCCCACCCCCAGGTCGAAGCCATCGGTGACGGCGAAGCCGATCAGCAGGATGCCGAGCAACAGCCACCAGATTAGGCGCAGGGTCTGATAGTCGATCAAGTCATGCAGGATCATGGGGATCACTCCGCCGGAACGATGCTGGTGGGGATCAGGATGGCTTCCGGCTGCGTATCCGGGGCCGGGCCCTTGCGGATGGAATGGAGCATCAGGCCCATCTCGATCACGAACAAAGTGGAGTAGATCACCGCGAAGCCGATGATGGTCAGCAGCACCGACATGGCGCCGTTGCTGGAGACGCCGGCGGCGGTGGGCAGGATGCCTTCGATGATCCAGGGCTGGCGGCCGAACTCAGCCACGAACCAGCCGCTCTCCGCCGCGATCCACGGCAGCGGGATCGACAGCACCGCGATACGCAGCAGGAAGGGATAGCGATCCAGTGCCCGGCGGGCGGAGAGCACGAAGAAGGTGCCGGTCAGAAGGATCATGAAGAAGCCGATGCCCACCATGATGCGGAAGGTCCAGAACAGCGGCGCCACTTCCGGCACCGTATCCCAGGCCGCCTTTTCGATCTGCGCCGGGGTCGCGGTGCGCGGATCATCCACATAGCGCTTCAGCAGCAGGCCGTAGCCGAGCAGATTGCCATTGTCCTCGAACGCCTTCTGCACGGCCGGGTCCACCGGCTTGCCGGCGGCGGCGCGGATTTTCTGCAAGGCGTCAAAGGCGATCACGCCGCGGGCGATGTTGCCCTTGGCCCGCTCCACCAATTCCTCGATGCCTTCCACCGGGGTGGTGAGCGAGCGGGTGTCGATCAGACCGCCCACCCAGGGGATCTCCACCGCATAATGGGTTTCCCGCGCCTTCTGGTCGGGCAGGCCCACAACGGTGAAGGGGGCCGGCGTGGCCTCGGTGCGCCAGATCGCCTCCATGGCGGCCAGCTTCATCTTCTGGTGCTCGGTGGTCAGGTAGCCGCTCTCATCGCCCAGCACCACCACCGAAAGGGACGCGGCGAGGCCGAACGAGGCCGCCACCGTTAATGAGCGCTTGGCCAGTTCCACATGCCGGCCCTTCAGCAGATACCAGGCGGAGACGCCCAGCACGAAGATGGAGGCGGTGACGTAGCCGGCGGAGACGGTGTGCACGAACTTGGCCTGCGCCACCGGATTGAACAGCACCGCGTAGAAGTCGGTGACTTCCATGCGCATGGTCTGCGGATTAAAGGCCGAGCCCACGGGATTCTGCATCCAGCCATTGGCGATGAGGATCCACAGCGCGGAGAAATTGGAGCCGATGGCCACCATCCAGGCGGTCACCAGATGGCCCACCTTGGAGAGCTTGTCCCAGCCGAAGAAGAACAGCCCGACGAAGGTGGCTTCGAGGAAGAAGGCCATCAGGCCCTCGATGGCCAAAGGCGCTCCGAAGATGTCGCCCACATAATGGCTGTAATAGCTCCAGTTCATGCCGAACTGGAACTCCATCACCAGCCCGGTGGCCACCCCCAGCACGAAATTGATGCCGAACAGCAGGCCCCAGAACTTGGTCATCTGCCGCCAGATCGACCGGCCGGTCATCACATAGACCGTCTCCATGATGGCGACGAGGATGGACAGGCCCAAGGTCAACGGCACGAACAGGAAGTGGTAGAGCGCCGTCATCGCGAACTGGAAGCGCGACAGCGAGACGATGTCGAATTCCATCTGACCTTCTCCTCGGGCCAACCGGATGTGGCCTGTCCGCCGGCCGCGCCGGCGATGAATGCGAATGAATGCAACCGGGACAACCGACTGCACAGACGACAACTGCACTTGAGCCGCCGGCGACGCCGGCGGATGATGGTCACAGCCGACGCCCGGTGCCCGGCCCCAAGGGGCCGCGCCACGGCGCCGGCCGGGGGTCAGTCGGGCCGCAGCGCCGCCAAGGCGGCGTCGAACCCCGGCTCGCCGCGCCGGGGCCGGGCGATGATGCGCCCGCGCGCCAGCACGAAAATGCGGTCGGCCAGTTCCGCCTCGCGGCGGATATGTGTGGCGATCAGCACGGTGCGGCCATGCGCCAGATCAAGGAGACGGCTCAGCACCCCTGCGGCCGTTTGTCCGTCCAGCCCTTCGGTGGGCTCATCCAGCAGCCACAAGGGCGTATCGCGCAGCAGCAGCCGCGCCAGCGCCAGCCGGCGGGCCTGTCCGCCCGAGAGGCCCAGCCCGCCCTCGCCCAGCCGCGCACCCAGCCCCTCGGGCAGCGCGCGGATGTCGCGCTCCAGTTCCACCGCCGCCAGCACCGCCCACAGGGTGGCATCGTCGGCCTGCGGGGCGGCGAGCCGCAAATTGTCGCGCACGCTGTCCTGGAACAGTTCGGTGCGCTGGGTCAGCGTGGTGGCGGCCACCGCCTCCACCCGTCCCGCGTCGGGGCGCATTTCACCGCTCACCAGCGCCAGCAGGCTGGACTTGCCCGCACCGCTCGCGCCCACCAGTGCCACCCGCTCGCCCGGCGCCACGCTGAGGCAGATGTCGTGCAGAATGTCGCGCTCGGCGCCGGCATGGCGCAGATTGACCCCGGCCACATGCACCGCCAGATCCGCCGCCGGCGCCTCCGGGACAATGGGTGCCGCCGTCGGGGCCAGGCGCGGGGCCAGCCGGCGGGCGGCCAGGCGGGTGCGACCCAGTTCCAACGCGCCGCGCCGCAGGGCCGCGAACGGCTCCATGGCGGCCAGCGCCACCAGCACCAGCGCCGCCGCCACCGGCGGGGTGATCAGGCCCGCATGGGACAGCCCCCCCGCCAGCAGCAGCGCCCCAGCCAGCAGGCCGGCGCCGGTGATGTTGAGGCCAAGCCCCAATCCGGTCTCGATGCTGTTCAGCTGATCATCGGCGGCCGCCATCTTCTGGTCGGCGGCCAGGATGGAGCTGCGCTGCGCCTCCAGGCGTCCGGCCATGGCCAGTTCGGTCTGCCCGGCCACCAGGTCGATGGTGCGGGCGCGCAGGGCTTCCATGGTATGGGCGCGGCGGCGGGTGACCGGATAGGCCCGGCGCGCCGCCAGCAGCGGCAGGCCCATGCCCAGCGCCAGCAGGCCGCCGGTGAAGGCCACGCCCGCCAGCGGCGTCACCAGGAAGCCCAGGGCGATGCCGCCCGCGAGAGCTGCCGCCAGCGCCGCCCCGGCGGGCACCAGCACCCGCAGATAGAGCTGGCCGAGGGCGTCGATGTCCTCGGTCAGGCGGAACAGCAGGCGAGCCGGTCGCGCCAGCAGCGCCCGCGCCGCGCCCGGCGCCGCCCAGCCGCGGAACAGCCGCTCGCGCAGGCCGGCCAGGACGCCGAGCGTCGCCTCATGGGTGGCGAGGCGCTCGCCATAGCGCCCGCCGGTGCGGGCCAAAGCCAGGAAGCGGATCAGCGCCGAGGGCGAGAACACATCGAACGACACCGCCGCCGCGGCGGAAAGCCCGGCCAAGGCGGTGGCGGCGATAAACCAGCCCGAGACGCCCAGGAGCGCAATGCCCGCCAGCACGGTGAAAGCGGAGAGTAGCGCACCGCCGATCAGCATGGCGCCGCGCTCGGCGAAGAACAGGGCCAGCACGGCCTTGAGGTCACGCATGGATCGGTCACGCATGGTCCGGTCACGCATGGGCAGCTCACGCATGGGGAAGGCCCTCCAGGTGGATGACGCGGTCCATGCGCGCCGCCAGAACCGGGTCGTGGGTGGCGATGATGAGCGTGCGGTCAATGGCCAGCGTCAGCAGCGCCTCGGTGATTTCGGCGGCGGTGGTGGCGTCCAGATGGGCGGTGGGCTCGTCGGCCAGGATCAGTTGCACCCGCGGATCCACCGCCGCCCGCGCCAGCGCCAGCCGCAGCGCCTCGCCGCCGGACAGGCCGGCGCCGTCTTCGCCGATGGGCGCGCCGCGCAGGGCGCCGGAGACATGCTCCAGCACCGCGAAGGTCAGCGCCTCCTCCGCCGCCTCGGCCGCGATCCAGGGCCGGCCGAGCGCGATGTTGGCGCGCAACGAGGCGGCGAAGAAATGCGGGCGCTGCCCGATCCAGGCGATGCCGGTGCGCAGGTCGGCGGCGGTGGCGTCGGTCAGCAGCGTGCCGCCGATGCGCACCCGCCCGCTGGCCGCGGGGGCAAGGCCCGCCATCAGCGCCAGCAGCGTCGACTTGCCCGCCCCGCTCGGCCCCAGCAGCGCCACCCGCTCGCCGGGGGCGACCGTCAGATCGAGATCCTCCAGCACCAGCGCCCCGCCGGGGTGGCGGAAGCTCACCCCTTCCAGCCGCACATCCGGCGCCGGGGCGGCGCTGGCGGGCTCGAAGGCGGTGCCGCGGGCGCCGGGCAGCGGCAGGCCGGCGGCGCACAGCCGCTCCAGCGTCGCCAGTGCCGCCACGCCGGCGGCCTTGTCGTGCCACACCGCCGAGAGATCGCGCATGGGCTCGAACACCGCCGGCGCCAGCAGCAGGATGAACAGGCCCTCGCCCAGGGTCAGCCGGCCGCCCCAGGCGCCGAAATCCAGCGTGCCCAAGAGATGGAAGCCCACATAAACCGCCACCAGCGCCACCCCCAGCGCCGAGAACAGCTCCAGTACGGCCGAAGACAGGAAGGCGATGCGCAGCACCGCCATGGTGCGCGCCCGCAGCCCCTCCGCGCTCGCCCGCAGCCGGGTGGCGGTGATGTCGACGGCGCCCAGCGCCCGGATGGTGGCCAGGCCCCGCAGCCGGTCCAGCAGGAAGCCGTTCAGCCCGCCCACCTCCACCAATTGCGCCTCGCTGGCCGCCTGGGCGCGCCAGCCGATCAGCGCCATGAACACGGGGATCAGCGGCAGCGCCACCAGCAGCACCAGCGCCGCCGCCCAGGAGAAACTCAGCATGGCGCCCAGCACCACCAGCGGCACCACGGTGGCGCGCAGGCGGGCGGGGCGGAAGCGCCACAGATAGGGCACCACCGCCTCGGCCTGCTCGGCCATGGCACTGGCGGCCAGGCCCGCCGGCAGGCGACCCGCATCCAAGGGCGAGCGCCCGGCCAGAGCGCGGCTGACATCCTGGCGCAGATGCGAGAGCGCCGTGCGGGCGGCGCGATAGCACAGGCGCGAGCCCAAGGCCTCCATCACCGCCCGCACCAGGCCGAGGGCCAGCACCAGCAGCGCCGGCGCCACCATCTGCGCCAGGCCGGCGCCGCCGGCGATGGCATCGATGGCGCGGGCGATCACCGCCGCCTGGGCCACATAGAGCAGCGAAGCGGCCACTTGCAGCAGGCCGCCGGGCTCGCGCCACATGCTGCCCTCGCGGCGCTTCGTGGCTTTGGCCGGAGCGGTTGGCGCGGCGAGCGCGGCGGGGGCCTCCAGACGGACCCGCTGCAGCGGCGCATTGGGACGCAGCGGCGCCGCGGGACGGCGTGCCGTGGGCACCGGAGCGGTGGTCATGGCTGGATCTCCCCGGTGTCCAATGTCCGGCCCCGCCGCTGTGGCAGAAGCGTTTTTGCCGCATCCAGCAGGCGGCTCACCTTGGCCCCCAGCGCCAGCAGGCCGGCGAGGCGGGCGTTATCGAGCCCCTTGACCTCGTCGTACCAGCCGGACAATTGCCGGATGAGGCCGTGCATCTGGCGCATGCGCTCCTGGGCGTGGCGCTCGTCCGCATCGCCCGGCGGACGAGCGAGGATGTCGCTGAGCACCGCCAGGGTGGGGTCCACCTCGCGCTTCTTGCGCTCCTCCGCCAGGGTGCGCAGGATCTGCCAGACATCGTCGGGGGTGGTGAAGAAATCGCGGCGGTCGTTGGGCAGATGGCGCAGCAGCACCAGGTTCCAGGCCTGCAATTCGCGCAGGCTCATGGAGACGTTGGAGCGCGAGATGCCCAGCGCCGCCGCCAGTTCCTCGGCGCAGAGCGGCCGGGCGGAGACGAACAGCAGGGCATAGATCTGGCCCACGGTGCGGCTGATGCCCCAGCGGCTGCCCATCTCGCCGAAGTGCAGCACGAAGGATTGGATATGGGGAGAGAGGTTCATCATGGCTTTCGGCCACAACAGCTATTTCAGAAAAGACTGAAATGATTTGATCTGGCGCAACCCTAGCAGGGCCATCCGCCGCCGGATCGCCAGGACGCACGCGCCCTGACGCATTTGCACGGTTGTGCGGAGGTGGGGAGCGCTTGGTTGCAGAGCCTGAATGCCCTTGGCGACTTGGTGGATCGTCCCGGCGCGGCGCATCCGCAACCGGGCGCTCTTCCCTTGCGCGCGAGCATGACCGGGGCCGCTCATTGCCGGCGGTGGCGACCTGAAGGACCGCGCGCCGGCCGAGCCGACGACGACGAACTCGACCTACCCTAGACATTGCCGCAGGTGCGACGGGTGTGACCAGCTTGCAGGTGGCTGAGAGCGTTCCTTTACCGCATTCTCGCTGCCGCAGCTTCAGCACGCATGCAAGCTGGCCCGGCGCCGTCGTGCCCAGGGTCTGCTCTCTGGGCCACGCCTTCGGTTGGCGGCAGCCGTTTGCACCAGCTTATAGCTCGAGCACGCAAGCGCGATGGCCAGTGCGCCTCTTGTGTGTATAGTTAAAGCTCAGCTACCCGAGGCGTCTGCGCTATGCCGGTTCGAAAGTTAGGGGAAGTTTTCAAGACCGTTGGCCTCCCAGCTTATACATACGTTAGGCCAAGGCATTTCGGCGAAATCCGCGCCGACATTGAGACTCAGGGAAAGCATCTTTTAATAGAGGGACCGTCAGGGATCGGAAAGACATGCGTTGTCTATGCCGTTTTCGAGCAGCTGGGCTGGAACGGGGGGCGGGAATACAATTACATAAGCTGCCGCGATCCAGATGCAGCAGATGAATTGCTTCAGTATTTGGAGATGTCTATCGACGCTGACCCTCCATTCGGAATGCTCGTAGCCGATGATTTCCACATACTGTCAGAGACGGTACGGCACGAAGTAGGATCTCGCCTCAAGCGCCTTAGCGACAGGGTATTTGCCCAACAAAACCCAGGAAAGGTCATTCTGATTGGTATACCGGCGGCTGGAACCTCAATTTTGACAAATGCGCATGACCTCGGCCCACGACTCGGCAGCTATAGATTCAAAACGGCAGAGGACGCGGACATCTCAAAGTTAATTGATGAAGGTGAATCCGAATTAAATGTTTTATTCGAGAACAGAGACGCCATCCTATCCGAAAGCAGCGGTAATTTTTGGCTTGCTCAGTACATATGCGCAAAAATATGCTCAACGAATGATATACACGAGACATCACCTGATATTCGCGTTATTGACTTCAATCTGAAGGATATACGCGGCCGCCTGATGGCTGAACTTACAAATAATTTCATGAGCGCAGCTGTGACTTTTGCAAAAGGCAAGAAGTGGCGACCAGGTGGAAATAAGCCATATTTAGAGATACTTACGGCTGTTAGCAAAATACCGGACTTGGTTATCCCGTTCGACAAAGTTTTATCGATGGTCCAGGAAAGGCGACGACCGGGGCTGAAGGCAGTTAAATCGCGGATAAAAGAAGTCATTTTCGACTCCAGCAAGAATGTCGATCTGAGAAAACAGATTGCATTCGAGGAAGACTATTTCTCTCTTGAAGACCCTCTATTTAGATATTTTCTTACAAATCTCAATGAAGACGATTTTTATCGAGAACTTGGAGTTGCAAAAGATCGAGTGGAAGAAGATAATTCATTTGCTTATGAGATAGGATTTTCATTCGCGGGCGAAGTTAGGAGGTTAGTAGAATACGCAAATAATGCACTCAAGGCGGAAGACAGCGTAACATTCTACGACTACGACCAACAGGCATTCTTGCTTGCTGAGGATTTAGAAAAAGTTCTTCCGCGTGTATACGCGGAGAGTTGTCGATATTACCTAGTGTTCATCGATACCCATTATCTCGAAAAAGTTTGGACGCGTTTTGAGAAAGATATAATGACGAAGGCAGGCCGATCCCGTCACATCATACCCGTGATTCTTGACCCCGATGCTCATGGAAAAACGGTTGGCATCTCATCCACCATCGGCATGATCGATCTGTCGGAGGAGTGGAGAGAAATTAACCGCGGGGCAGTTATCGAAGGTGACTTGGCCGAACGGATCCAGCGAAAGCTCGTTCGACCGTTGATCGAAAAAGTAAGCACTTCTTTCCAAGAAGTGTGACACTGCCTGTCCTATATCGCTTAGGCCCGAGGTCTCGCATGGGCTGAACGCAGGTGCGCATTGAGAAGGCCGGCCCCAGCTGTGCCCGGCTAACGCCGTTCTTCCGACGTCACTTCGAAGTTGGCGGCGGTTCAGTGACATGGCTGTACGTAGGCTCGGAAACATAAGGTTCTTGCGCACCTTCCTGCATATCGAGGTCTGCTTCCGGTTGAGCAGCCGATGTCTCCTCGCGCAAGGCCGCTCACCGCCTTCGGCCCTGCGCGCGCTCGAAGATGCCCCCAACCTGCGACGAACCCACTGGCGGTGCCCGCCCATTCCCGCCGGCGCCGGTCAGGAACGCAAACGTGTTCGCGCCCGCCCCCGCGTTTCAGCCACCGCGCATTGGCAAGCCGTGGGCGTTGCCGTATCCGCTGGCGCTTGCGCGTCCTGCGATCCGCACCGGGGACGCGCCCGAACCGTCAAGGAGATCCCATGCGCGTGCTGAACGTCACCGGCCTGCTTGCGGCCTGCACCCTTGCTCTCTGCCTCGGCGTCGCCGCGCCCGCAGCCCAGGCGGCGGACAAGACGCCCAAGCAGATCGTCACCGAATTCTACCGCATGGTGTTCGAGCAGCATAAGGTGCAGGAGGGCTTCGACACCTATGTCGGCCTGCCCTACACCCAGCACAATCCCAACGTGCCGGACGGACCGGAGCCCGCCATCAAATTCCTCAGCGGCCGGTTCGAGAAGAACCCGCAGGCGATCAACAAAATGGTGCGGGTGATCGCCGATGGCGATCTGGTGGCGGTGCATGTGCACTCCACGCTCAATCCGCAGGATCGCGGCTATGCCATCGTCGACATCTTCCGGGTGGCGGACGGCAAGATCGTCGAGCATTGGGACGTGATCCAGCCGGTGCCGGAAAAGGCCGCCAATCCCAACACCATGTTCTGAGCCGCGCCGGCTTCCGGCCCGGCTGATGCGGGTGGCGCGCCCAAGAGCACGCGCCGATCAGTTTGCAACGCAAGCTGATCGGGCAACGCGTTCTCTATTCATAAGTGAGAGGGCGATTCACCGATCAGATTGCTTCAAATCTGATCGGATCGCCCTCTAAGCGCGCGCCACCTCCACCAGGCAGCTCATGGCGTTCGGCCCTTGCGAGAGACCGGAGGTGCCCACATCCCGGGTCAGCACATTGGCGGTGCCGGCCCGTTCCGGGGCGCCAGCCACCGGGTCGGGGTCGAACCAGGCGCCGGTGGCCATCACCACCACCCCCGGCCGCACCCCGGCATCCAGTTGCAGCCCGGCCAGCAAGGCGCCGCGGCCGTTGAACACCCGCACCGTGTCGCCCGCCGCGCAGCCGCGGGCGGCGGCATCATCGGGATGCAAGGTGATGGCCTCGCGGCCCGCCACCTTGCCGCTCTGCGCCAAAGGCGCGAAGTCCATCTGGCTGTGCAGGCGGTCGGCCGGCTGCACAGTGAGCAGATGCAGCGGGAAATGGGCCGCCAGCGGCGCCCCACCCCATTCCTGCGGCGTCATCCAGGTGGGATGGGGCGGGCAGTCCTTCAGCCCGAAACTGGCGATGGCGGCGCTATAGAGTTCGATCCGCCCGCTGGGGGTCTTCAGCGGATAAGCGGCGGGATCGGCGCGGAAATCGGCGAACAGCACGAAATCCTCGTCCGGCGGGGGAAGCTCCACCGCGCCGTCGGCCCAGAAGGTCTCGAAATCCGGGAAGGCAACGCCCGCCGCCCCGTTGGCCGCCGCGCATTGGGCATAGATGGCGCGGATCCAGCCCATCTCGTCGCGCCCTTCGGTGAAGGCGCCCTCATGGCCCAGGCGTCGGGCCAGATCGGAGAAGATGTCGAAGTCCGAGCGCGCCTCGTGCAGCGGCGCGATGGCCTGGTGCATGGCGAGCACGAAGCGGTCGCGGGAGGAACCGCCGATGTCGTTGCGCTCCAGGGTGGTGGTCACCGGCAGCACGATGTCGGCGCGCTTGGCGGTGGGCGTCCACCAGATCTCATTGACGATGATGGTCTCCGGCTTCTCCCAGGCATGGGCGAAGCGGTTGAGCTGCTGGTGGTGGTGGAACGGATTGCCCCCCG
>CALRNP020000113.1:0-17529 GCA_943369575.1 Azorhizobium sp. AG788 | reverse complement strand
GCTCACCGCCGCCGCCCGTGGCCGCACGATGCAGGCCATCGCCGCCGCCATCGCCGCCAAGGCCGAGCCGCTGGCGCATCTGGAAGCCCTGCACGCCGGCAAGCCGATCCGCGACACCCGCGTGGAAGTGGCCAAGGTGCGGGAGATGTTCGAATATTATGCCGGCTGGGCGGACAAGTTCCACGGCGAGGTGATCCCGGTCCCCTCCTCCCACCTCAACTATACCCGCCGCGAAGCCATGGGCGTGGTGCTCCAGATCACCCCCTGGAACGCCCCCATCTTCACCTGCGGCTGGCAGGTGGCCCCGGCCATCGCCATGGGCAATGCGGTGCTGCTGAAGCCGTCCGAGCTGACCCCCCTGACCTCGCTGGCGGTGGCGCTGCTGGCGGAACAGGCCGGCCTGCCCAAGGGCGTCATCAATGTGCTCGCCGGCTTCGGCCACACCACCGGCCAGGCCGCCCTGGCGCAGCCGGCGGTGAAGAAGGTGGTGTTCGTGGGCTCGGTGCCCACCGGCCGGCTCATCGCCGAGGCCGCCGCCAAGCGTCTGCTGCCCTGCGTGCTGGAACTGGGCGGCAAGTCCGCCAACATCGTGTTCGCCGATGCCGACCTGGAGCGGGCCGCCGCCGGGGCCCAGGCCGCCATCTTCTCCGGCGCCGGCCAGAGCTGCGTCGCCGGCTCCCGCCTGCTGGTGCAGCGCGCGGTCTATGACCGCTTCGTGGATCTGGTGGCGAAGGGGGCGGCTAAGCTGAAGGTGGGCGATCCCTTGTCGCCGGACACCGAGATCGGCCCCATCAACAATGCCAAGCAATATGGCCATGTGCTGGCCCAGGTGAAGGCCGGCGTCAGCGAAGGCGCGCATCTGGTCACCGGCACCGACGGGCAGGCGCAGGCGGGCGGCTATTTCGTCGCCCCCACCGTACTCAAGGACGTGACCAACGCCATGGGCATCGCCCGCACCGAAGTGTTCGGCCCGGTGGTGGCGGCGATCCCCTTCGACACCGAGGAAGAGGCCATCGCCATCGCCAATGACAGCGAGTTTGGCCTGGCCGGCGCGGTGTGGACCGCGGACGTCGGCCGCGCCCACCGGGTGGCGGCGGCGGTGAAGGCCGGCACCTTCTGGATCAACTCCTACAAGACCATCAATGTCGCTTCGCCCTTCGGCGGCTTCAACCTGAGCGGCCATGGCCGCTCCAGCGGGGTCGAGGCGCTCTATGAATATACCCAGGTAAAAAGCGTCTGGGTGGAGACGGCGGCGGCCCCCGTGGTCGGCTTTGGTTATGCGCCAGGGGTGCGTGAATAAGCGTCACGCGCCACGATTGTGAAAAAACGCATGCGCCAGCCTGTCATGCGACAAGAACAACAGAGGGGAATTCCGTGATGATCGCATCCCATCCGGCCGCTGCCGGTCCGTCCTCCGCCTACGGCCCGGCGCTGGTCGCGCGCCTGTTCGTCTTCGCCTTCGTGATCGTGGTCGCCGCCGAAACCTTCGGTCCGCTGGCCGTGCCCATGGGCGGATCCTACAAGGTGGTGCTGCTGCCGCTGCTGTGGGCGCTGCTGATCGGGGCGCTCTGGGGCATCGCCAGCAAGGTTCTGCCCGGCCCCCTGAAGGCCGATGAAACCCTCCAGGGCTTCTCGGCTTTGGTGCTCCAGCCGGCGCTGCTGCTGTTCGTCGGCAAGCTCGGCCTGCTGGTGGGCGGCTCGCTGCCGAAGATCCTGCAATCGGGCTGGGCCTTGGTTTTCCAGGAGTTTGGCCACTTCTTCGGCACCATGGTCTTCGGCCTGCCGGTGGCCCTCTTGCTGGGCATCAAGCGCGAAGCCATCGGCGCCACCTTCTCGGTCGGCCGCGAGCCGAGTCTGGCCATCATCGGCGAGAAGTTCGGCATGGACAGCCCAGAAGGCCGCGGCGTGCTGGCCGAATACATGACCGGCACCATCTTCGGCGCCGTCTTCATCGCCATCTTCGCCGGCCTGGTGGCGAGCCTCGGCATCTTCAATCCCCTGGCTCTGGCCATGGGCGCAGGGGTGGGCTCCGGCAGCATGATGGCGGCAGCCTCCGGCGCCATCGCCGCCCAGGAGCCGGCCGCCATGGCCAAGGACATCGCCGCCTTCGCCGCCGCCAGCAACCTCATCACCACCACCATCGGCACCTACTTCACCCTGTTCCTGTCCCTGCCCTTCACCATCTGGGCCTATGGGGTGCTGGAGCCGATCCTCGGCCGCGGCCGCAGCATCGACACCGCCCCCGCCGTCGCGCCGGAGGCGAAGGCGGCGGTGGCCAAGGGCCATGCCAAGGCGCCGTTCGGCCTGCCGGCCTTGCTCGGCATCTGGGTGGTGGTCGGCTTCACCGCGCTGGTGGGCAATTATCTCGGCTACAAGACGCCCATCGACAGCGCCTCGCTGGCCGGCATGGCGATCATCATCGGAACCGTCATCGTCGGCCAGGTCATCTACACGCTGACCCGCGGCGTGGTGCCGGCGGTGGTGTGGGTGACGGGTGTCGCCATGCTGCTCACCTACCCCTCCATGCCCTACGCGGCCGAGGTGGCGGCCCTGACCGGCAAGATCAACTTCCTGGCCCTGACCACCCCCATGCTGGCCTTCGCCGGCCTGTCCATCGCCAAGGACATCCCGGTGTTCCGCAAGTTGGGCTGGCGGATCGTGGTGGTGTCGCTGATGGCCAATGCCGGCACCTTCCTGGGCGCGGCCATCATCGCCCAGATCTTCATGCACAACCCCACCTGAACCCGACACGCATGCCTGTTGCACGCCCTGGCCGGATGCCCCCGGCCAGGGCGTTTTCATGTCGGCGTGCGAAGCAGGCGGGGCACCGGCCGGCCGCCGGGCAGGGAGGAAAGGGCCTCACGCCAGCGGCGGGCGCGTCTCCAGAGCGGTGTTGAGATATTCGATCATGGCCTGGCCATCGAACGGCTTGCTGAGAAAGCCGATGGCCCCGGCCGCCTCCGCCCGGCGGCGAACCCCATCCTCGGGGAATGCGGTAATGAAGATGATCGGGATGCGGCACTCCCGCGCGCTCAGTTCCTTCTGAAGCTCAAGGCCGCTCATGCCCGGCATCTGAATGTCGGACACCAGGCACGAGGTCTGCTCCAGCATCGGCGACGCCAGGAACTCCTGGGCCGACGCAAAGGTGCAGACCTTGAAACCTAAGGAACGGACGAGACTGCTGACTGCCGTCCGGACTGAATCATCGTCATCAACAATCGAGATGGTGGGGGTCGGCGTCACGGACAGTTCCTTGTGCTCGGCTTGGCGTTACCGATGAGAATGGTCCGCACCGCTGCAGCCAACATGCCCCATGCACGGCCCTGATGGAACTATACAGACGTTTGATCCGGCACCATCGCCAACGCCTGGATGGTCAAGCCCTTAGACCCCACCGCGTGGCTCCCATCCGGCACAGGATGGCGACGACCCGCCGCCCGCTGGCGGCCGCCAGGACGGTGCCGAGCCGGCGCGCGACCATGCTTTCGTATAGGGGCCAGCCCCCATTGCCTCTGTTAAGACTGCTGCGTTGACGTAACGAGCGTGCGTTCATCCAATTTTCCCGGATGTGGAGGCGGTAGTCTCGGCGCTCGACAGTGATGAAGGTCGAGACAGTCGATGGTCACCGCGTCCCCTCTGGCCGCCGTTACGCGCCGCGCCCTTGCCCCGGCCCGCGTGCGGGGGAAGGCTGGGCTTGGGACGTACCCAGCGCGTTGCGGCGCGTGCCGCTGCCGGCGCACACCACAGGCGGTCGTTCGGTGACCTACAGCGATTGGGATGCCCGGAGCCTGGGTGCCAGCGCCCCGGCGAGCGCGGCAAGGCGTGCAGGTGGTGTGATGCTGCCGGCCCTGGCCGTGCTTCTGGCGGGCACGATCTTCATGATCGATACGCTCACGCCGCTGGATACCGCCATCGCTGTGCTCTACGTCGCGGTCGTGCTGCTGATGGCCGATCGCCTGGGCACTCAGGGCATCATCGCCACCGGCGCCATCTGCGTCAGCCTGACGATCCTCAGCTTCCTCATCATGCACGGCAATGACGTCAATGCGGAAGCGGTTATCCGCTGCGGCGTCGGCATCGGGGCCGTGGTGGTGACGACGGTGCTTTCGGTAAAGAACAAGGTCTCCACGACCTCGCTCGCCAGCCAGGCGGCGCTGCTGGATCTGACCCACGACGCCATCCTCGTGCGCGACGCCAATGAAACCATCATCTATTGGAGCCGTGGCGCTGAAGAGCTCTATGGCTGGACCAAGGCCGAAGCGCTGGGACAGAACATTCTCGCCCTGCTGAACACGCAATTCCCCACCGATCGGCAGTCCATCGTGGCCCAGGTGTTGACCACCGGCCGCTGGGAGGGTGAGTTGCGCCACAGCCGCAGGAACGGCACCCATGTGGTGGTCGCCAGCCGCTGGGCCCTGCTGCGCGATTCCCGCGGCCGTGCGGTGGCGACCCTGGCCACCAACACGGACATCACCGAGCGCAAGCGCTCCGAGGAGCAGTTGGCGCTGGCGCGGGCGGAATTGCTGCGGGTGGTGGATGCCATCCCCGCCATGGTCTGGAGCGCGGACGCGGAGACTGGCGCGCTGCTGTTCGTCAATGCCCGCTGGGCCGACGTGGGCTGGCGGGCTGCTGATCTCGGGCCGGACTGGTGGTCGCTCGCTCATCCCGATGATCGGTCGCAACTGGAAGACTTGTGGAACCGCGCGCGCCAGAGCGGCGATTCTCTGGAGACCACCGTCCGCATGCGCCATGCGGACGGCGCCTACCGCTGGATGTTGGTGCAATGCACCGCGCTGCGCGATCCCACCGGCAAGATCATCCGCTGGTATGGCCTCAACACCGATATCCAGGACCGCCGCGCCGCCGAGGATGCCCTGCACCAGGCACAATCCGATTTGGCACACATGACGCGCCTCACCACCCTGGGCGAACTCACCGCCTCCATCGCCCATGAGGTGAACCAGCCGCTGGCGGCGGTGGTCACCAATGGTGAAGCTTGCCTGCGATGGCTCCGCCGTCCCTCGCCGGACGTGGGCGAAGCCCTGGCTTCGGTGGAACGGATCATCGCCAGCGGCCGCCGGGCCAGCGACGTGATCGCGCGGCTGCGCGCCATGTCCCGGCGCGGCGAACTCCAGCGCGCGCCGGCGCGGCTGAACGAGGTGGTGGAGGATACCCTGCCGCTGGTGGAGCGCGAGTTGCTCCAGGCCCGGGTGGACCTCACCCTGCACCTGTCACCCGACGCGCCGCCGGTGCTGGTGGACCGGGTCCAGATCCAGCAGGTGCTCATCAATTTGATTCTGAATGCCGCCCAGGCCATGGCACCCATGCCCGAAGGGGCGCGCCGTCTGACCATCGCATGCGAACGCGAGATCGGCGCCGCCGGGATGGACATGGCGGCGGTGGCAGTGCGTGATAGCGGCGGCGGCATCGATCCGAACAACCTGCCGCACCTGTTCACCGCCTTCTTCAGCACCAAGCCTGGCGGCATGGGCATGGGCCTGTCCATCTCCCGCTCAATCATCGAGGCCCATGCCGGGCGGATTGCCGCCATCGCCAACGCCGATGTTGGCATGACCTTTCGAATAAGCCTGCCGGCCATCAAGGAGTCGACGCCGTGACCGCCCCCCCGTCGCAGCGCGTTCCCCCCTCGGGGAGCGCCGAACCCTTCGTCATCATCGTCGATGACGACGCCTCCATCCGCGAGTCGCTCTCCAGCCTGTTCCGTTCGGTGGGCCTGCGGGTGGAGCTGTTCGCCTCAACTGCGGAAATGCTCCAGGCCAAGCTGCCCGACGCGCCCCGCTGCCTGGTGCTGGACATCCGCCTGCCCGGCCTGAGCGGACTGGATTTCCAGGATCAGCTCAGCAAGTCCGACACCACCATGCCGATCATCTTCATGACCGGATATGGCGATATTCCCATGTCCGTGCGGGCCATGAAGGCGGGTGCCGCGGACTTCCTGACCAAGCCGTTCCGCGACCAGGACATTCTCGACGCCGTGTCGGCCTCCATCGAGAAGGATCGCCTGCGGCGGGAGACCGACCGGGCGGTGTCCAGTGTCGAGGCGCTCTACCAGACCCTGACCGCGCGCGAAAAGGAAGTGATGGCGCTGGTGGCCTCCGGCCTGATGAACAAGCAGGTGGCGGCGGAGATCGGCCTCAGCGAGATCACGGTGAAAATCCATCGCGGCAACGTCATGCGCAAGATGGCGGCGCGGTCGCTGGCGGATCTGGTGCGCATGGCGGGCACCCTGGGGCTGCCGACGGAGCGGAAATAGTCCGCACGCCCCTGCGGGCAGCGGTGCCCAGCGCCGCGCCCGCCTCTGGGCACAAAAAAGCCGCCCGTCAGGACAGGGCGGCGCGGTAATGGCCGGATGCTCAGAACGTAGGCGCGACCGCAGATCGGCGGCGCGTCAGGCCGCCTGCCGCCACTTGCGCCGCCAGGCCAGAGGGGTATCGCCGACGAACTTGCGGAACAGCCGCGTGAGATGTGCCTGGTCCACCAAGCCGCAATCGCAGGCGATCTGGCTGAGGCTGTCGGAGGTGGAGATCATCAGCGCCTGCGCCCGCTCGACCCGCTTGCGCATGATGAAGGTGTGCGGGGAGTCGCCGAAGCTGACCTTGAAGGCGAGCGAGAAATAGCCGCAGCTGAGCTTGGTGAGCGCCGCCAGTTCCGCAATGGGGATTGGACGCCCCAGGCTGGCCTCCACATGCGCCATGACCCGGCGCACTTGCCAGGGTTGAAGCCCTCCGCGCACCGTGGCGGATCGCGCTGGAGCCGCAGGCTCTTGGATCGGCGTGGCCAGCCCCGCATCCGCCAGCAGCGCCTCCAGTTGATAGAGGCAGGCGCGAGCGGTTTCGACATCGTGGCCGATAGCGGCGCGCGCATCGGCAAACAAGGTCGCCGCATTGCGACCGCCCAAGGCCATGGGACGCTGCGGGAGGGGGATAGAGCTGACGCTGAGCATAGACTGAGCCTCCGTGCGAAACATGGGTTTCACGGTATTTCAGCGGCATCAGCGGCTCTATTGGACGCTCTGGTTAGCGCACTGTCTCATGGTTCAGCCGACCCTATACACACGTATGAGCGGCCCGATACCTAGCGGCACCTTGACACCTTATTACCTTACGGAAGATTGAGGCACTCTACCGAGCCAATCATCGCCCGCTCCGGCTGCGAATGGCCCCAAGCGGAAGGACTTGGAAGAAGCTGCATGCGCGGTTTCCGCCTCAATCATCCGCGGGCCGGATCACTCCGGCCACTGCGCCCGGCGCTTCTGCAGTTGCGCCAGAAGCGCCTCCTGCTCTGCGATCCGATCAGCCGTGCGGCTTTCGTCGCCGGCGCCGGAATAAGCGGCGGCCTGTTCGGTCAGGTCGGCAATGTTGGCCCGGACGGCGGCGATCTGCGCATCCAACTCTTGGGCGGTTTCAAACTCGGCCATGGGGTCCTCGCACTCTCAAAGGGTGGCATTGAAGGGATGGGCATGCGCAGCTTGGGGGACGCCACCACGCGCGCCCTGCGCTTCCGTCTTGCGGCGTCGCCGCCAGGCAAAGGGGGTTTCCCCGGTCAGGCGACGGAACAGGCGCGACAGGTGGGCCTGGTCCGCCAGCCCGCACTCCAGCGCAACCTCGCACAGCGGCACCTCGGTTGTCAGCAGCAGGGTCTTGGCCCGCTCGATCCGGCACATCATGATGTAAGCGTGCGGCGGCGTGCCGATGCTCTGCTTGAAGGCGCGCGAGAAATAGCCGGTGCTGAGGCGGACCGTGGCGGCCAGTTGGGTCAAAGAGATCGGGCCGTCCAGCCCTGTCTCGATGTGCCGCAGAACGCGCTCGATCTGCCAGCGGGCGAGACCGCCGCGTACCATCTGAGGGGCCGGCACGCTCGCGCTCGGTTCGGGCCGCGCTTCAGGAAGCAGGAATGCGTCAGGTGCATGGGCGGCCCGCCCATTATAAGAGCTATCGGGCGGTCGATGATCGCCGCCGGCATGCCGCGCCTCTCGCAACAGGTCCGATACCACCATAGCGATGCGGCCTTGGACAGACGGCAGCGGCTGAACGTGATCTATGGCTTTCATGGGATTGCTCCGGTACGTTCGCTCATCGAGCGTCAGGACAACTCCCAGCCAGAGTGTATTGAGGGCAGCTCCAGTTCCATTCTACGTTGATAGGACTGCGTTTGACCAAAGTCCGGTCAAAATATACGAAGGTATGGCCAAGCCTATTCTCTCACAGTGTTTCCGGGTGATTTCCAGTTCCCGTTCTTGCATGATGAACAGGCCATGCTGGCGCTTTGTCCCTATCGCGGTGCGCAGAGACTGAGGGAGGCATTTGGGTGTCAGGTTTCAGGGCCCAGACGGCAGCAACCGGCAAGGCAGCGCCAGCCGCAGCGCCAGCCGCCAGGAACGCGCGGCGCGGCCGGCTCATGCCGGCCCTGGCAGCACTGGCGGCCGCGGCCATATTCCTGGTGGACATCTCCAGTTCGCTGGGGATCGCGGTGGCCGTGCTCTATGTCATCGTCATCCTGCTGTCGGTGGGGTTTGCAAGACGTGCCACGCTCATCGGCATCGGCTTGGGATGCGCAGGCCTGACCATCACCGGCTACCTGGTGAGCCATGGCAGTACCCAGGATCATCAAGCCCTGTTGCGCTGCCTCATCAGCCTCGCCGCTATCTTCATCGTGACATCGCTGGCAGTGCGCAATCGGCAGGCCACCCAGATCCTGCGCGACAGCGAACGACGCTATCGCAACATCTTCCAATCCAGCGGCGCCTCCATCTGGGAGGAAGACCTCAGCGCCGTGCGCCGGGCCATGGACGATGTGGTCGCCAGCGGGATCATCGACGTGCGGGCGCACATGGACGCCTCGCCGGAGTTCCTGCGCCATTGCGTATCGTTGGTGCGGATCGTCTCCGTGAACGAGGCGGCAGTTCAGTTGGTGGGCGCCCGCGACATGCCCCATTTCATGGCGTCGCTGAAGAACATCTTTATTCCCGAAACGGAGCCCTCATTCCGTGAATTCCTGCTGGCCTATTACGAAGGCAAGGCGAGCTTCTCCTACGAGACCATGATCCGCACTATCGCCGGTGAGCATCGCTCCATTCTGATGGCGGCGACGTTTCCGGTGGCGGATGGCGCCCATGAGAATGTTCTGGTGAGCGTGTTCGACATCACCGACCGCATCCGCGCCGAGCAAGCGCTCGAACAGGCGCGATCGGAGCTGGCCCATGCCGGGCGGGTGATCGCGCTGGGGGAACTGACCGCATCCATCGCCCATGAAGTCAACCAGCCCCTGGCGGCGATCGTCGCCAATGGCGAGGCCTGCTTGCGCTGGCTGGGGCGCCCGGTGCCTGATCTGGACGAAGCCCGCCAATGCCTGACCGAACTGATCGGCGAAGGCCGCCGCGCGGGGGATGTGGTGGGGCGCCTGCGCAAGCTTGCCACCAAGGCCACGCCCGAGCACATGCTGGTGGATGTGAATGTGCTGGTGGCCGAAGCCGCCGAACTGCTGAGCCGCCAGTTTCTGGAACACCGGGTCCGCCTCACCCAGGAGTTCTGCCCCGGCAGCCCGCTGGTGCAAGCGGATCGCATCCAGTTGCAGCAGGTGGTCATCAACCTGCTGATCAACGCCACCCAGGCCATGGCGGAAAGCCCGGTGCGCGATCTCACCCTCCGGGTGCGGCAGGATCCTGTCGCCGGTGTGGTCGTCTGCGTGGAGGATACCGGCCCCGGTATCGGCGAAGGGGCGATGGATCGCCTGTTCGCCGCCTTCTATTCCACGAAGCCGGATGGAATGGGCCTCGGCCTGTCCATCAGCCGGTCCATCATCCAGGCCCATGAGGGGCGCATTTGGGCCACCGCCCGCCCCGGCGGCGGCGCGGCCTTCCAGTTCGCACTGCCGCTTGCGCGCGGCACCGACATCGACTCCGAGCCACAGGCGCGAAATCTAGGACGGTAGCGGGCTAGAGAATGCCTGCCGGTGGGCGGCTAAACCTGTGTATGATTCAACCCTCAGCCGGATCGCCCCATGGTCGGGACCGAATAGCCGCATCGGTCTCTCATTCGTCGAGGGGCTCGCCAGCGCAGCGGGGCCGAGCAAACGTGTCCATCATTTCGATCATCGACGACGAGGCGGCCGTGCGCAGTGCCGTCGGCAGCCTCGTGCGCTCCTACGGCTTCGAGGTGCGCACCTACGCATCGGCGGCGGAATTCCTGGCGTCCGAGGACGACCGGCGCACGGCCTGCATCGTCTCCGACATCCACATGCCCGGCATGTCCGGCATCGCCTTGCAGCAGCATCTGGTGCGCCAGGGGCGCATCCTGTCCTTCATCTTCATCACCGCTTTGCCCGACTCGGCGCTTGCCCGGCAGGCGCCGGCGACGTCCTGCCTGCTGCGCAAGCCGTTCGAGGCGGGCGCCCTTGCCGCATGCCTGAAGCGGGTGCTGGAGGAACCGGACGCACCCCCGCAGCCGTTATGATCGAACCCATGGGCAACGGCCCGCACAGGAGAACACCATGACCGCCCCCGAACAGAGCGTGACCGAGAATGCCGCCGCCCACCGCTTCGAGTTGAAGGTGGAGGACCATCTGGCGATCGCGGACTATCGCGAGACCGCAGGCGGCATTGACCTGGTCCATACGGAAGTCCCGGACGCTCTGTCGGGGCGCGGCGTCGGCTCGGGGCTGGCGCAGGGCGTGTTCGATCACCTGCGTGCATCCGGCCGCAAGGCGAAGCTAAGTTGCTCGTTCCTCAAGGCCTGGGCGGCCCGCCACTCCGAAGTCTCGGACCTGATCCTCGATTGAGCCCCCGCCCCGCTCCGAAAGAAGCCACCCGGCCTTCGGAGCGGGGATCTTTGCTCTCAGACCGCCAGCCGCGTGCCAACCAAAGCGAACATGGCGCCCTGCGGATCATTTGCCTGCACGATCCAGGCACCGCCGGGAACCTCCATCGGCCCGTTGAGCACCTGCCCACCGCGGGTCACAAGCCGCTCCACGGCGGCATCGATGTCGTCCACATTGATGTAATAGAGCCAGAACGGCATCGGCACGGCTTGCGGCTTGGTCATCATGCCGCCGATGTCCCGCCCGTCGAAGGAGAACAGCTGGTAGACCCCCATGGGCCCCATATCCATGGCCATGCCCTTCTGCCAGCCGAACAGCGTGCTGTAGAAGGCAAACGCCTCCTCCCCCTGCCCGGCC
This sequence comes from Azorhizobium sp. AG788, assembly GCA_943369575.1. GTDB lineage: Bacteria > Pseudomonadota > Alphaproteobacteria > Rhizobiales > Xanthobacteraceae > Azorhizobium. Next base: position 6,336 of record CALRNP020000113.1, on the reverse strand, counting down.
ATCAGTTCGTGCCAGCCGGTCCGGCCGGGCGCCATCTGCTCCGGTTCTGGGCCCGCCATAGCCTCCTGCCACCGCATCAGTCCGAAGGTCGCGCCGTGCGGATCGGTCACCACCGCATAGCGACCGACATCGGGAATATCGGCCGCCGGAGCGTGCACGCTGCCGCCCAACTGCTCGACCCGCGCCACCGTGGCGTCCACATCGTCCACGGCCACATAGCCCAGCCAATGCGGCGGCACGCCCCGGTCCTTGAGGTGATCCGGCAGGACCATCAGCCCCGCCACCGGGGTCGTTTCCGCGGACGCCAGGATGTAGGTCATGTCCGCGGCGCCCGCATCCCGCATCGTCCACTGGGCCACGCGGCCGTAGAAGCCTTGGGCGCCATCGAGATCGGCGGTCATTAACTCGTACCAGGTGAACATTCCGTGCCGATGGGCCATGTGCCGTCCCCTCCCGTGATTTCCGTTCGCCGACAATAGCCTCTGGCGACCGCCGTCGACCGCCTAAGGACGTAGCCGCACCTCAGGTTCCGACAAGCTATCGCAGTTATTTATTGCCGCCATGACTGGCTTGCCCCGCCGTACAGGAACACGGACGTGTGCCGCTGCGCTGCGGGGTAATGGGGTGATGACGTTCTGCCGCGAGGTGGTTAGGCTCAGCGTGAGGCGAGGGAGCCGAAGCGTTTGTGGGGAGCGCAATGATGGGTACCGTGGGCAGCACCTATTCTCTGGTCCCGACCAACAGCCCCTTCACCTATAATGTCGGCATAAACTACAACAGCTGGGGCCCCGGCCGCACCGGCTACAGTATCCCCACCGACCTGGCTGCCATCAGCCAGGACTTCAAGATGATCCGCACCTATTATGACGTCGCCGTGGGAACAGCGGACCCCACAACGCCTGTCATCGAGCCGACCCAACAGCAGGTCATCACATACATCACCGGCACGTCGGACGAGATGCTGGTGATGGGCACGTTCAACAGCGCCCTCGCCCAGGGCGGATATGGAAAGCCCTGGTCGGCCGGCCTGATGACCAGTTCATCCTATACCGACGCATGGGTGACCATGCTCATCAACGCTTTCGGCAGCGCCGCCAACGTCACGGCGCATCTGGAAGCCATTCTTCTGGGCAACGAGATCGACGCCAATGGGCCGCCGCCCAGCGATACGATCGATTTTGCGAACTATCAAACCTGGATCCAGCAATCCTTCACCAATCTGAAAGCCTCGCTTGCTGCCCAGGGCCTCGGCAGCATCCCGGTCTCGACCACCATCGCCAATTACGGCTCGACGAACGTGATCTCGACCATGGCCACGAGCTATATCGAGACCAATTGGAGTTCGAGCTGGAATGGCGGCTCGCCGTTCGTGATGTACAACCAGTACACACAGGCCACCACGCTTGGGCCGATGTCGTCCACGAACTTCGCTCCGGTGGCGAGCTATTTCCAGGGCGTGGAGAATACGCTGGCCGGCGCTGTGGATGTATTCGTCGGTGAAACCGGCTATTCGACTTATTACAACACCACCACCGCCAACAATCAGGCTACGGTCTACAATCAGATTTTCTCCTGGCTGGATACCATGGAAACCGCGAACAACGGCAAGACGGTGCCGATGTTCCTGTTCCAGGCGTTCGATCTGCCGGGCGCCTCGCCGGACTATGAGCAGCAGTTCGGCATCTATGCCCAAACCTCGACCTCGCAGCCCAATGGCCTGAAGACGGGCATCGTCCTGCCCAGTTGGATCTCAACGCCGACGGCGGATCTCACGACCGCACTGGCGGCGCGTGCGGTGGCGCTGGCGAGCGCCGGCAATCTGGGATCGCTGCACGCCATGGTCGGTTCCGGCCTCACCAGCCTGAACGCGGACGCCGCCTCGGTCATGGATCTGGTGCTCACCGCCTGGAATACCGAGGCGGCTCAGAATGCCAGCGAACTGCCGTCCGCGCTCGCCGGCCAGATCGGCGCGGCATTCGCGGCGCGGGGGCTGCCGGTTCCGGCGGATCTGACGGCCCTGGTGCAGATGGCAACCGTCGTGGCCCCCGGCGCCTTCAATCATGTGGGCACCGACATCGCTTTTGCCAGCACCGCCAATAGTTCCGGTCCCGGCTATGATCTCATCACCGGCGTCGGCATCGCCAATGAGGCGCTGCTGCCGCGCGCCCTGACCGCTCTGGCCCAGGCCCAGACCTATTTTCACACGCCCACGGTGCTCTCGACCGGGGGAACCGGCGTGGTCGCCGGCACATCCGAGGCGCTGCTGTTCCAGCCGATCCTGGCCGACGCTTCCCAGGTCAGCCTCACGATCGACGGGACCGGCCACGCGCTTTCGGGCACGGCGGGCAATGCCTATGCCTGGTCGAGCCAGTTTGCCCAGCAGACACTCCAGGCCGGGTTCTCCTCGGCGCTGGTGACACTGTTCGACCACCAGTCCCAGACTGCCGGCTACCAGGCCACGGTGGCGGCCGGATCCAGCGTTGCGGTGGGCATCGATAGCGTGGCCGCGGGCACGCCGCAGATCAGCCTGTCCAACGGTTCCGGCTTCGTCGACTTCGTCTCGGGCAACGAGGCGGTGCATGTGGCGCGCGCGGTGGCGGTGGCAGAGACCGTTGCCGCCGCCGACGATCAGACCGCCGTGGTGCGGCTGCGTCAGGCGGGCGCCCAGGCGTCGGAGGTGAGCTTCTACAAGGTGGACGACTTCGCCGGCACCATCAACGGCCTCAAGCCGGGCGATGCGGGCTACGAACTGGCGAGCCTGCTGCGCACCTATCAAACCGCCGAGGGTGCCACCACGGTGGCGGGCGGCGGTTATGGCGCCTACAGCGAAAGCACCATCGCCCACGTGAATGCCGGCGACCTCATCGCCATGCGCCTGACCTCGGGCGGCCACACCTATTATGCCTTCGCCGATGCCAATGAGGTCGTCGATGGCCAGCATGTGAGCCATCTATGGAACTACGGCCTGAACACGTGGGGCTTCGAAGACCTCTATGGCGGCGGCGACCACGACTATAACGACCTCGTCGTGCAGTTGGACTTCACCAGCCTCAGCGCGCCGCACGCGGTGTTCTGAAGCCTGTTCTCCAGAAGCAAGAAAGGCCCGACGCGTGCCCGCGCCGGGCCTTCTGCCGTCCTCAAAGTGCCTGGATCAGTTGACCACGCGCTCGGCCAGATCCTTCGGCAGCTCGCGGCCGTGGAACTTGGCGAACATGGCCGGCAGCGCGCCATTGGCCATGTTCTTACGGATCCACGCGTCCATCCAAGCCTTCAGCTTCGGCTCGCCCTGGGGCAGAGCGATGCCCAGATTCAGTTCGCGCATGACGAACTTGGTCTTCAGCGGCCGGTCGGGACGCTTCTCGTTCATCATGGCGATCAGCGGCGGCTGAGTGGAGACCACGTCCACCTGCCCCGAGACGGCAGCCGCGATCAGGGTGGCGTCGTCCTCGAAGCGCACGATCTCGGCGCCCTTGGCATTGGCGGTCACCAGTTGGTCGTTGACGGTGGCGCGGGTGAGGCCCACGCGCTTGCCGGTGAGGTCGGCATAGTCCTTGATCGCCGTGCCCTCGGGCGCGGCGACGATGATGTCGAGGGTGGCGTAGGGAATGGTGAAGTCGATCACCTTCTTGCGCTCCGGCGTGATGCCGAGCGAGGCCACCAGAATGTCCGCCTTGCCGGTCTGGATGGTGGGCACGCGGGCGGCAGTGGTGATCTCCACCCACTCCACCTCGACGCCCATGTCCTTGGCCAGCATGCGGGCAGTTTCAACATCCGAGCCCGTGGGCTTGAGGTCCGGCCCCGCGAACGAGAACAGCGGCGTGCCGAGCACGACGGCGACCCGGATCTTCTTGGCTTTGAGGATGTCATCCAGTTGGTCCGCGCGCGCGGCCGGGGCGGCGGCGAAGGCCAGGGATGCGGCAGCAAAGGCAATGGCACCGAATTTGGTCAACAAGGTCATGGCGTATCCTCCTGAGTGGTTAAGGTCGATCCCGAACTGCGCCGGGTTGGGGGAAAGGGTGGGTCAGAGCCCGTGGGACATGAAGGCGCGTAGCTCCGGGGTCTGGGGATCGGCGAGCATCTCGCTCGTCCCGACTTCCCAGACCAGGCCCTGGTGCATGAACACGATGCGGTCGGCGACGCGGCGGGCAAAGCCCATCTCGTGGGTGACCACCAGCATGGTCATGCCGGCCTTGGCGAGATCCTCCATCACCCGCAGCACCTCGCCGGTAAGTTCGGGATCCAGCGCCGAGGTCACCTCGTCGAACAGCATCACCTGCGGCTGCATGGCCAGCGAGCGGGCGATGGCGACGCGCTGCTGCTGGCCGCCGGAGAGCTGCTCGGGATAGGATTGCGCCTTCTCCGCCAGCCCCACCCGCGTCAGGGCTTCGGCCGCCAGTTGGCGGGCATCGGCCTTCTTCTGCTTCTTCACCGTGACCGGGGCGAGCATGATGTTCTCTTCCACAGTCAGGTGCGGAAAGAGATTGTAGCTCTGGAACACCATGCCCACGTCGAGCCGCAACTTGCGGACTTCCAGCTTGGGATCATGGACCGCATGGTCGCACACGAAGATCTCGCCCGACTGGATGGTCTCCAGCCGGTTCACGCAGCGCAGAGCCGTGGACTTGCCTGATCCTGAGCGACCGATCACCGCGATCGTCTCGCCGCGCTGGACGCTCAGGGAGACGCCCTTGAGCACCTCCACCTGACCAAAACTCTTGTGGACGTTCTTCAGCTCAATGACGGCCGACATGGAGCTTCCTTTCGAGCACGCGGCTCCAGGCGCTCAGGGGCCAGCACACCGCGAAATACATGGCGCCGGCAATCCCGAACACGAGGAAGGGTTGGAAGGTGGAATTGTTGATGATCTGCGCCGCGCGGGTCAGCTCCACGAAGCCCACCACCGAGGCCAGCGAAGTGCTTTTGACCACCTGCACCATGAAGCCCACCGTGGGCGGCGTGGCGATGCGCAGGGCTTGGGGCAGGATGACCTTGGTCAGCGACTGCCAACGGGTCAGCGCCAGGCATTCGGCGGCCTCGAACTGGGTGCGCGGCACCGCCAGCACGCAGCCGCGCCAGATCTCCGCCAGGAAGGCGGCGCAATAAATCATCATGGCGACGCCGGCCGCCACCAGCGGCGGCACCTGCACGCCGACAATCCCAAGGCCGAAATAAACCGCGAACAGGATCACCAGCAGCGGAATGCCCTGGATGATCTGCACCACCACGAACGACATCTGCCGCACGAGGCGGAAGCGGGAGATGCGCAGCAAGAGCATGCCGAAGCCGGCAAAGCCGCCCAGCACGAAGGCGAGCGCAGAGAGGATGAGCGTCCACAGGACGCCCTCCAGCATGTAGCCCACATGGGCGAGGGTGAAGGTCTGGGCCATCCCGCGCTCCTACAAGGGGGTGCCGAGGCGCCGGCGCCGCGTGAACAGCGCGAGGCCCAGCAGCCAGAAAGCGAATTTCATGATCAGCGTCAGCAGCAGATAGATGCCCGCCACCACGATGAAGGTCTCGAACGAGCGGAAGGTGTTCGACTGGATGTTGTTGGCGACCCCGGTCAGTTCCTCCGCCGACACCTGCGAGGTGACGGACGTGGCCAGCATCATCAGGATGAATTGCGAGGTCAGCGCCGGATACACCCGCTCCAGCGCCGGGCGCAGGATGATGTGCCAGTAGATCTGCGGCGTCGACATGCCTAGGGCGTCCGCCGCCTCCAATTGCCCGCGCGGGGTGGCATCCATGCCGGCGCGCACGATCTCGGCGGTATAAGCGGCCACATTGAACACCATGGCGATCACCGCCGCGATGAACACCGGCAGCCGCATGCCGGCGCTGGCGAGGCCGAAATAGATGAAGAACAGCTGGATCAGGAACGGCGTGTTGCGCACGGTCTCCACATAGAAGCCCGAAATGCGCGACAGCACCTTGTTCTGCGAGCGCCGGCCGATGGCCACGACGGTGCCGAGGGCAAGGCCCGACACGGTGGCGATGGCGGTCATCTCCATGGTCAGCAGCGCGCCGTCCAGCAACTGCGGCCAATATTCCACCAGGGCTTCGAAATCGAACTTGTACTTCATGGCTGAAGCCGTCTCCGGCCATTCCGTGCGATGGGGCCAGCGGCCCGGATGAAGTCTCGTCCCGTGCGCATCTTGTCCTTCAGGCCTTGGTAAAAGGGAGCGGGATCAGCGGGCCGCCACGTCGGCCAGGCGCTCGGCCTCGCCGACGTCGCCGACGAAGTAGTTCGGATTCACATCACGGATCTCGCCCAGGCTGGCCCGCAGCCCCTCCACATGCCGTTTCATGGCGGCGGCGGCGCGATCGGGGTCATGGGCG
>CALRNP020000112.1:0-17704 GCA_943369575.1 Azorhizobium sp. AG788 | reverse complement strand
CTCGCCTATCGCTTCAGCAATGCGAACACCGTGCAGATCTACGACCCCTCCGCCCCACGTTCCGGCAATGCAGCCGGCGGGGAAGGCGCCATTTCCCTCGACACCATCGATGTGAACAGCACCGGCCTCGCCCCCGCTTATGCCGGCGGCATGATCGCGACCGGCGGCAGCCTGGGCGTGCTTGGTGAGCGCAGCGTCATGGACACGCCGTTCACGGTCACCAACTACACCTCCAAGCTCATTCAGGAGCAAGGCGCGCAGTCCATCGCCGATGTGGTGCGCAACGATCCCGCCATCCGCAATCTGGACCCGACCAATGTCGGCAGTGCCAATTATTTCCTCGTGCGCGGTGTGCAGGTCGGCAATGGCGCCGTTGCCTTCGGCGGACTGTTCGGTATCGCTCCCAACAACCAGTCGACGCTCGCCGGCATCGAACGGGTGGAAATTCTCAAAGGCCCTGGCGCCTTCCTGAGCGGTCTGTCACCCAGCGGTGTCGGCGCAGTGATCAATCTGGTGCCCAAGCGCGCTGGCGACGAGCCGCTCACCACCCTGACCACCACTTATATCAGCAACGCCCAGTTCGGCGGCCAGCTGGACGTCGGCCGGCGCTTCGGGGCAGAGAACGAGTTCGGCATCCGCGCCAACCTGCTGTTTCGCGACGGCGACACGCCCATAAGCCAGCAGTCGCAGGAACTGCTCAACGGCACCGTGGGCATGGACTATCGGGGCGAGAAGCTCCGCCTGTCGCTGGATTTCGGCCACCAGGCGCTCGATACCAACCGGATGAACAATACGGTGACGCCGGCCGCCTGTGCGCTCGCCGTCTGTCCGCCCATTCCGAGCGCACCCTCGCCCACCCATGCGTGGGTGTCGCCCTGGAACTACAGCAACATCAACGACACCTACGGGATGGCGGCGGCCGAATACGACTTCGCCCCGAACTGGACCGTCTATGCGAAGGCCGGCTTTGACACCACCCATTGGGACCAACTGGTGCAGGCGGGCACCAACCTCCAGGCCAATGGCAATTTCACCGCCACCACCTCCCGCTATCTCATCGATATCAATCGCCAATCGGGCGAGGCCGGCGTTCGCGGCGAATTCGATACCGGCCCGGTGAACCACAAGGTGACGCTGGCCGCCAATACCTATGTCTTCGATCGCAGTCAGGCGCCCCAGCCCACTGGCATCTTCGCGCTGCCGGTGACCCGGTCGAACATCTATGCGCCCGCTTTCGTGGCCGAGCCGGTCGTCGGCCCGATGTATGCCGCGCCGCAGAGTTCCATCAGCTTCACCAGCTATGCGGCCTCCGACACCTTGTCCGTGCTGGACGAGCGCGTGCAACTGACCCTCGGCCTGCGCCAGCAATATGTGCATGTGGCGAACTACAACATCAGCACCGGCGCTCTTTCCGGGCCGGTCAACGACAGCTCGGCATTGACGCCCATGGTCGGCCTCGTGGTCAAGCCATGGGAGCGTGTCTCGCTCTATGCCAGCTATATCGAGGGCCTGACGGCAGGCACCGTCGTGCCGACCACCTATGCCAATGGCGGCGAGGTGCTGCCGCCTTATGTGACCAAGCAATATGAAGCCGGCGTGAAAGTGGATTGGGGCAAGCTGCTCACCACCGTCAGCCTGTTCCATACCAGCCAGCAGTCGGGCATCACCAACAACGCCACCAATACCTTCACCGCGGATGGCGAGACGGTCTATCGCGGCTTGGAGTTCGATGTGGCGGGTGAAATCCGCCCGGACCTGCGGGTGCTGGGCGGCTTTGTGCTGCTGGATGCGGAGAACACGCACACCAGCGGCGGGCTCTATGACGGCAAGGCACCCACGGGCACGCCGGACTATACGGCGAACATCGGCCTGGAGTGGGATCCTTCCTTCGCCAAGAACCTCACCTTGTTCGCCCGCATGAACGCCACGGGTGCGGCCTGGGCGAACAATGTGAACAGCCAGAAGCTGCCGGCCTGGACCACGTTCGACTTCGGCGCCCGCTACGCGTTCGAACGGCAGAACGGCAAGCCCATCGTGGTGCAGGCCAATCTCACCAATGCCTTCAACAAGGGCTATTGGACGGCCTATCCCGGCTACAACCTGCTTTATCCCAGCGAGGCGCGGACCCTTCAAATCTCCACCATCTTCCAGTTCTAAGGCCCATGCGGAACGGCTTCTCACGGCGCGGCATGCTCTTGGGCCTCACGGCCCTGGGCCTTGCCGCGCGCACATCTCAGCTCGCTGCCGCAACGCCTGCGACGCGGCGGGTCGAGACACCGTTGGGGCCGGTGGATATCCCGGACGAGCCGCGCCGCGTGATCGCCGTCGACTCCCGCGTCTCGCTGGAGACGGCGCTCGCCCTCGACCTGCCGGTCGTGGGCTATAGCCACAGCCGCGCGCGTCCGTGGATCCCCGTGCCGGCTGGGGTGCCTTTTCTTGCCGCCCCGCCGGATCTGGAACAGATTCTCGCCCTGAAGCCCGATCTCATCTTGTGTCCCGATACGGCCCCCCACTCCGATTGGTGGCCGCTCGCCCGCCTGCCGCGTATCGCACCCGTATTGCCGAGTGACCACCGCCTCACCTGGCAGGAGAACCTGTCCCAGCTTGGCGTCTGGCTTGCCCGTGACGAACGGGCCGCACGCCGCATCGCCGGCCAAGTGGATCTGATCGCCCACATTCGCGCCCGGCATGCCGCAGTCATCGACAGGAGCGTCGTGGCGTCGCTCACTTTCGATCCGGTCAAGCGCCGGGCGCTCATCAGCACGGCGGGCACGGGCTATGGTCGGGTCATGCCCGCGCAAGTGCTGAGGGCCTTGGGAGGGCATGGCATCAGTGCCGCGCAACTTGGCCCTTATGGCGAATTGGCGCTCGAATCCTTTGGCGATGTGCTCGGGGCCGCCGATGCCATTCTGCTCTTCGACTTCGGCGACGGCTCGTCTCGGGCGTTGGCCCGCGAAGCCTTATGGCAGCGCCTGCCGGCCGTGCGCGCAGGCCACGTGCAGATCGTGGCCGGCAATTGCACGTTCGGCTCCTGCTATACGGCCGGCTACCTTGCTGCCGCCTATGACGGCCTTTATGCGCGTGTCGGCGCATGAGCATGCGCCCCCGCCACCCGCGCATTCATCGCCGGAGGCACAGCGCGCGGGCGCTTCTGCTGAGCCTGCTGTTGCTGCTCCTTGCCATCCTCGCCGGCCTTTCGGCCGGGGCCAAGCCCCTCTCGCCCGCCAGCGTGCTGGACGCCCTGGCGGGCGGCGGGTCCGAGGAAGCCCGCATCATCGTCCAGGAATTGCGCCTGCCAAGGACCTTGCTGGGGCTGCTGGTGGGCGCGGCGCTCGGCCTGTCCGGGGCCATCATCCAATCCGCCACCCGCAATCCCTTGGGTGATCCGGGCCTCACGGGCGTCAATGCCGGCGCGAGCCTTGCCGTCGTCCTGGGCGCGGGCGTGCTCGGCATGACGGGCATCGGATCATTCATCTGGCTGGCGGCGCTGGGGGCGGGGCTGGCGGCGCTCGCCGTCTATTTCGTCGCCGGCATGGGCACGAAGGACCCGCGCCCGCTGCAACTCACCTTGGCGGGCGTCGCAGTCGGCGCCCTGTGCTTCGGATTGGCGCAAGGCTTCGCTCTGTCCGATCCCGAGCGGTTCGACCTGGTGCGCAACTGGCGTGTGGGGGCCCTCTCCGGGGATGCGCGCATCATTCTGCCCGCGGTGATCCCGGCCCTTGGCGCGGGACTGATCCTTGCGGCGTTCCTCGCGCCTCGGCTCAATTTGATGGCCCTAGGCGCCGATCGCGCCGCGTCTCTTGGCGTCTCCGTCGCCCGCACCCAAGGCCTCTGCCTGCTGACGGTGATCTTGCTGGCCGGCGGAGCGACAGCCGCAGCCGGCCCCATTGCCTTTGTGGGCCTCGCCGCCCCGCACATGGTTCGCCGTCTCCTGGGCGCGGATGAACGACAGATTCTGGCCAATGCGGCGCTCATCGGCGCTGCCCTGCTCATCGGTGCGGACGCGCTGGGCCGGAGCCTCGCCGCACCGGCGGAGGTTCCGGCGGGCGTTGTCACGGCACTCATCGGCGCGCCGATCCTGATGGTGCTCGCACGGCTGAGCTGGGGACGGGTGGCCGCATGAGCGAAGGGCGCAGCCGTCAGCGGAGCATAGCCCATCGCCCGGCATTGCGACTGGCCGGCTTCTCGCTGCCGGTGCGGCCGCGTGGCGTTGCATGCGGGATGACCCTAGCCATGGCCTGCCTTGTCCTGGCGTTGCTGGCGCTGTCTTTCGGCACCTTTCCGGTGTCTCCGGATGACGTGATAGCGGCGCTCCTCGGCCGCGGCGGGGCAGACCTTCATCTCGTCGTGATGGAATGGAGGCTCCCGCGCATCGCCGGCGGGCTTCTGGTGGGAACCGCCCTCGGTCTTGCGGGGGCGCTGTTCCAGACGATGCTGCGCAATCCCCTGGGAAGCCCCGACATCATCGGCTTCGACGCGGGGGCGTTCACCGGCGCCATCCTGGCAATGCTGGGCGGCGGCGGCCCCGCCGTCATCGCCGTCGCGTCCTTCGGCGGCGGACTTCTGGCGGGTGGGCTCGTCTATGGCTTCGCGGGTGCCAGCCATGTCTTTCCGGGACGCCTCATCCTGATCGGCATCGCGGTGGGAGCATTGTTCACCGCCCTCAACGACTGGATCATCATGACGGTGCGGCTCGACGCCGCCCTGGCCGCAGCAAGCTGGAAGCTCGGCTCCCTTGCCGGCATCGACTCCGGCCGGCTTGCCATCGGCGCTATCATTCTCGCCATCGCCGTTCCACTGGCCTTGGCGCATGGTCGAGCGATCCGGGCTCTCGAACTCGGGACGGAGCGGGCTCTTGCCCTCGGGGAGGCGGTTGCGACCCGACAGCTCCAGCTTGCAGTCCTGGGCCTTCTGCTGACGGCGACCGCGACTTTTCTCGCGGGGCCCGTCGGCTTTGTCGCGCTCATCGCCCCTCAAGTGGCGCGAAGGATCTGCGGCGGGCCCGGCCTGTCGCTGCCGGCATCCGCGCTCACCGGCGCTGTCTTCCTCATGGGCAGCGATCTCGTGGCACGAACGCTGTTCCTCCCTCGCGTCCTGCCGGTGGGCGCCGTAACGGCGGCGGTGGGTGGCCTTTATTTCGCACTGCTGTTGCGGGCCAACCTGCGCAGAGAGACAATACGGTGAGTACGCTCATTCCCATGCGTGACGTCCAAAGCCTCAACGCCCGCGTCACCCCTCTGGCACCCGCAGCGCCCGCATTTCCTCCACCAGCCAGCCTTCCAGGGCGCGCACGTCGGCGCGGAAGCCGAATTGGGCGGCGATCCAGATCTTCAGATGCCGGTTGCCCGGCGCGAAGCCGAACGGGGCCACCAGCCGGCCCGATTGCAATTCGCTCAGGGCCAGCATGTGCGGCACCACCGCCACCCCCAGCCCGCAGGCGGCCGCCTGGATCAGCAGATAGAAATGATCGAAGCCCCGCTGCGGCTTCAGTGCCAAAGCCCCCTGCCCTGCCGCGTGCGCCCAGTCGGTCCAGGCCTCGGGCCGGGTGTGAGTGGAGAGCAGCAGCGCCCGCTCCAGGTCCTTCGGCGAGGTCAGCGGCATGGACGCCAGATAGTCCGGCGAGCACACTGGGCCGATCCATTCGATGCCCAGATCGCGGATCAAGGCATCGCGCGGCGGGTTGATGGTGCTGTTGCGGATGGCGACGCTGATCTTGTCGCAGCTGAAATCCACCTTGTCGTAATTCATGTTCAATTCCACCTGGATGTCCGGATTGGCCCGGTGGAACGCCGCCATGCGCGGAATGAGCCAGCACAGCATGATCGAGGCCGAGCACGACAGGGTGAGCGGCCCCGGCCGCAGCCGTTCAACGGTGGCATGGATCAGGCCGAAGGCCGCCGAGAGCCCTTCCGCCAGGCGCAGGCCCTCCGGCGTCGGCTCGCTGGAGGTGCCGCGCCGGGTCAGCAGCGGCACGCCCAAGGTGGCTTCCAGCGCCTTCACATGCCGGCTCACGGCACCATGGGTGACGCATAATTCCTCCGCCGCCCGGCTCATGCTGCGGCAGCGGGCCGTGGCTTCGAACGCGCGCAGCGCCACAAGCGAGGGCAAGGGCTGGTGGCCGGGCGGAGCCATGAGGTCTCTCCTAGAGATGCGGCCGTTTTCCAGCGGCACGGTATGGCCGCTCTGTGAGTTTAACTCACAACCGCACGACAACAAATCGATTGTCCGCCCGCCCCGGCAGTCCCTAATGGCGACAGCCGAACATCCTGTGGGCGCGGCGCCAACCGCCCTACACCGAAGGACCGGCGCGAGAGACACGAAATGCAGCCGCCCGCCCGGGACGAAGCTGCGTCACTTTGGAGGAAGCCCATGACGGAGCCCGTGGCGTCCGCTGTCGAGCGGTCGGCTATTCACAAGGTCTGCTGGCGGCTGGTGCCGTTCATCGGCCTGATGTTTTTCATCAATTTCCTGGACCGCACGGCGGTCTCCTTCGCCGGCCCCAACGGCATGGTCAAGGATCTCGGCCTCACCGCCGCCCAGTTCGGCTTTGCCGCCGGCATCTTCTTCTTCGGCTATATCCTCCTGGAAGTGCCCAGCAATCTGGCGCTGCACCGCTTCGGCGCCCGGCGCTGGCTGGCACGTATCATGGTCACCTGGGGCATCGTGGCGTTACTGTTCACCTGGGTGAGCAGTTCCACCGAGCTCTATGTGCTGCGCTTCCTGCTGGGCATCGCCGAGGCCGGCTTCTTCCCCGGCGCTATTCTCTATCTCAGCTTGTGGGTGCCGGCGCGCCATCGCGGCAAGGTGCTGGCGCTGTTCTATGTGGCGCAGCCGCTCACCATCGTCATCGGCGCGCCGTTTGCTGCCTTGCTGCTGAATGCGGACGGCCTGATGGGCCTGGCCGGCTGGCGCATCATGTTCTTCGGCGTGGCGGTGCCGGCCATCGTGGTGGGCATCATCGCCTGGTTCTATCTGGTGGACCGTCCGGCCGATGCCAAATGGCTCACCGCTCAAGAGCGCGACTGGCTCACCACGGAACTCGCCAAGGAAGAGCGCACCAAGGCCGGCGCCCACAACATCCTCGCCAGCAAGGCGATGCTGAACGGCCGGGTGTGGATCTTGTCGCTGATCTATTTCGGCCTGATCTACGGCCTCTATTCCCTAGCCTTCTTCCTGCCCACCATCATCGGCGGCTTCGAGAGCCAGTTCGGCACCAAGTTCGACATGATCCAGCGCGGCCTCATCACCGCCGTGCCCTATCTGCCCGCCGCCGCAGCCCTGCTGTTGTGGAGCCGCTTTGCCGCCAAGCGCGGCGTGAAGGGCTGGCACATCGGCCTGCCGGCGCTGGTGGGGGCGCTCAGCATTCCGGTGGCGCTGTTCATGAACTCGCCCGCCGCCACCATCGCGGTGATCACGGTGACCGCCTGCGCCATCTTCTCGGCCCTGCCCAGCTTCTGGGCCATTCCCTCCCGCTTCCTGTCCGGCGCGGGGGCGGCGGCCGGCATCGCCCTCATCAATACCGTGGGCAATGTGGCGGGCTTTGCCGCCCCCTTCATCACCGGCGCGGTGAAGGATGCCACCGGCTCCTATCAATTGGCCATGCTGGTCGTGGGCGGCTGCATGCTGGTCTCCGCTCTGCTTTGCCTGGTGGTGACCCGCTCCGAGCAGGTCGCGGCCGCCGGCAAGCCGCTGGGCGCCCGCTCGGCCTGATATCCTCAAGGAAGGCCGGTGCGCCCGGCCTTCCGCTCGCTTGCATATCCTGGGAGAACACAATGAACGCGAAGATCGCCCTGTTCGGCGCCGGCGGAAAGATGGGCGTGCGCCTGTCGAAGAACCTCGCCAAGTCGGACTTTCAGGTGGCTCATGTGGAGGTCAGCGACATCGGCCGCGCCCGGCTGAAAAAGGAAGTGGGCGTGGAGTGCATCGACAGCGCGGTGGCGCTCAGCGATGCGGACGTGGTGATCCTGGCGGTGCCCGATACGCTGATCGGCAAGATCGCCCACCAGATTTCGCCGCAGCTCAAGGCCGGCACCATGGTGATGGTGCTCGATGCCGCCGCCCCCTATGCCGGCCATCTGCCGGACCGGCCGGACCTGACCTATTTCGTCTCCCATCCCTGCCATCCGTTGATCTTCAACGACGAGACCGAGGAAGCGGCACGGCGGGATTATTTCGGCGGCATCGCTGCTAAGCAGTCGATCACCAGCGCGCTGATGCAGGGGCCGGACGAAGCCTTCGCCTTGGGCGAGGCGGTGGCCAAGGCCATCTATGCGCCGATCCTGCGCTCCTATCGCCTGACCCTGGAGCAGATGGCGCTGCTGGAGCCGGGCCTGTCGGAGACCATCTGCGCCACGCTGCTGGATGTGATGCGCGAAGCCATGGACGAGACCGTGCGCCGGGGCGTGCCGGCGCAATGCGCCCGCGACTTCCTCTTGGGTCACATGAACATTCTCGCCGCCGTCACCTTCAAGGAGGTGGACGGGGTGTTCTCGGATGCCTGCAACAAGGCGATCCAGTTCGGCAAGCCGCGGCTGATGCGCGAGGACTGGCTGAAGTGCCTGGACGAGCCGGAGATCGCCGAGAGCATCCGCCGCATCACCTGATCGCACCGTCCAGGCCGGGCATCGCGCCCGGCCTGCCCCGCGCCCGTGCGGCCCGCCCGCTTAACCGACGAGTTCCCCATGAGCACAGCAGCGCCCCGCGAGCGGGTTCACGCCACCTATTGGCTGGAAACCGGCGGCGATCCCGCCCGCACCGCCGCCATCATCGCCGGCGAGCAATCCAGCGGCACCTTCGTCGCCTTGGCCCATGAGACCGCCGAACTGAAGGAGCGCTCCGGCGCGCGGGTGGAGCGGCTGGAGGTGATCGGCGAGACCGGCACCCCAAGCCTGCCCGGCGCCCAGCCGTCTGATCGCTATCGCCAGTGCATCCTGGAACTGTCCTGGCCGGTGGAGAATTTCGGCCCCTCGCTGACCAATCTGATGTCCACCATCGCCGGCAATCTGTTCGAGCTCTATGCGGTCTCCGGCCTGAAGCTCACCGGCCTTCGCCTGCCGCCGTCCTTCACGTCCGCCTTCGCCGGTCCCGCCTTCGGCATCGCCGGCACGCGCAAGCTGGCGGGGGTGAGCCAGGGGCCGCTGATCGGCACCATCATCAAGCCCAGCATCGGCCTGTCGGCGGAAGAGACCGCGCAGCAGGTGCGCGAGCTGATCGCCGGCGACATCGACTTCATCAAGGATGACGAACTCCAGAGCGATGGCGGCCGCTGCCCGTTCGAGGACCGGGTCACGGCGGTGATGCGGGTGGTGAATGATGCCGCCGAGCGGCGCGGCCGCAAGGCCATGGTGGCGTTCAACATCACCGGCGATCTGGACGAGATGCGCCGCCGGCATGATTTCGCGCTGGCCAAGGGCGGCACCTGCGTCATGGTATGCGTGAATTCCATCGGCCTGGTGGGGGCGCGGGAGATCGGCCGTCACTCCCAGCTTCCCATCCATGGCCACCGCGCCGGCTGGGGCGCGCTCTATCGCCATCCGGCGCTGGGCTGGGACTATGCGCCCTGGCAGCAAATGTGGCGGCTGGCGGGGGTGGACCATCTGCACGTGAACGGGCTCGACAACAAGTTCACCGAGAGCAACGCCAGCGTCATCGCCGCCGCCCGCGCGGTGCTCGCCCCGCTCAACGACCAAGCGGAGATGATCGCCATGCCGGTGTTCTCCTCCGGCCAGACCGGGCGGCAGGCGGCGCCCACCTATGCGGCGCTGGGATGCGCCGATTTGATCCACACCGCCGGCGGCGGCATCTTCGGCCATCCCGGCGGCGTGCCGGCGGGGGTGGAGGCGCTGCGCGCCGCATGGCGGGCGGCCATGGCCGGCACGCCGCTGGAGAACGAAGCCGACCACACCCCGGCCCTGCGCACCGCCTTGGGCTTCTGGTGATGGGGGCCGAAGGGATGGCGCCGCCTGCCTCATGGCCGGACGGCCTGCTGCTGGCCTATTATGGCGACGACTTCACCGGCTCCACCGACGCTATGGAGGCGATGACGGCGGCGGGCGTGCCCACGGTGCTGTTCCTGCACCCGCCCACCGACGCGCAACTGGCGCGCTTTCCCCATGTGCGCTGCATCGGGCTGGCCGGCTCCTCGCGCGGACGCACGCCGGAATGGATGGCGCGGGAATTGCCGCCGGTGTTCGACCGGCTGGCCATGCTGGGGGCGCCGATCCTGCACTACAAGGTGTGCTCCACGTTCGATTCCTCGCCTGCCATCGGCTCCATCGGCACCGCCATTGATCTGGGGGTGGCGCGCATGGGCGGGGCGTGGAGCCCCATCGTGGTGGGCGCCCCGCGCCTCGGCCGCTACCAGATGTTCGGCCATCTGTTCGCGGTGGTGGACGGCCAAGGCCATCGCCTCGATCGCCACCCCACCATGTCGCGCCATCCGGTGACGCCCATGGCGGAAGCCGACCTCACCTTGCATCTCACCCAACAGACCCAGCGCCGCATCGGACTGATCCATATGGCGCAGATCCGCGCCGGACAGGCCGAGGCCCAGCGGCAGGCGCTGAGCGGGCCGGATACGCCGGTGGTGTTCATCGACGTGCTGGATGAGGAGACGCTCGCCGCCGCCGGCCAACTGATCTGGGAGGGCCGCGGCGCCGGCCTGTTCACCGCCTCGTCTTCCGGGCTGCAATATGCACTGGCGGCGCATTGGCGCGCGCAGGGGCTGCAGCCCGCCACGCCAAGCCTGCCGGTGGCAGCGTCGGTGTCCGCCATCGCCGTGGTGAGCGGCAGTTGCTCGCCGGTGACGGCGGGCCAGATCGCCTTCGCCCGCGCCAACGGCTTTGAGGCCGAACGCCTCGACCTGCCGTGCGCTTTGAACGCGGAGACGCGCGCGGCCGAGATCGCCCGGCTGCTGGCGCGCGCGGACGCCGCGCTGAGCGAAGGCCTCAGCCCGCTCATCTACAGCGCCGAAGGCCCCGATGATCCGGCGGTGACCGGCTTCGATGCCATCGCCGCCCAAGCGGGCCTCTCCCGCGCCGAGGCCGCCCGCACCGTGGGCGCCGTACTGGCGCAGATCATGCGCGGCATGGTGGAAGCGGGCCGGGTGCGGCGGGTGGTGGTGGCGGGGGGCGACAGTTCCGGCGAGGTCATGGCGGCGCTCAACATCGCCGCCCTCGACATCGCCGGCGGGCTCGCGCCCGGTGCGCCGCTGTGCCGGGCCCATTCCGACGATCCGGTGTTCGACGGGTTGGAGGTGGTGCTGAAAGGCGGGCAGATGGGCGCCGTCGATTTTTTCCCCCTCGCCCGCGACGGCACAGACTGAGGTGGACCCGCCATTCTTCCCGTTCCACCACCATTTGCCCGATCTTGGGAGGCCTCAGCCCTGGCGACGCTGCTCCCACAGCACACGCCGATAGAGCGTACTGCGATCGATCCCTAATTGGCGGGCGGCGCGGGAGACATTGCCGCCGCACGCCTCCAGGGCGGCGCGCATGGCGTCGCGGGTGAGGTCAGACAACGGCCCTTCGCCGGCCGAAATCCCCGCCACCGGCGCCGCCGCTGCCGGCGGCCGCGCGCGCAGAAAGTCTGCCGGCAAAGCGGACCCATCCAGCGTCTGCCCCGGCTCGGCCAGCGCCAGCATGGCGCGCAGCAGGCCGGACAATTGTCGGAAATTTCCCGGCCAGTCGTGATCCGCCAGCAGATCCTCCACCTGCGGCGACAACACCACGCCCGCGGCCGCGCCTCCCAGGCGCGCCCAGATGGTGCGCACCAGTTCATGCCGATCCGGCAAGGTGCGCAGGGCGGGCAGATCGGTCACGTAGGGCGCAATGCGGAAATAGAGATCCTGGCGGAACTGCCCCGCAGCCACCAGGTCGCTCAAGGCGCGATGGGTGGCGCAGACCAGAGCGAAATCCACCGGCACCGGCCGTCCGCTGCCCAGCGGCGACACCGCCTTGTCCTGGAGCACCCGCAGCAGGCGCGCCTGCAGGCCGAGCGGCATGTCGCCGATTTCGTCCAGGAACAGCACGCCGCCATCAGCCTGCCGCAGCAGCCCCTTCTGGCCCTGCCGGCGGGCGCCGGTGAAGGCGCCTTCCTCATAGCCGAACAATTCGGCCTCGATCAGGCTTTCCGGCAGGGAGGCGCAATTGATGGCAATGAACGGCTGGCGCGCGCGGCTGCTGCGGGTATGGAGGGCGCGGGCGAACATATCCTTGCCGGTGCCGGTCTCGCCCTGCACCAGCACCGGCACATTGGCCTCCAGCAACCGTACAGCCCGCGCCAGCGCGCCCTGGGTCTCCACCGAAAGCACCGCCTCGGGCTCAGCGGCGGGCGGCACGCTCACAGGCCGCGCGGCCAACGTTGACCCGCCACGCACAAGAGCGGCGCGCGGCGCGATCACGCGGCCCACCACCTCGAGGCCCGCCTCGGTGCGCATGGCCCGCGGTGCATCCGACGGCTCCACCCGGCCGAACACCTCCGCCGCGGTCAGCCGGTCCAATGCGGACCAGTCGAACTGGATCAGTTGCAGGCCATGGCCATTGGCCGCCACCAGCCGCTCGCCCTCGAACACCAGAATGCCTTCGCGGGCGGTGCCCAGCAGGGCGCGGTCCCGGTGAAAGCGGAGCACCGTGCAATGGTCGAAGCCATGCTCGAACAGCCGATGCTCGATCTGCTCCACCGCCAGCCGCACCAGGCCGAGCGCATGCACATGGCGCACGCCCGCGTGGCCGGACATGTCCAGCACCCCGGCCAGAACCCCGCGCGGATCGAGAATGGGCGCGGCGGCGCAGGCCAGGATGCGGTGCGGATGGAAGAAATGCTCGGCGCCATGCACCGCGATCGGGCGCTTCTCCACCAAAGCGGTGCCGATGGCATTGGTGCCGGTGGCCGCCTCGCTCCACGGCACGCCGGGGCGCAGGTCGACCTTGGAGGCGCGGTCGGCGAAGTCCGTATTGCCGGCCATGTCGAGCACGAGGCCGGCGGCATCGGTGAGAATGACCACGCTGTCCGTCAGCTTGGCGTCGGCCCGCAGCGCCTCGATTTCCGGCCGGGTCATCCGCCGCAACAAATCGTGGCGCTGCTGCAGTTCGCGCAAGGCGGGCGCGCTGATGGGCTCAACCCGTGGGGGATCGGAAATGTCCAGCCCCTGCTGCGCGCAGCGCTGCCAGGAGCGCAGGATGGGCGCCGCCACCAGCCCCTCGGACACCTCTCCATGGGTAAAGAAGCGCTGCCGCGCCGAGCGCACAGTCTCCGTCGTCGCCTGCGGCGCCATGGGCTGCGTCCTCCGAACTGTGGCAATCTGCAACACATGTTGCAGTTGGCATCTCTGTGTTGCTCCAATTCTCGCATGCAACACCCGGGACCGTCTATGGTCTCAGTTCAGAACCCATCTCGACTATTTGACACAGCCTCCCTTTGCAAAGACTTCCCGCAATGCAGCGCAGGTTTGCATCTGCGAAATCAGGCAATTGGCACGGCCGCTGCACAGCTCCCGGCATCACGAGGGAGGATAAAATGAACAAGCCAGCATTCCTGTCAGCCCAATCGCGCTCGCCCTTCAAGCCCCGCTACGGCAATTTCATCGGCGGCCAGTGGGTGGAGCCGGTGGATGGCCGCTATTTCGACGACACCACCCCCATCACCGGCGAAGTTCTGACCCAGATCCCGCGCTCGCAGAAGGAAGACGTGGAGCTGGCACTGGATGCCGCCCATGCCGCCAAGGATGCCTGGGGCCGCACCAGCACCACTGAGCGCGCGCTCATTTTAAACCGTATCGCCGACCGGCTGGAAGCCAATCTCGAGCTGCTGGCCCGCGCCGAGACCTGGGACAATGGCAAGCCGATCCGCGAAACCATGGCCGCGGACATTCCCCTCGCCATCGATCATTTCCGGTATTTCGCCGCCGCCGTGCGCGCCCAGGAAGGCTCCATCGGCGAGGTGGACCATGACACCATCGCCTATCATTTCCACGAGCCGCTCGGCGTGGTGGGCCAGATCATTCCGTGGAACTTCCCCATCCTCATGGCCACCTGGAAGCTGGCGCCGGCCCTGGCGGCGGGCAACTGCGTGGTGCTCAAGCCCGCCGAGCAGACCCCGGCGTCCATCCTGGTTCTGGTGGAGCTGATCGCCGATTTGCTGCCGCCGGGCGTGCTCAACGTGGTCAACGGCTTCGGTCTGGAGGCCGGCAAACCGCTGGCGTCGAGCCCGCGCATCGCCAAGATCGCCTTCACCGGCGAGACCACCACCGGCCGGCTCATCATGCAGTATGCCAGCCAGAACCTCATCCCCGTCACCCTGGAATTGGGCGGCAAATCGCCCAACATCTTCTTCGCGGACGTGACGGCGGAAGATGATGACTTCCTCGACAAAGCGGTGGAAGGCTTCGTCATGTTCGCCCTCAACCAGGGCGAAGTGTGCACCTGTCCCAGCCGCGCGCTGATCCAGGAGAGCATTTATGACCGCTTCATGGAGAAGGCGCTGAAGCGGGTGAATGCCATTGTGCAGGGCGATCCGCTGGATCCGGCCACCATGATCGGCGCCCAGGCCTCCGGCGAGCAGATGGAGAAGATCCTCTCCTATATCGACATCGGCCGCCAGGAAGGCGCCGAGGTGCTGGCGGGCGGCGCGCGGGCGCATCTGGAGGGCGCGCTGGCGGGGGGCTATTATGTCCAGCCCACGGTGTTCCGCGGCCATAACCGCATGCGCGTGTTCCAGGAGGAAATCTTCGGTCCGGTGGTGTCGGTGACCACCTTCAAGGACGAAGCCGAAGCCCTCGCCATCGCCAATGACACCTTGTACGGCCTCGGTGCCGGGGTGTGGACCCGCGACGGCACCCGCGCCTATCGCTTCGGCCGGGCCATCCAGGCCGGGCGGGTGTGGACCAATTGCTACCATGCCTATCCCGCCCATGCGGCGTTCGGCGGCTACAAGCAGTCCGGCATCGGGCGCGAGAACCACAAGATGATGCTGGACCATTACCAGCAGACCAAGAACCTGCTGGTGAGCTACAGCGCCAAGGCCCTGGGCTTCTTCTGATCCGCCGCCCCGCCCGTCCGCGACAGCCCTCGCGGACGGGATGGCGCGCGGCGCTGAGGCTGCGCGCCTTGCCCTTCCAGCCATCAGGAGTTTCCATCATGTCCAAGACCATGAGAGCTGCTGTCGCGCGCGCCTTCGGTCAGCCGCTGGTGTGCGAAGAGGTGAAGATCCCCGAGCCCGGCCGCGGCCAGATCCAAGTGAAGATCCAGGCCTCCGGCGTGTGCCACACCGATCTGCATGCGGTGGAAGGCGATTGGCCGGTCAAGCCGAACCCGCCGTTCATTCCCGGTCACGAGGGCGTCGGCTTCGTCTCCGCCGTGGGCGCGGGCGTTACCCATGTGAAGGAAGGCGACCGGGTGGGCGTGCCCTGGCTCTATTCCACCTGCGGCCATTGCGTGCATTGCCTCGGCGGCTGGGAGACCTTGTGCGAGGAGCAGCAGAACACCGGCTATTCGGTCAATGGCGGCTTTGCGGACTATGTCATCGCCGATCCCAATTATGTCGGCCATCTGCCCGCCAACATCGGCTTCGTGGACATCGCCCCGATCCTGTGCGCCGGGGTAACGGTGTACAAGGGCCTGAAGGTGACGGACACCAAGCCGGGAGACTGGGTGGTGATCTCCGGCATCGGCGGCCTCGGGCACATGGCGGTGCAATATGCCAAGGCCATGGGGCTGAATGTGGTGGCCGTGGACATTGCCGATGACAAGCTGGATCTGGCGCGCCGCCTGGGCGCCAGCCTCACGGTCAATGCCAAGACGCAGGACCCCACGGCGGTGATCAAGAAGGAGATCGGCGGCGCCCATGGCGTCCTGGTCACGGCGGTCTCGCCCAAGGCGTTCGAGCAGGCGCTCGGCATGGTGCGCCGGGGCGGAACCATCGCCCTCAACGGCTTGCCGCCGGGCAGTTTCCCGCTGCCCATCTTCGACATGGTGCTGCAAGGCATCACCGTGCGCGGCTCCATCGTCGGCACCCGGCTCGATCTGCAGGAATCCCTGGATTTCGCCGCCGAAGGCAAGGTGAAGGCGACGGTGCACACCGAGCGGCTGGAGAATATCAATGCCGTGTTCGACCGCATGCGCCGGGGCGAGATCGAGGGCCGCATAGTCCTCGATATGAATGCCTGACATCCCGAACGCCGGATGATCCGGGGCGGGCTCCTCCCGCCCCGGCTTTCTTTGCGAGGTTGCCATGTCTGTCGCCCGCGTCACCGCCACCCCGGCCGCCTTGGAGTTGCTGGCGGAGATCGTCGCCGAGCACGGTGCGGTCCTGTTCCATCAGTCCGGCGGTTGCTGCGACGGGTCCTCGCCCATGTGCTTCGCCCAAGGCGACTTCCTGGTGGGCGCGGAAGATGTGCGTCTGGGCGAGATCGGCGGCGCGCCGTTCTTTATCAGTCGACCGCAGTTCGCATACTGGCAGCATACCCAGCTCATCATCGACGTGGTGCCCGGACGGGGCGGCATGTTCTCCCTGGACAATGGACGCGAGCAGCGTTTCCTCACCCGCTCGCGCCTGTTCACCGATGCGGAAACCCATCTGCTGGAGCAGGAGCCGCTGCCCTGATATGCAGCCGCTCAGAAGGGCGGCGTTATTGCAGGTCGATGAGGATCTTCAATTCCTCACCGGCGGGGCTCAGCAGCGCCTCGAAGCCTTGTTCCACCACGTCATCAAGGCGGATGCGGCGGGTGACCACCTTCTCGGCGGGCAGGATGCCGGCGCCGATCATGGCGGCGACCCGCGGCCACATCAGCGTCGAATAGCACCACGAGCCGCGCACATCGATATCCTTGAAGGTCACGGTGAAGCCGTCCACCGCCGGCTTGCCCACATGCAGCCCCACCTGCACCACCACCCCCTGGCGCCGGACCGCCTCGATGCAGGTGCTGAGCGCCGCTTCCGCGCCCACGCATTCCAACGCCACGTCCACCCCCACATGGCCTTCGGTCTGGTCGCGAATGGCCTCCACCACCGCCACGCTCTTGGGATTGAGGGTGATGACATCGGGCAGGATCTGCCGGGCCATGGCGAGGCGATTGTCATTGGTATCGGACAGGAAGATGCGGCTCGCCCCGGCGGCCCGCGCCGCCAGCATTTGCAACTGGCCGATGGGCCCGGCGCCGGTCACCAGCACGCTGTCGCCTGGCTTCACGCCGCCACGCTCGGCGGCATAGACCACCACCGCCGTCGGCTCGATGAGCGCTGCCTGCGCGTCGCTGACCGTCGCGGGCATGACAAAGGCATTGTAGTCGTTCACCACCGAGTATTCCGCCATGCCGCCCCACGGCCACATCAGCCCGATGATGCCCAGCTTCTCGCTGAGCTGGTACTGGCCGCGCTTGCCGTAATAATCATCCCGCGGCGAGACCAACGGCTGCACCGACACCCGGTCACCCGGGCGCACGTTTTCCACCGCCGATCCCACCGCCACGACGGTGCCGCCATATTCATGGCCGAGCACCTGGGGCAAGGCGGCGCCCGTATAGGGATGGGGCGTGGTGGGAATGAAGATCGGGCCGGAGGCATATTCATGCAGGTCCGTGCCGCAGATGCCACAGAAGCGGTTGTGGATCAGCACGTCATGCGGGGCGAGGGTCTGGGACGGCTCGGGGATGCGCTCGATGCGCACATCACGCTTGCCGTGGAAACGGGCGGCTTTCATGGCTGGTCT
>CALRNP020000111.1:0-18097 GCA_943369575.1 Azorhizobium sp. AG788 | reverse complement strand
GATCTCTCCAAGGCGCCGGCCATGGCCGGCACTCGCAAATGCAGCCGTGGGCGGATGCCGCTCCTCGGCCCGATGGCCTCCGGTTCCGGCGGCCTTGGTTGCGATCTGAGGCGTCATGAGGACGTCGCGCGCAGAGACAGGGGCGCGGTACGGCATCGTCCGCGCGGCCCCAGGGTGAACAGATGACCGATCTTTCTTTGACCGGAACCGGGGACAAGAATTCGCGCCGCGAGGTTGGCTTTGCCGTCGGCGTCGTGAGCATTCTGGCCGTTCTGTTCCTGCCGATCCCGCCCATTCTGATCGACGTCGGCTTGGCGCTGTCCATCGCGCTGTCGGTGCTGATCCTGATGGTGTCGCTGTGGATCTCCAAGCCGCTCGAATTCTCCTCCTTTCCCACCATCCTCCTCATCGCCACCATGCTGCGCCTGGCGCTGGGCGTGGCGAGTACGCGCCTTATCCTGGCCCATGGCTCGGAAGGCGTGCATGCGGCGGGTGCCATCATCGCCGGCTTCTCCAAGCTGGTGATGGGGGGCGACTTCGTCATTGGTATCGTGGTGTTCCTGATCCTGGTGACGGTGAACTTCCTGGTCATCACCAAGGGTGCCACCCGTATTGCCGAAGTGGGCGCGCGCTTCACCCTTGACGCCATCCCCGGCAAGCAGATGGCCATCGACGCCGATCTCAACGCCGGTCTCATCGACGACAAGCAGGCCCAACTGCGCCGCTCGGAACTGGAGGAGGAGAGCTCCTTCTTCGGCTCCATGGACGGTGCCTCCAAGTTCGTGCGCGGCGAGGCGGTCGCCAGCTTGATCACCATCGCCGTCAACATCTTCGGCGGCATCATTATCGGCGTCACCCGCCACGGCATGGCCATCGGCGATGCGGCCGACGTCTACACCCGCCTCTCGGTGGGTGACGGTCTGGTGGCGCAGATTCCAGCCCTCATCGTTTCCCTCGCCGCCGGTCTGCTGGTGTCCAAGGGCGGCACCCGCGGCTCGGCGGAAAAGGCGGTTCTGAATCAGCTGGGGGCTTACCCGCGGGCGTTGTTCGTGTCCTCGGGCATGCTGTTCGCCCTCGCCATCGTGCCGGGCCTGCCCATGGTGCCGTTCGCCATCCTCGGTGGGCTGATGGCCTTCGTGGGCTATGCCATTCCCAAGCAACTCGCGAAGGAGCGGGTGGCGCGGGAAGAGAAGGAGAAGGCGGTCGCCGAGCAGGCGGCCCAGGAGGTCAAGGATTCGGTCAAGGAGCAGCTGAAGACTGCCGAGATCGAATTGTGCGTGGACAAGCAACTGGCCGGCCAAGTGCTGCGGGCGCCCGCCGAGATGGGCCACCGCATCGCCAAGATGCGGCGCAAGTTCGCCCAGCGCTACGGCTTCGTGGTGCCCGACATCCGCCTCACCGAGAGCCTGACGGTGGAGCCCAAGCACTATCAGATCAAGATCCACGGCACCGTGGTCGCCGCCCAGGAGATGCGCATCGCCGAACTGCTGGTGGTGACCGGCGACGGCGCCAAGCCTGATGTGCCGGGCGACGAGGTGCGCGAGCCGGCCTTTGGCATGAAGGCCATGTGGATCTCGGAAGCCTATGCCTCGGAAGTGAAGCGCGAAGGCTTTGCCCCGGTGGACAATGCCACCGTCATCCTCACCCACCTGAGCGAGGTGATCGCCAACAACCTGCCGCAGCTCCTGTCCTACAAGGACATGCGCTCGCTGCTGGAGCGGCTCGATCCCGAATACAAGCGCCTGATCGACGACATGTGTCCGTCGCAGATTTCCTTCTCCGGTCTCCAGGCGGTGCTGAAGCTGCTGCTGGCGGAGCGGGTGTCGATCCGCAACCTGCATCTGATCCTGGAAGCGATCGCCGAAATTGTGCCCCACGCCCGGCGTTCCGAGCAGGTGGCCGAGCATGTGCGCATGCGCATGGCGCAACAGATCTGCGGCGATCTGGCCGATGGCGGCGTGCTGCGGGTGCTGCGCCTGGGCAGCAAATGGGACCTGACCTTCCATCAGAGCCTCAAGCGCGATGCCAAGGGCGAGGTGGTGGAGTTTGACATCGACCCCCGCCTGGTGGAGCAGTTCGGCACCGACGCTTCCGCGGTGGTGCGCGAGCACATGCGCGAGGGCCAGCCGTTCGTGCTGGTCAGCGCCCCCGATGCGCGGCCCTATGTGCGCATGATCATCGAGCGGATGTTCCCCTCGCTCCCGGTGCTGTCCCATGTGGAGATTGCTCGCGGGGTGAAGATCACATCCCTCGGGACCATCTCGTGATCCCCCTCAATGTCACGGTGCTAAGCGCCTTTCTGGTGTTCTGCCGGATCGGCGGCTGCGTGATGTTGATGCCGGGGATTTCCGGCCACCGCCTGCCGGTGCGCGTGCGTCTGTTCGTGGCGGTGGGGATTTCGCTCGCCCTGCTACCGCTCTTGTACGCCGACACCGCCGCCTTTATTCAAAATGCCCCGCAGTCGACGCTGGTGCTGGCGATTCCCTCGGAACTGGTCACCGGCGGCATCATCGGCCTGCTGTCGCGGGTATTCTTCCTGGCGCTGCAAACCATGCTGGTGGCCACCGCCCAGTTCATCGGTCTGTCCTCGGTGGTGGGGCCGCCGGAGGACGATGAGGTCTTGCCGCCGGTGGCGGTGCTGCTGGCGCTCACCGCCACCACCATGATGTTCATCTCCGACCAGCATTACGAACTGCTGCGGGGCCTGATCGCCTCCTACCGGCAGATTCCGCTGGGGGCGGGCTTCGGCGGCCGCGGCGCGCTGATGCAGATGGCCGACCAATTGAGCGCGGCGCTGATGCTCGCGATGCGTCTCGCCAGCCCGTTTCTAATCTATTCGCTGATCATCAATTTCGCCATCGGCCTCATCAACAAGCTGACGCCGCAGATTCCGGTGTTCTTCATCGCCACGCCCTTCATCACCGCCGGCGGGATGCTGCTGCTCTACTCCATCTCCGACCAGTTGCTGACGGCCTTCGTGATGGCATTCGGTACCTTCCTGAAGGCGGGGTGAGCCATGAAGAATCGATTGCGCAAAGCCAACAGAATCGTCGCGGTGCAGGAGCAGATGCACCGTCAGGCGGAGTGGCGCCTCACCCAGATTGCTCGGGCCCGTGCCGATCTGGAGCGGACTCGGGAAGAAATCATCACCACTTTGAATGATGATCTCTTCGGGCCCATGCTGGTGGAGGTGGTGGCCAAGCGGCTGCGCGCCACGGCGGCGCAGGCCGAGCGCCTGGCGGCGGATGAGGAGCGACAGACGGTACGGGTGCGGGAAGAGGCCCTGCGCCTCAAGCGGGCTGAGCACATGGCCGAAGAGGTCTCTCAGGTCCACGACCAGCACGTGGAAAAGCAGATGGTTGCCGCCATTCTGGAAGGTGTGGCCAGCCGTCTTGCAACCAAGGAGGCCCCCGATGGTGCCATTCTGGGGGATGCAAGCCTCACATAAGCAAAGCCGAGCAATGTGTCCGTCGCGAATTACTCTCTCGACGAATGCGGGCCATGGGCATCCAACCACCCTCTGATATCGTTCTCGACGTCATGCAAGCCGCGGATCCGCGGAAGGCGCAGACCGTTGCGGCGAATCTCCAGAAGCTGAGTGCCAGCGCTTCCAGTGGCGTGTTCGACAGCATGGTGGCCGGCACCCAGGCCGGCTTCCAGGCTGGCTTGGCCTACGCATCGTCCACCCCGGTGGGTCTGCGCAACATGACCGCGCTCTCGCAGCAGGGCGCCCCGGTGCGCACCCTGGATGAGGCGGGAGCGGCAACTGCTGCCGCCAAGAACAGTCCCTACAAGAAATTCGAGGCCATGGTGCTATCCACCTTCGTGGAGAGCATGCTGCCGAAGAATGCCACGGCCGTTTACGGTTCCGGCAATGCCGGCGACATCTGGCGGAGCATGTTGGCCCAGAAGATGGGTGAACAGATGGCCGAGGCCGGCGGTATCGGCATCGCTGCCAAGATCACGCCCAAGCAGGCCGAGATGACCGCCGCGGCGTCCGGTGCCGCTGCCGTGTCCATGCAGCCTGCCGCGGTCACTGCTGCGGTCACTGCTGCGGCAGCCGCCGTTGCGGCTCCGGCTCCTTCATCCATTCCCGACACCGACATCTGAGGACATCGGCATGAGCGACACGTCTGTGAGTGGCGAAAGCCTTGGCTTCTCGATTGCGGCGCAATTGGCCTGGAGCGAGGCTGATGTGCCTGTGGCCGCCATCGCCCCGCCTGTGCGCGCCCCCGAACTGGCGAGCCTGATCTCGTCCCTGGATCGCCTCGAAAGCGTCGTGGACCAGGAAACGGCGGCGCTGGAAGCCCGACAGCCTATCGACCTGCAGGAGATGAACCGCCGCAAGAGCCGCAGCCTCCTGGAACTGAGCCGGGCGGCGCGCATCCTGCCGGATCGCGTCGCCCCGGAGCTCCAAGATCGCGTATCGGGCCTGCGCACCAAGCTGCAGCGCAATTGCGAGGTGTTGGCCATGCATCTTGAGGCGGCGCGCGAGATCAGCTCGATCCTCAACGGCGCCCTGCGCGCCGCCGAGTCCGACGGCACCTACACCACCGCGCTGCTGGCAGGGCGGGAGGCATGATCCGGATGGTGATCATCGGCGTTTGGGTCTGCGCGGTGACGCTGGCGTCCAGCTATGGCGCTGCGTATTGGGCCGCCGGCGCGAACTTCGGCAAGGCGGAAGATCCGTATTTGCCGGGGCTTGAGTACAAGCGCGTGCCGACGATCACCGTGCCGATGATTATCGACGGCCAGATCAAGGGCTATGTGATCGCCAAGCTGGTGTTCACGGCCGATGCCGGGACGCTGAAGAAGCTGAGCGTGGATCCGGTGGTGTTCGTCGTCAACGATGCTTTTGGTGAGATCTACACTAATGGGCGCGTCGAAGCGGGCAAGATCTCCAAGTATAACCTAAAAGACATGACCGATCGCATCAAGGACAAGGTCAATGCCCGTTTGAATGGACCTGTCGTCCAGGAAATCCTGATCGATGGTATCAATTACATCGACAAGACCGACATCCGCTCAGCCAACGGCAATACGAACGCCACTGCTGCGCCCGCGGCCAAGCCGGCCAAGGCCGATGCGGAAGATGCGAAGATAAAGCCGAGTCATTGAGTTCAATTTGGTCATAATAAGATCAACGACTTGCTACCCAGGGAGGGTGCCATGAAGATAGCTGGTAAGATCTATAGTATCGTTGCCGTCCTGGGGAGCACCACCGTCATCGTCTGCGGCATGGCTCTGTACGGAATGAAAGTGCAAGCAGACAACGCGACGCAGTTGGATGCGACGGCGCACCGCGCCTTCCTCACGGAGCGTGTCAACGGGGCCGTGACCGCAGTGGTGATGGAATCGCGCGGCATCTACGCCTCTGCAACGGTCGCCGCTGCCAAGCCGTTCGCCGATGGGTTGCGCAAGCAACTGGAGGTGATCGACGGCCTGATGGTGAGCTTGACGCAGGGTATGCCGCCTGAGGACATGGGCGCCCTGCGCTCCGTGCTGGCCGACATCGCCAAGTTCAAGGAATTCCGCCTGGAGACCGCGCGTATCGGCCTCGAGGAGGGGCCTGCCGCCGCCAACATCCAGGGCAATAACGAGAGCAACCGCGCCAACCGCCGGGCGCTGCAAGCCTCGCTCAACAAGTTTACCTCCGAGATTCGCGACGATCTCATTCCGCTGCGGGAAAATCAGGCTGCACTCCAGCAGCGCGTGCGCATGATCCTGCTCACCGTTACCGCGCTCGGCCTCGCCATCGGCGTGTCCATCGCCTTGATGATCGGCACGCGAATGATGAGCCGGCCTCTGCGCCGCGCCTCCGAAACCTTGCGCAGCCTTGCCTCCGGCAAGCTGGACGTGCAGGTGGAGGCGCGCCGCTCCAATGATGAGATCGGTGACCTGTGGCAGTCCACTGAGCAACTGCTGGTGGAATTGCGCCAGGCCGAAGCGCTGCGCGTTGAGCAGGGCGCCCAGGCCGGCCGGGCGGAGGCCGAGAAGCGGGCGACCATGCAGGCGCTCGCCGACGAGTTCGATAGCGAGGTTTCCGGCGTGGTGCGCACCGTCGCCGACGCCGTCAACCTCCTGGAGCGTAATGCCGCCACCATGAGCTCCTCGGCGGACGAGACCTCCCGCCAGTCGGTGGTGGTGGCCGCGGCCGCCGAGCAGGCCACAAGCAATGTGCAGACCGCGGCCTCCGCCGCGGAAGAACTCGCCGCCTCGGTGCGCGAGATCGGCACCCAGGTGTCCAACGCCGCCCATATCGCCGGCGAGGCCACCGACCAGGCGGCCCGGACCGCCGACGTGGCCCGCGGCCTCTCGGCCAGCGCCACCCGCATCGGCCAGGTGGTCAGCCTCATCACCGATATCGCCTCGCAGACCAATCTGCTGGCGCTGAACGCCACCATCGAGGCGGCGCGTGCCGGGGACGCCGGCCGCGGGTTCGCGGTGGTCGCCTCCGAGGTCAAGTCGCTGGCGGAGCAGACCTCCAAGGCGACCGAGGAGATTTCCTCGCAGATCGGCGCCGTCCAGGGCGCCACCAATGAAGTGGTGCGGGCCATCGAGGGCATCTCCGACACGATCAAGAAGATCGACGAGATTTCTTCGGCCATCGCCAATTCCATCGACCAGCAAGGCGCTGCCACCGGGGAAATTGCCCAGAACGTCAGTCAGGCGGCTCAGGGAACCCAGGAAGTGTCTTCCAGCATTGCCGGTGTCTCCAGCGCCGCGGCCGCCACCGGCCGTGTCTCCAGCGACATCGTCCATGCGGCCACTGATCTGTCGTCCCAGGCGAAGCGGTTGCGGACCCAGGTCGACACCTTCATCGCGCGGGTTCGCGCGGCCTGACCGGCCGAGCACCGCTTTCCCCAACCGGGAGGATCCTGAAGCGTCCGGGCGGTACTCCCCCCCACCAAACGGACGTCACGCTTCTTCCCCAGTCCCTGCGTTGCTCCGACGGTACCCCCGGGTACGTGCTCAAGCGACCTTCGGTCAGCCAAAGCTCCGGGTTCGAACCGGGGGCCGACGGACGACGCAGGGGCGATCCAATGCCCAGCCTGCTGGAGTGAAAAATGGACGATCTGCTGCGCGAGTTCTTAACTGAGACCAATGAAAGCCTCGACGTGGCGGACGTCGAGCTTGTCAAGTTTGAGCAGGATCCCAACAATGCTCAGATTCTGAACAATATCTTCCGTCTGGTTCATACCATCAAGGGAACCTGCGGATTCATTGGTCTGTCGCGTCTGGCAGCCCTGGCCCATGCCGCGGAAACCCTCATGGATCGGTTCCGTGAAGGCGTGCCGGTGACCAGCGAGGCGGTGGGCCTAGTGCTCCAGACCGTCGACCGCATTAAGGAATTGATGGCGGAGCTGGAGGCCAACAACGGCGTCGAGCCGGAAGGCGCCGATCACGACCTGATCGAGATGCTGGAAGCCCTCGCCAACAGCTCCACCAAGCCGGCCCCGGTCGCGCCGCCGCCGCCCCCGCCCAAGCCTGTGGCCGTTGCCCCGCCGCCGCCGCCCAAGGCCACCGGCACCCAGGTGGTGATGCAGCCCGAGCGCGAGATGCTGCCCGGCGAAATCCCGCTGGATGAGCTGGACCGCATCTTCCGCGAGACCCCGGTCGACGTGCCGGCCCATCGCGCCAAGGCGCCCGCGCCGCAGCCGGCGCTGGCCGCGCCCGAGCCTGCTCCGGCAAAGGCGGCGCTGCCGGCCCCGGCCAAGGAGCCGGGCCGCAAGATGGTGGAAGCCGACGAGCACAAGGGCCCGCCGCGCGCCGATGGCGAAGGCAGCGTGTCCTCGCAGTCCATCCGCGTGAACGTGGGCGTCCTCGAACACCTCATGACGATGGTGTCCGAGCTGGTGCTGACCCGCAACCAGCTGATGGAAATCGCCCGCCGCACCGAGGATTCCGAATACAAGGTTCCGCTGCAGCGCCTGTCCAACGTCACGGCCGAGTTGCAGGAAGCGGTCATGCGCACCCGCATGCAGCCGATCGGCAACGCCTGGCAGAAGCTGCCCCGGATCGTCCGCGATCTGGCGCAGGAACTGGGCAAGCAGATCGAGCTGGAGCAGATCGGCGCCGAGACCGAACTGGACCGGCAGGTACTGGACCAGATCAAGGATCCGCTCACCCACATGGTGCGCAACTCCGCCGACCACGGCCTGGAGACGCCCGACGAGCGGCGCCGCGCCGGCAAGCCGGAGAAGGGCACCATCCGCCTGTCCGCGTACCACGAAGGCGGCCATGTCATCGTCGAGATCTCCGACGACGGCAAGGGCCTGGACGTGGCCCGCATCAAGCAGAAGGCGCTGGACAACGGCCTGGCCAGCGAGGCCGAACTGGCCCGCATGTCCGACGGCCAGGTGTTCCGCTTCATCTTCGCGGCGGGCTTCTCCACCGCGGCCAAGGTCACCAACGTCTCCGGCCGCGGCGTCGGCATGGACGTGGTGCGCTCGAACATCGAGTTGATCGGCGGCACGGTGGAAGTGCGCTCCAAGCAGGGCGCCGGTTCCACGTTCGTCATCAAGATCCCGCTCACGCTCGCCATCGTGCCGGCGCTGATCGTGGAGGCCGCCGGCGAGCGGTTCGCGGTGCCGCAGAGCGCGGTCATCGAACTGGTGCGCGTGCAGCCCAATTCCGAGCATCAGGTCAAGCGCCTGAAGGAATCGCCGGTGCTGTGCCTGCGCGACAAGCTGCTGCCGATCGTCAATCTCGGCCGGCTCCTGGGTATGGTGGACGCCAGCGCGGAAGACAATCTGGACGACCTGCTCATCGCGGTGATGCAGGTGGGCAACCAGACCTTCGGCGTGGTGGTGGACGCTGTCTCCCACACCGAGGAAATCGTGGTGAAGCCCATGTCGTCGGTGCTGCGTCAGCTGCCGATGGTCTCCGGCTCCACCATTCTGGGCGATGGACGCGTGATCATGATCGTCGATCCCGCCGGTCTGGCTCAGGTTGCGGCCAATCCGGAAGAAGAGCGCAACGGCGTCGGCGCCGATGCGGCGGCTCTGCTGCGCGACCTGGGTGCGACCACCTCGCTGCTGCTGTTCCGCGCCGGTTCCACCGACGTCAAGGCGGTGCCGCTGTCGCTGGTCACCCGCCTCGAGGAACTGGAACTCGACAAGGTGGAAACGGTCAACGCCCACCCGGTCATCCAGTATCGCGGCGCGCTGATCCCGCTGGTGCACGTCAACGAGAACGTGAAGCGCGGCACCACGGGCACCCAGCCCATGCTGATCTTCTCGGACGAGGGCCGCGTCATGGGCCTCGTGGTGGACGAGATCGTGGACATCGTCGAGGCCCGCCTCGACATGCAGCTTTCCTCGGATGCCCCGGAGGCGCTCGGCGCCGCCATCATCGACGGCCAGGCCACCGAGATCCTCGACGTGGGTCATTTCCTGTCCATCGCGTTCGGCGACTGGTTCGAGCGCATGGACGCGGAGAAGCGTGTCACCAGCGGCAAGCTGCTGCTGGTCGATGACAGCCTGTTCTACCGCAACCTGATCGAGCCGGTGCTGAAGGGGTCCGGCTACGAGGTGACGGCGTGCGCCTCGGCCCGCGAAGCTCTGGAGCGCCTGAAGGCCGGCGGCCGGTATGATGCCATCGTCAGTGACGTGGACATGCCGGAGATGGACGGCTTCCAGCTCGCCCGCGCCGTGCGCGCCGACCCGCTCAACGGGCAACTGCCGATCATCGCCTTGTCCGGTGATCGTACCTCCGACAGTATCGAGCGGGCCCGCCAGGCCGGCTTCACCGACTATATCGCCAAGTTCGACCGTCCCGGTCTCATCGCCGCGCTGAAGGAATTCGCCGGCACTGCCCATGGAGAGGCGGCATGACCAGCACCAGTCTCGTCCTCGCACGTCAGGAAAACACCGGCGCGGGAGCGCAATACGTCACGGTGCGGATCGGGCCGCAATTGTTCGGCCTGCCCATCGAGATGGTGCACGAGGTGTTCGTGCCCGACCACATCACCCGCGTGCCGCTCTCGAGCCATGAGATCGAGGGCGTGCTGAACCTGCGCGGCCGCATCATGACCATGGTCAACATGCGCTCCATGCTGGGCCTTGCCCCCAACACCGAAGCCCGCCGCATGGCGGTGGGCATCGAGCATCATGGCGAGTCGTTCGGGCTGATGATCGACGAAGTGGGCGAAGTGCTCGTTCTCGATCCGGCCCGGCGCGAATCCAACCCGACGAACCTTGATGGTCATTGGGCCGACATCGTCACGGGCGTGTACCGCCTCAAGGGCCAGCTGATGCTGGTCCTGGACGTCGATCTTGCGCTTGGGCGTCTGAGTACGGCCCGCGCAGCCTGAGTGCAGGCGCCATCTTTCGGGGAGAGTAATGATGAAAACCTGCCTTGTGGTGGACGATTCAGGTGTCGTGCGGAAGGTCGCCCGTCGCATCCTTGAGGATCTGTCCTTCAGCGTGCGGGAGGCCGCCGACGGACAGGCGGCCCTTGCCTGCTGCGACGAGTTCATGCCTGACGGTATTTTGCTGGATTGGAACATGCCCGTCATGGAAGGGCTGGAGTTCCTGCTGGAGCTGCGCAAGCGCGACGGCGGCGACGTGCCCCGGGTGATCTTCTGCACCACCAACAATGACATCGAGCACATCACCAAGGCCATTGCCGCCGGTGCCAACGAATACATCATGAAGCCGTTCGATTCCGACATCCTGCGTGAGAAGCTGGAAGAAGTGGGTCTGATCGAGAAGGTCGACCCATGACCCTCACTCCCGCAGCAACCGGAGATCCGGGACTGGCGGACGATCCGATCCGGGTCATGATCGTGGACGATAGCGTTTTCATTCGCGGTATCCTCTCGAACTGGCTCTCGGAATCCTCCGACTTCAAGGTGGTCGCGACCCACGCCAATGGGCGCCGCGCCGTGGACGATGTGATGAAGTCGTTGCCCGACGTCATCATCCTCGACCTCGAAATGCCGGAGATGGACGGTCTCACCGCCCTGCCGCTGATCCTCGAGAAGAAGCCGAACACCATCGTCCTGGTGGCCTCCACCTTGACCCGGCGGGGCGCCGAAGTGAGCCTGAAGGCGCTCAACCTCGGTGCGGCGGATTATGTGCCCAAGCCCGATGCCGGACGTGGCATCTCGGCGGCGGACGATTTCCGGCGCGACCTCACGGCCAAGGTGCGCAGCCTGGGCGTGCGCGTGCGGCGCAAGGGCGCGCTGCCGCGGGTGTTCGCCGCGTCCCCGGGGACGGCAGCGCCTCATCCGGCGGCGCCGCATCCAGTTGCCACGCCCCAGCCGCAGGGCGCGGGCGGGAGTGCCACCATCGTGCGCCCGTCGGCCACACCGGCGGCGCCGGTTGCATCGGCGCATTCAGCGCATGCCGCTGCGGCAGCTCCGGCTTCGGTCTTCGCCAAGCCGAAGCCCACCGACAAGCGCCGGCCCTTCTCCATGGCGCCGGTGTCCATTCTCGCCATCGGCAGTTCCACCGGCGGGCCGCAGGCTCTCACCCGGCTGTTCACCGATATTGGCCCCTCGCTCTCCGGGGTTCCGGTGGTGATCGCCCAGCATATGCCGGCGACCTTCACCGCCATCCTGGCTGAGCACGTGGGCCGCGCGGCCGGCCGCCCGGCGGCGGAAGGCCAGGACGGAGAGGTGCTCAAGGCCGGGCACATCTATATTGCGCCCGGCGGCAAGCACATGCTTGTCGAGAAGTCCGGCAATGACAAAATCATCCGCCTGTCCGACGGGCCCGCGGTGAATTACTGCAAACCGGCTGTGGATCCATTGTTCGATACGCTGGCGGAACTCTATGGCCGCGGCGTGCTCTCGGTGGTGTTGACCGGCATGGGGAGCGACGGAGCCAAAGGCGCGGGACGCATCGCCGATGCCGGTGGCAGCGTGATCGCGCAGGACGAAGAAACCAGCGTCGTTTGGGGCATGCCCGGCGCGACTGTCCAGTTGGGGAACGCTTCTGAAGTGCTTTCCATCACGGAGATCGGCCGCAAGGTTGCACGCCTGCTGACGGGAGGACGGGCATGATCAGCGCAGCGGATTACGAGTTCTTCAAGAAATACCTGAAGGCCAAATCGGGGCTGATCCTCTCCGACGACAAGCACTACCTCCTCGAGAGCCGCCTGGTACCGCTGTTGCGCAAGTTCGAGCTTGCCGACTTCTCCAAGCTGGCGAACGTGCTGCGAGACGGCAGTTCGACCGTCATCGCCGACGCGGTGGTGGAGGCGATGACCACGAACGAGTCCCTGTTCTTCCGGGACAAGACGCCGTTCGATGTCTTCACCAAGATCATGCTGCCCGCGCTGCATGCCGCACGGCCTGCGGGGCATACGCTGCGCATCTGGTGCGCGGCCGCCTCCACCGGCCAGGAGCCCTACTCTCTGGCCATGACGCTGAAGGAAAATCCCCATCTCATCGGCTCGCGCCGGGTGGAGATCTTCTGCACCGACTTGTCCAACGAGGTGCTCGAACGGGCTGCTGCCGGCCGCTACAACCAGTTCGAAGTGCAGCGTGGCCTGCCGATCCAGATGCTGATGAAGTATTTCAACAAAGTGGACGACATGTGGGAAATTTCCCCGCAGTTGAAGTCCATGGTGCAGTTCAAGAAGCTGAACCTGTTGAACCCTTACGTCGGGCTCGGGACGTTTGACATCGTCTTCTGCCGCAACGTCCTCATCTATTTCGACGCGCCCACCAAGACCGACATCCTCAACCGGCTGGCTAAGGTTTCGGCCCCGGACGGCTATCTGGTCCTCGGCGGCGCCGAGACCGTGATGGGACTTGGCGATGCCTATCGCCCGCTCCCCAATCAGCGCGGCTTCTACGTGCCCAACGTCCCGGCCATGGCGGGGCGCTAGAGCACGCGCCGATCAGCTTGCAGCGCAAGCTGATCGGAGAAGCGCCCTCGAGAGCGACACCTGTTCCGACCGCCACGCGGCCGGAACAGGTCACCGATATTCTCCGGGAGGGCGGAGCGACGTGAGGCGCTTCCCGGTTCATTCTTTCATTTACTATTGCGCCATGGCTGCCGCATCGCGGGGCGCTTTCCGCCAGAGTTCGCGCTATTTTTGCAAAGACGGATCGTTTCCATCCTGATCGGCTTACACTGCCGACGATCGGAAACGGTCGATTTGAGTCTCAAGCGGTGGCAGCGAAGACCGGAAAAACCGGATTGCACCAAGAGCAACAAAAAAGACAGACGGGCGAGCGGCCTGTCCCGTGAGGGACGGGTGCAGGAGCTCCGGGACGGAACGGCCATCGAGCGCTGATTTGGAATATCACATGCACATGAAAGACAGCCTGCAAGAACGCCTTCGGTTCATTGGCATGGATGCCACGCTGCAAGCGGCGCTGCGCGAGGCGCGGGGCCTCGTCGTCGCTGCCATGCCGAAGATTCTCGATGGCTTCTATGATCACCTGATGACCTATCCCGACATGGCGCGGCTGTTTCCAGCGCCGTCGGTCCGCGCCCACGCCAAGGCGGCGCAGATCAAGCATTGGGATGTCATCCTCAACGGCACGTTCGATGCCGCTTATGTGGACTCCGTCACCCGCATCGGGCGTACCCATGCCCGCCTTGGCCTGGAGCCGCGGTGGTACATCGCCGGCTACAGCCTGCTGATCGGCGGCCTGGTGGAGGCCATCGAGACCAATCTCAAGGTGGGGCGCTTCGACAAGTCCGCACCGGCGCGCAAGGCGCTGCTGATCCGCGCCGTTACCACCGCCGCGCTGCTGGACATGGATTTCGCCATCTCGGTCTATCTGGAGAGCGGTCTCCAGACCAAGCAGGAGACGCTGGATCGGCTCGGCACCGCCTTCCGCGGCATCGTGCGCACGGTGTCCGCGGCCGCCAGCGATCTGGAAGCCACGGCCGCTTCGCTGTCGCGCACAGCGGAGAATACCCGCCTGCTGTCCGGCACCGTGGCGTCCTCCTCCGAGCAGGCGTCCTCCAATGTGCAATCGGTGGCCGATGCCTCCGACCAACTGGCGGCGTCCATCGGCGAGATCAGCCGTCAGGTGAACGATTCGACCCGCATCGCCGGTGACGCGGTGCGCCAGGCGGCGGAAACGGATGCGCGGATTTCTGAACTGGCGGTGGCGTCTGCCCGCATCGGCGACGTGCTGAAGCTGATCACCGCCATTGCCGAGCAGACCAATCTGCTGGCCCTCAACGCCACGATCGAGGCGGCCCGCGCCGGCGATGCCGGGCGGGGCTTTGCGGTGGTGGCGCAGGAGGTCAAGGCGCTGGCGGGGCAGACTGCCAAAGCCATCGAGGAAATCGGCAGTCAGATCACCAATATGCAGTCGGCCACGCGCGACAGCGTGGCGGCGGTGAAGGAGATCGGCCTGACCATCGAGCGGCTGTCCAGCATCTCCGGCGTCATCGCCCATGCGGTGGAGGAGCAGACCGCTTCCACCTCGCTCATCACCGCCAATGTGGCCCGCGCCGCCCATGGCACCAGCGACGTGGTGACGGCCATCGGCTCGGTGCGCGCCGGCGCCGTCGAGACCGGCTCGGCCTCCGAGCAGGTGCTGGAGTCCGCGCGCCTGCTCAGCGCCGAAAGCCAGCGCCTGAGCCATGAAGTGGAAAACTTCCTGGAAACGATCCGCGCGGTGTGAGCCGGCCGCCGCGGGGCGGTTCAGATTTGAAAATCAGGAACGGGGTCGGACCGGAGGTCCGGCCCCGTTCGCGTTTGCGCCGTCAAACGCCCCGCTCGCGTGGGCGGGGGCCGAGGAAGCGCAGGATCAGCGGCCGCGAGGCCACGATCGGCCCGAAGCGCGGGGTCAGCGGCAGCGGCAGGCAGCGGGCGAGGTTGGCCAGGGCATCGGCGACGAAGGCCCGCTGTTCCGCCGGCGTGCCGGTCATGCGCGAATGGCTGGCGATGGGCTTGCCCCGCAGCCGGCCTTTGGCATCGAGGCCGAACTTCAGCGTCAGCTCGGCGCCGGACGGCCCCTCCAGCGGCTGCAGGCAGGTCTGGAAGGCCAGATCGAATTCATGCCAGTTGTTGATCGGCGCGGGTGGGCCGATGGGATCGGCCGGCGCTTCCGCCTGCTGATCCTCCTTGGGCGCGCTGGGCGGCGTATCCGTGAGGTCCTTCAGATTGTCCGGCCCATAGCCCACCGGCAGCGCCTCGGTCAGCAATGCGCCGGCGACTGCGGCGCTCCAGCCGCTGGCATGAGCGCCGCGCACGCCAGGTCCCGCCAAGAGGCCGATTGTCAGCGTGGCCAGGACCAGGCGCGAGACGCCGCGCCTGACGGCAGGAATAAGAAAGGGGACGGTGTCGGCGCTCGGGGGCGCGCACGGGCGTTCCCGGGCCGGAGAACTGGAGGGAGCGGCCATGGTCAGTTCGTGGTCCGCACCGTGGCTGGCCCAGTGGGCGTGGTGCCGTTGGCGATATGGTCCGCCAGTTCGGTCAGTGCCTCGGCCAGCGCGCGCAACTGGTCCGGCTGCAGCGACATCTGCACGGCGGGGGAGGGCAGGCCCGGGCGCGGTGTGCCCACTTCAAAGCGGATGCCGCCGGCCTTGCCGTCGAAGATGGCGGTGGTGAAGGCCTGCAACGGCCACACCTTGAGGCGGCCGTTCGCATCGGTGTCCCAATCGTCAAAACTCATCTGCGGCCTCGCGAACAGCGGGTGATGCGGACGTCCGTCACCGGGAGTGCCCGGCGGCCGCAACGTGGCGGTGATGCCCGGACGGCGATCCACCCGGATTCGCCTCCCTCTGCACCCACCGCTCCGCCCGCTCCCGACGCGCCAAGCCTGCGAATGGTGCGCCGGATTTCCGCGTCCGACAATCCGCCCGCTGCCGCTCTCCCGGAGTTCCACACCCGGCCTCGCTCTCCAAATACCCCGGCGGCCGTGGGTTTGGCGGCGCTCCCGGCGGTGGCGGGCCAAGAAGGGGCGGGAAAACCGCAGCAGACTGCGGCAATCGGTCCGTCTGACGCATCGACGAAGATTGGCTGCACCGCTATAGGTGGACGAAGGCACGGAGCGCGTTGGCGAATTGATTTCAGTCGTCATTCCCACCAAGGATTCGGAACGGCAACTGGTGCCCGTGCTGTCGGCCTTGGTGGCAGGCGTCACCGGCGGCATCCTGCGCGACGTCATTCTCGTGGACGGCGCCTCAACCGACGAGACCGCGACCATCGCCGATGCGGCGGGCTGCATGTTCCTGCAATCGGTGAGTGATGTGGGGGTGCGGCTGCGCCAGGGCGCCGCCCACGCCCGTGGCCGCTGGCTCCTGTTCCTCGGCGCCAATGCCATTCTGGAAGAGGGATGGGCGCGCGAAGTCGGCGCCTTTCTGGAAAGCGCCGAGCGCCGTGGCGCCGCCGACCGGATGGTCGCCACTTTTCGGCTGTCCGTGGACGGATACGGCTTCAAGCCGCGCCTGGGTGAGGCGGTCGCTGCCGCGCGGCTCGCCCTGCTGGGCTTGCCGCGGCCTGGGCAGGGCCTGCTGATTTCCCGTCGCCATTACGAGCGCCTCGGCGGTCATGTGCCGGGGCCGGGAGCGGAGCGGCGGCTGTTCGCCCGCATCGGGCGCCGCCGCATCCATGTGCTGCGCGTGCGCGTTCTGTTGGCGACGCAGCAGAGCTGACGGTCGCCTCGCCGCCAAGGCGCGGCGTCAGTGACCTCAGAGGCCGCGGGCGACCGCCTGGGGGATGTCCTGCCGGCGGATGCCCATGCGGGCCAGTTCCGAATCGGGCAGGCGGGACAAGGCGTCATAGCGGGCCAGCATGCGGCGGCCATCGCGGATGGCGGCAAGCGTCTGGGAGACGAGGGCGCCGAACGAGCCGAAGCGGCGATCGGTGCTGCGCAGGGTCGTGGTGAGTGTCGTCATGGGAACTCTCCTTTGCCCTGAAAATACAATATCCGCGTGCAATGCAATATGATGCATTGTGCATAGCAGCAATGCGCCCGCCGCTTACGTTACGCGGCGCGCGCCCTGCCTCAAGCGGGTGAAAGCAGCGGACGCGAACCGCCGAAAACCGGGCGCCCGGCGAACGGCTGGATCCCGCTCCGACCGGGAGGTGCAGGGTGGCGGGCGCGAAGTCGGCAAATTCTCCACAGCCCCCCTGGACCCCAGCCACCGAATTGCGTATAGAGCGCCCTCGCTGGTTTGGCATCGCCCGGCCGCGATCCCTGGCTCATCCCTCGGGCCCCGGTCATGCCGGACCTGAGACGATTGGGGGATAGTTCAACGGTAGAACTGCGGACTCTGACTCCGTCAATCTAGGTTCGAATCCTAGTCCCCCAGCCACTTGAAATTACTGCCTTTTCCCCTGTTTCATCGCGGAACGAAAAGTGCCGGTCGGGCACTCAGTCGGGAAAATTTGTTCTCCTTTCGAGCTTCTGGATCGCGCTCACAGCCAAGGCCGGATCGCGGTTGAGGTAGTGGGCATCGAGAATCGAACGCACGTCCCGCAGGCTGTGGCCGCTGATCGTGGCGATCTCAGCTTCGGTGGCGCCGGCCAAAGCGAGCCGCGTCACGGCGGTGCCGCGCAAGTCGTTGAAGGTCACGTCAAGAACGCCAGCCTTCACGCACGCCTTGTGCCAGGACACGCGGAAGCCGTCCGGCGTCCACGGGCGGCCTTCAAGGTTCACCAGCATAATCGGGCTGCGGCGCGGGCTGGCGTCCAGCATGGTTTTGGGGGGGAGCGCCCACCGGGATCACCACGCGCGCGCCCGTCTTGCCCTGCTTCAGGCGGATCGTGGCGCCGTCATAAGCGGCCCAGGTAAGGCGCAGCATGTCGCCTTGGCGCTGGCCCGTCCACAAGGCCAGCATCAACGCCAAATGGAGATGCGCCGGAGCCTTGGCGAGGAACTGCGCTTCGTCGCCGGCAGTCCACACGTGTTCGGCGCGGGAGCCTTGATAGAGCCGTCCGCCGCGTGTGCAGGGATTGGCCAGGATCAAGCCGCGGTCATGCGCCCACGACAGGATGACCAACCAATGACACGGCGGGAGAAAAGGTCGATCACCACGGCCAGATAGGCAAAGCCTTCCTGGGTCCTGATGTCGGTGATGTCCGTCACCCACGCTTTGTCCTGCGCCTCGACATCGAACTGTCGGGCGAGGGTGTTGTCGACCACGACCGACGGCTTGCCGCCATGAGATCC
>CALRNP020000110.1:0-18108 GCA_943369575.1 Azorhizobium sp. AG788 | reverse complement strand
AACACCGAGAGATCAAAGCCCAGCGCCGACAGGCCGAAGGTGCGGTCGCGGGCGGTGAAGCCATAGCGGCGGGTGAAATCGGCGATGGAATTGGCGATGGCCCGCTGGCTGATCATCACCCCCTTCGGCACGCCGGTGGAGCCGGAGGTGAACAGCACATAGGCCAGATCATCCCGCCGCGAGGCACCCTCCCCCGGCAGATCGCCGGCCGGATCGCTTTGCCCCTCCAGCAGATCGACGGCGATGCGGGCCACTCCGGCCGGCCACGCCAGCGCCGCCTCCACCGCGGAGTGCGTGAGCGCGGTGGTGACGTCGCAATGGGCCAGCAGATAGTCCCGCCGCTCATCCGGCAAATCCGGATCGATGGGCAGATAGGCGGCGCCGGCCATGAGGATGCCCAGCGCCGCCGCGATCTGCTCCCAATCCTTGCGCATGACCACCGCCACCAGGCGGCCCGGGCCCTCCCCGCGCGCCCGCAGCAGGCGGGCGACCTCGCCGGCGCGCCACAGCAATTCGCCATAGCTCAGGATGCGGCGGGAGGTGATGACCGCCGCCGCCTCCGGATGGGCCGCCGCATGGGCGAGGAAAGCCGCTTCGAGGCGCTGCGGCGGGAAGACTTGCTGCGTCTGGTTGATGGCGGCGCGCTGGGCCAATTGCGTGGGCGGGACCAGCGTGCCCTGCCATTGCGTCCAGGCGCTCTCGGAGGTGGCGAGGCGCTCCACCAGATCGCCATGGGCCTGGGCGAAATCATCCAGCATGCTGTCCGGAAAGATGGCCTCCACCGCATCCCAATTGAGCACCAGGGCGCCGTTCCACTCCATCACCTGATGATCGAGCCACACTTGCGGCGTCTGCGACACGCTCTCGATCACTTCGCCGAAGCGCTGAGTCTTCTGGCCGGCGGGGTCGATGTCCAGCGCGCTGGTGAACACCACCGGCATCAGCGCCGACACGCCGCTGCGGCGGCGCTGGGCCAAGGCGCGCAACACATCGATGCCGCTGATGTAGCGATGCTCCAGATCATCCCACAGCCGCGCCTGAAGGGCGCGGGCGCGTTCCAGGAACGACGCGGGCGCGGAATGGTCCGCCTCCAGCAAGGTGAGCGTGGTGAAATCGCCCATCAGCCCCACCACGTCGGGATGCAGCGGCAGGCGGTTGAAGGTGGTGAGGTTCAAGGTGAAGCGCGGGCTGGCGCTCCATGTGCCCAGCGCCTCCGCATAAGCGGCAATCAGCACCAGCGAGGGTGTCAGACCAGCCTTGGCCGCCCGGTCCTTCAGCGCCGCCCACAGGGCGGGCGACAGCCGCCGTGACCGGCGCACGAAATGCGGCTTGTCCACCCGAGCGGCGGCGGCGCGATCCACCGGCAGATCGGGGGCCGGCGGCAAGGTGTCGAGCCTGTCGAACCAATAGCGTTGCGAGGCCTGATAGAGTTCGCCCTGATGCAGGCCGCGTTCGGCCAGCACATAATCGCGGAAGCCAATGGCGAGCGGCGGCTGGGTCTCCCCGTCCGCCTCATAGCCCCGGCGCCATTCGTCGAACAGCAGGAACAGGCTGGCGGCATCGGCGATCAGCGCATCGACGCCCACATGCAGGCGCAGCGTGCCGCCATCCATCTGCGTGGCGCGGATCTGGAACAGCGGCCAGCGGTCGGCGGGCAAGGTCTGTCCGCTCATGGTCTCGCGCACCTCGGCGAGATGGCGCTCCACCTCCGCCGCCGGGCAGCCGCGCAGGTCGGCGCAGGGAATGGAATAATAGGGCACCTCGCCCAGAACCTGCTGGTGCGCCTCGCTGAGGATGATGGCGCGCAGCATGTCGTGGCGCGTCACCAGCCGGTTCCAGGTGGCCTCGATGCGCGCCAGATCCCAGCCCGCCTGCTCCAGTTCCAGATAGATCTGGGTCGCCGCCTGCCCCAGTTCGAAGGTGGCGGTGCGGCCCATCCAATAGGCTTCCTGGATCGGCGTCAGCGGGAACGGCTCATGCCAATGGGCCGGATCGGGCACCAGCGCCGGCAGCGCCGCGACCGGCGGGGCATTTTCGCGCGCCGCCTGCGGTTCGGCATCGATACGGGCGGCAAGGCGGGCGACCGTCG
The DNA here is from genome assembly GCA_943369575.1 of Azorhizobium sp. AG788. Classification (GTDB taxonomy): domain Bacteria; phylum Pseudomonadota; class Alphaproteobacteria; order Rhizobiales; family Xanthobacteraceae; genus Azorhizobium. Next base: position 16,019 of record CALRNP020000110.1, on the reverse strand, counting down.
GCGCCTCGAACAGCGCCCGCAGCGGCAAGGCGACGTTGAAGGCGCTACGCACCTGCGCCATCAGCAAGGTAGCGAGCAGCGAATGGCCGCCGATGCGGAAGAAATCCTCATGGATGCCGACGCCGTCCCGATGGAGGACATCGGCCCACAGGCCCGCGAGACGCCGCTCGGTCTCGGTGCCGGGCGCTTGCGCCTCCGGCGCCGCTGCGGCGGCGGGCGCGGGCAGAGCACGCCGGTCCAACTTGCCGTTCACGGTCATGGGCAGGGCATCGAGGAACACGATGTCCGCCGGCACCATGTAGTCTGGCAACCGGCGGGTGAGATCCGCCCGCAGCCGCTCGGCAGTCCAGATGGGGGCGATGGGCGCGCGCGGCGGTCGTGCGCCGGAGCGCGGGCCGCGATGGGCATAGAGATAGTAATTGGTCTTGGCGCTCTCCTCCAGACGCCAATCCTGCTCCACCGTCACGGTGAAGCCCTTCGCCTTGAGCAAGGCCAGGACGGCCTCCAGCCGCCCGTCCATGTCGTGCAGTTCCAGGGCGATCTGGCGGATCTTCGGCCAATCGGCAGCGGCGATGCCGGCGATCACCTGCGCCTCACTCTTTTCCACATTGATCTTCAGCAGATCAATATGGTTCACGCCCTCTCGCGCCATGACGGCGGAAATGGTGTCCAGGGTCACGTCAAGCGTGCGGCTGGCCAGACGGTCGTCCAGCAATTCCTCCAGCAAGGTGGGCTCGAATGCCGCGCTGCTGTCGCCCTCATGCTTACGCACGAATGAGCGCACCACGTCCGCGTCCGCCTTGCGGTCCGCATGCAGGCCGGAAAGGAAGGAGAAGCCGGGATAGAAGGTGAAGGCGGCGGTGCCGGGAGCCTCCGACAGCCCCATATTGTGCACCTTGGCCGCGGCCCCATAGAGCCGCGCATTGGTGGTCGCGATAGCGTGCACCGTCGGATTGGGCTCGAAGGCGTGGATGGTGACGTCGGACGCCGCCAGATGCGCGGACAGGGTGAACAGCCCGATATTGGCGCCCACGTCGAACACCACGTCGCCCGCCCGCAGCTCGACGCCGTGGCGGAAATAGGCTTCCAGCTCGAACATTTCCTCATAGAGGAAATCGGTCTCGTTGCGGTTAAGCTGCGCCACCGCCAGCCCGTTGGGCAATTCATGGCGCGGCGTGCCATCCACCTGCGGGGCGCGGACCGCATCCGCCACCACATAGGCCACCAGCCGCTGATGGGCGCCTTCGCCATGTATGACTACAGCCGCATCGCGAATGCCGTCCGCCTGCTTCAGCGCCGCCACCACCTCGCCCGGCTCAATGCGGTAGCCGCGCAGCTTGATCTGCGCGTCTGCACGCCCCAGGAACAACAAAGTGCCATCGGCGCGCCGCCGCACGCGGTCGCCGGTGCGATAAACCGGGGCGGGATCGAACGGCAGGGTGAGGAAGGCGCGCGCGGTCTGCGCCGCATCGCCCACATAGCCCGCCGCCACCCCGCCGCCGCCGATGAAAAGCTCGCCCGGCATCCCCGGCGGCACCGGGCGTTGGGCCGCGTCCAGCACATAGGTGCGCACATTGGGCAGCGGCCGACCGATATGGGGAACCAAGCCGGTGATCTCGGTCCAGGTCGCATCCACCGTGCATTCGGTGGGGCCATAGAGATTGAACGCGCGCACGCCGGTCTGTTCGGCCAATCGCGCCCATAGCGCCGCGTCGACGGGCTCTCCGCCCAGCAGCAGCGCCTTGAGCGCGGGGGCGCCGCCGCTCAACAAGCCTTCCGCCAGCAGCATGGCGGCCTGGGTGGGCGTGGCGTCCAGCACCTCGATCTGATGGGCGCGAAGATAGGCCACCAACGCGGCGGGGTCCTCGCGCACCGCCTCGGGGATCACGTCCAGCGTATGGCCGCCGAGCAATTGGATGATCTGCTTCACCGAGGTGTCGAACACCACCGGCCCATTCACCGCGACACGCAAGGGCCCGCCGAGTCCGTCATAGACGGTCGTGCGCAGCGCCTGGAACAGGTTCACCACCGCCTCGTGCGGCACGATTACCCCGCGCGGCGCCCCGGTGGAGCCGGAGGTATAAAGCACATAGGCGGGATCGTCCGAGCCCACGGTCACATCGGGCGCGCTCGCCGGTTCATCGGCGATCATCGGCGGGCAGACGATGACGCCATCGGGCAGGTCCTCACCACCATGCGTCACCACCAGCCGGGCGCCACAGGCGGCGAGGATGGAGGCCTGCCGCGCCGCCGGCCAGCGCCCATCGACCGGCACATAGGCCCCGCCCGCCTTGAGGATGCCGAGCAGGCCGACGATCAGTTCCACCGAGCGCTCCAGCCGCACCGCCACGCCATCACCCAGCCGCACGCCCAGCTTTACCAGCCGCTGCGCCAGCCGATTGGCGGCGGCATCCAGGGCGGCGAAGGAGAGAACGGCCTCGCCGCTCATCACCGCCGGTACATCGGGCATGGCCGCCGCCTGGGCGGCGAACAGATGATGCAGATGGCGCTCGGGTCCGATGTCCAGCACCGGACCGATGCCAGCGCGCAGCGCCAGCGCGGCGGCTTCTGCGGGCATCAGCGCCAGATCTGCGACCCTTGCGTCCGGCCGGACCACGCAGTCCGCCAGCAGCGCCGCATACTGCGTGGCAACGCCCTCAATGGTGGCACGGTCGAACAGGTCGGCGGCATATTCGAACGTGCCGACCAGCGCTTCGCCCTCGTCCTTGATCGAGAGACCGAGATCGAACTTGCTGGTCTGCGGATCAACGTCCAGATACGCCACCTCCAGCCCCGCCGGGGCGATGCCGGTGGGTAGCTTCTGCACGTCGAACATCAGCGCGGTCAGCGGCACCGGCCCGAGATCGCCGGCGCGGCGCAATTGCTCCACCAGATGCTCATAGGGATAAAGCTGGTGAGCGCGCGCCTGCATCGCGCAATCGCCCGCCGTCCGCAGCGCCTCGGAGAAGGATCGCCCCCCGTCCACCGGCAGCCGCAGCACCAGCGTGTTGATGAACAGGCCAACCGCACGCTCCAGGTCCGGCCCGTCGCGGGTGGTGCTGGGCACGGCCAGGACCACCTCGTCTGTGCCGGCTGCCCGGGCCAGCAGCACGCCATAAGCCGCCGCCAGCGTGGCGAAGACCGTGGTTTCGCAGCGCTGGGCCAGGGCGCGAATGGCGCCGGTGAGGGCGGCATCGCAGCGGAACACCACGCGCCCGCCCGCCGCCGTGCGCAGCAGCGGGCGCGGCCGGTCCAGCGGCAGCGCGGGCGGTGGCGGGGCATCGGCCAGTTGGCGCAGCCAGAACTCCCGCTCCCCGTCCAGCGCGCCGCTGGCGAAGCGCGCCCGCTCCCAGACGGCGAAATCCGCATAAGCCGGGCTCGGCTCCACAGGCGCTGCGGCTCCGCCGCGCTGGCGGGCGTCATAGGCGGCGAAGATGTCACGGAACAGGCCGGCCGCCGACCAGCCGTCCAGCACGATATGGTGCACCACCAAGACGATGATGTGCGCATCCGGCCCAATCGTCAGCGCCGAAAGCCGCAGCAGCGGCGGCGCGGACAACGTGAAGGGGCGGCGGATTTCTGTGCGGATCGCCGCCTCCACCGCCGCCGCATCGGCGCCGGTCAGATCGTGCTGGGCCAGCGGCACCGGGGTGGCCGACAGGATCATCTGCTCGGCACTCGATCCCGTCGCCACGATGGCGGTGCGCAGGATTTCGTGCCGCGCCACCAGATCGTTCAGGGCCTCGGTGATCCAGGCCAGTTGCACCGGGCCGCGCACGCGCAGCACCACCGCCTCATTGTATGCGGGGCTGGCGGGATCCAGCAGGTGCTCGAACCACAGGCGCTCCTGGGCAAACGACAGCGGAAACCGCCGCCCGTCGCGGGGCTGCGGGGGGATACGCGGTGCAGACGTTTGGGTCTTCTGGGCCAACCGGCGCGCCAGGAGGGCGCGCTGCTGTGGCGACAATTGCGCCAGCCGGTTCTCGATGCTCATGGTCACGCGACCCTCTGGTCGGACGCCAGCAGCGCCTCGACTTCTGATGCCGGCAGATCTTCGATCTCGTCCAGCAAGGCGGCAAGGCGGGCATCCACGCCCAGTTCAGCGTCCAGCCACTCCGCAAGCCGCCAGACCGAGCCGGTGAACAGGTCGACGATGCTGGGGGTGACATCGAACTGGCGCTTGATGCGGTTGCGGATTTCCACCGCCATGATCGAGTCCATGCCCAGGGTGGTGAGCGCTCGCCGGTGATCCAGCTGCGCCGGATCAAACCGCAGCACCGCCGCCACGATGGCCCCGATGCGGCTGCGCCATTCCTCCTGGCGGGCGGCCGGCTCCAGGAGCAGCACGTCGGCCAGATCGTGAGTGCCCTCACCGGGCGCGGCGGTGGCCCCCACTGCCGCTTGCAGCAGCGCGAGGCGCGGGCTCGCGGGTACCTGCGCCCAGTCCGCGTTCAGCACCACGGCCTGGGAGGTGCCCAGCGCCAGCAGATGATCCAGCGCCGCCATGCCCTGCGTCGGTGTGATCCCGGTCACGCCGGTGAGTGCGGCGCGCTCGGACAATCCCAGCCGTGCAAACAGCCCGATCTGCGCCCACGGGCCCCAGTTGATCGCCGTCGCCGGCAGGCCCTGCGCGCGGCGATGCGCCGCCAGGCCATCCTCGAAGGCATTGGCGGCGCCGTAATTGGCCTGCCCCATCTGCCCCAGCACCGAGGAGGCGGAGGAATACAGCACGAAGAACTCCAGCGGCAGGTGCGACGTCTGCCGATGTAGCGCCCAGGCGCCAGCCACCTTGGGCCGCATCACCGCCGCCACGTCGGCGGGGGTCATGCGCATCAGCAGGGCATCCTGGATCACGCCCGCCGCATGGATGATGCCGCGGATGGGCGGATGGGCCTCGTCCGCAAAAGTGGTGAGAAAGGCCGCCAGGCGATCCTCGTCGGCGATGTCGAAGGCTTCCACCCGCACCGAGACGCCCAGAGCCTCCAGGGCGCGCACCGCCGCCACCCGCTGGCCCGCATCGGTATCCGGTGCCAGGGCCGCCCAGGCCGCGCGCGGCGGCAGCGCCGTGCGGGCGATGATCACCAGCCGCCGCGCCCCGCGCGCCGCCATCCAATGGGCGGTCTCCAGGCCGAGGCCGGTGAGGCCGCCGGTGATGAGATAGCTGGCGTCCGGCCGCAACAGCACCGGCTCCGGCGCCACCTCCGGCTGCGGCACGCGCGCCAGCCGCCCCACCAGCCGCTGACCGCCGCGCAGGGCAATCTCGCGATCCTCCCCCGGCTCCAGCAGTTCGGCCACCAGGGCCGCGCCCTGCTCCGCATCGGCTGCGGGATCAAGGTCGATCTGGGCGCCCCAGATTTCGGGATGCTCGATGCCGACCACGCGGCCGAAGCCCCACAGCGTCGCATCGGCCCACGCCGGCGCCGGATCGCCCGGCCCACAGGCGAGCGCGCCCTGGGTCACGACAAACAGCCGCGCCGGCCCGCCCCGCGCCGCCAGCTCCTGGACGGCCGGCAAGGCGCGGAGCGCCACCGCGCGCTCTAGGGCGTCGGGCGCGATGTCGCCCGCCCCGCTGCCCAGCAGCACCACGCCGCGCAATGCCGCACCCGCAGCGGCGATCTCTGCCCCCATGTCCGCCTCGGGCGGGACAAGCCGCACTACGCCGTGGCGCGCGCGCAGCGCATCCGCGATGGTCTGGGTCACTGCCGATGGCTCACCCAGCAGCATCCAAAGGCCGGTGGCGGCTCCCGTCTCGCCGTCGCCAAGGCGCGGCTGCGGACGCCACGCCAGCGTATAGAGGCTGTCGCGCACCGCCGGCTCTGCATCGGGCCGCATCTCATCCACCCGCCGTAGCCGGAGATCGGTGAGGGTCGCGAGCACCCTGCCGTCGGCATCGGAGAGCCGGATGTTGGCGCTCAGGCGCGCAGCGCCGGGCGTGGCGTCGCCGGTGAGTACTGCATGGACGATCACCCGCGCCGGCAGCGGCGCCAGCAAGGAGAACGTGCCGATGCCTTGGGGCAGGTAGACCGGACGGGGCGCATCAGCCTCGCCAGCGATGGCGGCCACCACCTGAAATGCGCTGTCCAGCAGGGCCGGATGGATATGAAAGCCGCCGTCCATCGCCTCGGGCAGGGCCAGTTCCGCCCAGGCAGCGCGTTCGCCGGCGTGGAGCGTGCGCACGCCGCGGAAGCCCGGGCCATACTCCAGCCCACCGGCGGCGAATTGCGCATAAAAGCCATCCAGCGCCACCGGCGCCCCGCCCTCGGGCGGGAATGGCTCCGGCTCGGAATCCGCCGCCCCCTGGCGCAGCGAAATGCGGGCGTGGCGGGTCCAGCTTGTGGTGCCGGCGGCAGGCCGGCTCGACACCTCCACCTGCGCCGTGCCGCCGGCGGTGCGGGTCAGGCTCACCTGGACGCGCCGGCTTTCGCCCTCCGGCAGCAGCAGCATGGCGTCGAAACTGGCGTCGGTGAGCGTCACCTGTGGCCAGGGCAACACATCGCGCGCCGCGGCCAAAGCGATCTCCAGATAAGCGGCGCCGGGCAGAACCGGCATGCCGGAAATGGCATGGTCGCGCAGCCACGGCAGGCCGGCGGCGTCGATGTCACCTTCCCAGAAATGGGCGCCGCCCTGCGCTGCCGCGAACGGCAAGCCCAGCAGCGGATGGCCGCCTGCCCGCCGGATGCCGGCCGCACCGCCGGTGGTGGCGGCGATCTGATCGACCCAAAAATGCGCGCGCTGCCAGGGATAGCCCGGCAGCGAGACGCACCGCGTCCCGGCAGGTAGCACGCGCGCCCAGTCCACCACCCTGCCCTGCGCCCACTGGCCACCCAAGGCGATGGCGAGCGCCAGAGAGCCATCCATCTCCCGCACCAGACTGCCGAGGGCGGTACCGTCCGCGCCGATATGCTGCAAGGTCTGGCGCAGCGCGCCCGTCAGCACCGGATGGGGGCTGACCTCCAGAAACAGCGAAGTGCCTTCCTGTGCCAGTTGCGCCACCGCATCGGCGACGCGGAACGGCTCACGCAGATTGCGGCTCCAATACGTGGCACCAAGGTTCGGGCCGGGCTCATCCCGGAGCGTGACGGTGGAGAGGAAGCGGATGGCGGCCGGCTGTGGCGTGAGGGCGGCAAGGTCCGCCTCCAGCTGTGGCCGCAGCGGCTCCATGGCCGGGCTGTGGGCGGGGACGTCCACATTCTCCAGCAGCCGGCAGAAGACGCCCGCCGCCGCCAGGTCCGCCACATGCGCCCGAACGGCCTCGGTCTCGCCGGCGATCAGCGTGGAGGTGAAACTGGTGGTGCCGGCAACGCTCACCCGGTCGGCCATATCCCCAAGTCCGGCCTGGACCTGATCCGCCGGCAGACCCACCACCGCCGAGATCCCGCGCCCCTGCGTGGTGCGCATCAGGCGGCTGCGGCTAAGGATCACCCGCGCCGCGTCCTCCAGGGACAGAATGCCGGCGGCATAAGCCGCGGCGACCTCGCCCATGCTCTGGCCGATGACCGCGTCCGGCGTCACACCCCACGCCCGCCACAGCGCCAACAGCCCCGCCTGCACGGCGAAAATGGCGGGCTGCACCACGTTGATCTCATCCAGACGCGACACCTCCGGCGCCGCATTCAGCTCGCCGATCAGCGACCATCCGGCCTCGGCCTGGAACAGCGTCTCGCAGCGATCGATCACATCGCGGAACACTGGAGCAGAGGCATAAAGATCGCGCCCCATGCCCAGCCATTGCGATCCCTGGCCGGAAAAAACGAAAGCCAAAGACGCATCGGGCTCGCCGTCGCGGCAGCGGCCACTGACCACCTGATGGGCCTCCGCGCCGGCCAGATAGGCCTCCAGTTGATCCGCCATCTCCGCCCGGCTGGCGCCCGAGACGGCGAGGCGATGGACATGGTGGGTGCGGCGCAGGGCGGCCGTGACGCAGATGTCGCCCAGGTCCGGCGCATCATCCGCGCGCAGATAGGTCATGAACACCCGCGCCAGTTCCCGCAGCGCCTCCGGCGCGCGGGCGGATAGGGGCAGCACGAAGATCTGAGGCGCGACGGCTGCGGCCAGCGGTGCGGCGGGCGGCGCCTCCAGCACCACATGCACATTGGCGCCGCCGAAGGAGAAGGCGCTCACCCCGGCGATGAGCGGCGCGTCGGGATAGGGAAACGGCCCGGCGCAGGTGCGCACCTCCAGCGGGAACACCGCTTCCGCCAGGGCGGGATGCGGCGTCTCGAAATGCAGATTGCCCGGCACCAGCCGATGCTTGAGCGCCAGCGCGGTCTTGATCACGCCGGCGATGCCGGCGGCGGATTCCGTGTGGCCGATGTTGCTCTTCACGGAACCGACCACGCAGGCGCGATCCGGCGTCCGCCCGCTGCCCAGCACCGCGCTGAGCGCCTGCAATTCGATGCGGTCGCCGACGATGGTGCCGGTGCCGTGGGCCTCCACATATTGCACCAGATGCGGGGCGACGCCGGCCCTCTCATAGGCCTCTCGGAGCAGCGCTTCCTGGGCCTGGCCGTTGGGGGCGGCGATGCCGTTGCTGCGGCCATCGTGATTGACCGCCGTGGCACGGATCACCGCATAGATCCGGTCGCCGTCGGCCTGCGCCTGCGACAGCAGCTTCAACACCACCATGCCCGCCCCTTCGGAGCGGGCCATGCCGTCGGAGGCGGCATCAAAGGTGTGGCAGCGTCCGCGCGGCGACAGCGCCCCCATGCGGGAGAAGCAGATGTCCGGCGCTGGCACCAGATTGACCGCCACCCCGCCACACAGCGCCAGCGTCGCCTCGCCGCTGCGCAGGGTCTGGCAGGCCAGATGCAGCGCCAGCAGCGAGCCGGAGCAGGCGGTGTCGACGGTCAGGCTCGGGCCGCGCAGGTCCAGCACATAAGACAGCCGGTTGGCGATGATGGAGGTGGAGGTGCCGGTGCCGGTGCTGGCGGAAACCCAGCGGTCGTCCGCCGTGATCAGTTGGTTGTAGTCATTGGTCAGGGTGCCCACCACCACGGAGGTGGGCGAGCCCGCCAGCCGGTCCACGGCGATGCCGGCATCCTCCAGCGCTTCCCAGGCGGTTTCCAGGATCAGGCGCTGGCGCGGATCGATGAACGGCGCCTCGCGCGGCGTGATGCCGAAGAAGGCGGCATCGAAGCCGTCGAGGCCCGGCAGATAGCCCCCTTCCCGGCTCACGGTCTTGCCGCGCGCCTGCGGATCGGAGCTGTAGAGGCTGGCGATGTCCCAGCGCTCTTCCGGCACCGGGCCGAGCGGATCGGTGCCGCTCAGCAGCAGGTCCCAGAAGGCGGCCAGATCCCGTGCACCGGGAAAGCGGCAGCCCATGCCGACGATGGCCACCGGCTCGCTCTGCCGGCGCTCCAGGCTGTCCACCTTGGCGCGCAGGTCGCGGATGGCGCGCAAGGCCCGTTCGGTGGTGGTGGCTGAGGTGCCGGCAGGGGCGAAGGTGCCAGAGTTCGCATCGGACATGGAAGCACCTTCAATATTTCAGCGCGTTCAGCTCGGCCAGCAGCGCGCGCTCCGCCTCGCCGTCGTCCGTGGCCGCGTCCGCCGGCGGCGCATCGCTCTCGCACCATTGCAGCACATCCTCGCTGAGATGGCGCACCAAAGCGTCGATGCTGGGATAGTCATAGGCCAGGGTGGCGCGCAGGGAGACGCCGAGGTCCTTTTCCAGCGCCGCCCGCAGTTCCATGTTCATCAGGGAATCAAAGCCGATGTCCTCCAACGGGCGCGCGGGATCCACCGCTTCCGGCGCCGGGAACTCCAGCGCCGCCGCCGCCAGGGCGCGCACATGGGCCCGCAGCAGCCGCTGCCGCTCGGCCGCGCCTGCGCCCTCCAGTCGGCGCCGGAATTCCGGCGCGCCGGCGTCCGGTTCATCCGCCTGGCGCTGGGGTGCCAGCCCCGCCAGCAGACCAGTTGATGGGCCGCCGCCGGCGAGCCCCGCCTGCCAGCCGCCAGGCATCACCACCACGTGGCCCGGCCGATGCACCAGCAGGCGATCCAGCACCGCAGCGCCAGCCGCCGGCGAGATCCGGCCGATGGCATCGGCGCCATCGAGCCGGGCAGCCATGCCGGCGCCCTCCCACGGCCCCCAGTCGACCGCCAGTGCCGCCAGACCCAGGCCGGCGCGATGAGCGGCGAGGCCATCGAGCGCGGCGTTGGCGGCGGCGTAATTGGCCTGCCCGGCGGTGCCGAGAACACCCGAGGCCGAGGCATAGAGCAGGAACAGGTCCAAAGGTTCGTCGATGGTCGCCTGGTGCAGGAGCCATGCGGACTTTAGCTTTGGCGCCAGCACCTTGGCGAAATGCGCCTCGCTCTGGTTCACCAGCAAGGCGTCGTCCAGCACGCCGGCCGCATGGATCACCCCGCGCAGCGGCGCCATGGTGGCCCGCACCGAGGCGAACACCTGGTCCACCGCTGCCGGTTCGCCCATGTCGGCCTGGAAGATCTCGATCCGCACCCCGGCGGCGCGCAAGGCGACAAGCGTCGCTTCCGCCTCCGGCCCCGGCGCGCTGCGGCCCACCAGGCCCAGGCTGCGCGCCCCCTGGTGTACCAGCCAGCGGGCCGCATGCAGGCCCAGCGCTCCCAGCCCGCCGGTGACGAGGAACGTGGCGTCGGGGCGAACAAGACCGCTGGCCCCGGCCGCCGCCTGCCACAACACGATCTTGCCCATGTGGCGCGCCCGCGCCATCTGCTGGAAGGCCGCACCCACATTCTCGATGGCGAACAGTTCCGAGCGCAGCGGCCGCAGGCTGCCGTCGGACAGGCGGGCCAGCATCTGCGCCATCATGGCGGCGATCAGGCTCTGGTCGCGCTTGATGTCCCACAGATCGAAGCGGTGATAGGCGATGTCGCGCCCCAGCGCCGCCACGGCCGCATCGCTCCACACACCCATCTTGCCGATCTCGATGAAGCGCCCGCCATCCGCGAGGGCGGTGAAGCTGGCGGCGATGGCCTCGCCGGACAGGCTGTTGAGCACCACATCCACGCCCCGGCCATCGGTGAGGCGGCGGATCTCGGCGGCAAAGTCCGTGCTGCGGGAATGGAAGACATGCGCCACGCCCTGGCGCTGCAGATAGCTCCACTTGCCGGGACTGGCGGTGGCGAACACCTCCGCTCCGGCCCGCTGCGCCACCTGGATCGCCGCCTGCCCGACACCGCCGGCAGCGGCATGGATCAGCACCCGGTCGCCGGGCTTGAGCCGCGCTAGATGGTCGAGGGCATAATGGGCGGTGAGAAAGGCGAGCGGCAGGGTCGCGGCATCGCGGAACGACAGGTCCTCGGGCTTGGGCACCACGAACGCCGCCGGCACCCGCACCCGCCCGGCCAGGCTGCCGACGGTGAGGCCGGCCATCACCGGCATATTGACCGACAGCCCCTCCACCCCCGGCCCGACGGCGGCGATCACGCCCGCGCATTCCAGGCCGTAGGGCATGTGGTCGGCGGAGTCGGCCAGCAGGCCCATGCCATGCAACACGTCGCGGAAATTCAGGCCGCTGGCCACCACGTCGATGATGACCTCGCCGGGCCCCGGTCCCTGGCCGTCGAACACCGGCAGGGCGATGGCGTGATCGGGATCGTTGGGACGATCCATGGCGAGGCGCGCCACCAGGCAGACGCCGCGGCGCAGCGCCAGTTCCTCGCCCACCAGCGCGGAAGATAGGCAGGCGGCGAGTTCGGCCATCTCCGCGTCCGCCGCTTGCTCGGGCTGGGGATCGAGATCTATGCGGCTCTGCGGCAGATCGGGATATTCGCACGCGATCACCCGCGCCAAGCCCCACAGGCCCGCTTCCGCCACCCCGGTCACCGGCTCGCTGCCCACCCGCTGGGTGCCCCGCGTGACGAGATCCAGCCGCAACCCCGCGCGATGCGGGGAGCGCGCGATGGCCTGGGCGAGGCGCAACAGCCCTGAATAGGACGGCGGCACCACGGAGGCTGCGGGATCCGCGTGCGCCGTGGCGAGATAGACGATCTGGCAGCGGCCGTCGGGGGCGCCGGCCAGGGTATCGGCAAGCCAGCGCTGGCCGGCTTCGGCGTCGACGCATGCCTCGGAAGGCGCCGCGATCACCGCATGGCCCAGCGCCGAAAGAGCGCCGCTCAGATGCGCGATCCGCTCAGGCTCATCGCCCAGCAGTGCGAACAGGCAAGGAGACGACGCTGCGGACAGGTCCGTGCGCTGCCAGCGCACGCTCAGCAGGTCCGCCTGGGTGGCGAGGCCTTCGTCTTCCACGGGGGCGCTCGACTGTGCGGCCTGGACGAACACGGCGCCGTCCAGCTGCGCCACCGGACGCCCGGAGGCATCCTGCAAGACGAGGTCGATGCGGCAGTATCGCTCGGTGCTCTCAGGCTGCAGGCGCAAGGTGCAGGTGACGGAGCGGGCGCCGAGGGCGAACACCGCCACCCGCTCGATGCCCTGGGGCATCCAGGTGAAACCGGGCTCCTGCGGCGGCAGGATGGCGCTCGCACACACCAGGCAGGCGTCCAGCAGCGCCGGGTGCAGCACATAATCGGCGCTGGGCCCGGCGCTTGGAGGCACCTGGGCCTGGGCGGAAACGCCGTCGACATCCAGCGCGAAGTGCTCCAGCCCGCGAAAGGCGGGGCCATAGGCGAAGCCATGTTCGGTGAGCCCGCCATAGATCGCCGCGCCGGGCGTGCGGGCGCCGGGCGCCATCGGCGGCACGGCGGCGGCGCGGGGCGTAGCGGCATCGGCGGAAGAGGCCACGTGCGCGGTGGCGTGCAGCATCCACTTGCCGGAAGCTCTGCGGGCAAACAGCTGCCAGCCGCCATCGGCCGCGAGGACGCTCTGCACCTCCAGCGGGCCTTCGTCCGGCACGTGCAGCGGCTGGATCACCAGCAAATTCTCGATCGCCCCGCCGGCGCCCAGGGCTTCGACGTTGCGAAGGGCGATCTCCACCAGGCCGGCCATGGGAAAGATCGCCTGACCGCCGAAGCGATGATCGCGCAGATAGGCCAGATGGCTCGCGCCGAGATCAAGGGCGAAACGGGTCTCCTCACGCCCCGCCACATCCAAGCGATGCCCCGCCAGGCCCCGCCCGCCGCCGATGATCTCGGCGTCCGGACGCGGAATGAAATAGGAGCCGTGCTCGAACGGATAGGTGCCCAGCGCCAGCCGTCGGCAGGGTGCATCCACAGCCGCCCAATCCGGATCGAGCCCGGCGCAGTGGGCGGCGCCCAGGTGGGACACCAACTCCGACCAGTGCGCCTCGGCGGGGGCGATGGGGATGATGAAGGTGTCGGCATCCGGCGGCGGAGGCGCGGCGTGAGCCGCCGTCAATTGCGCCCACCAATACGAGGGGCTGGTGATTTCCGCGCCGATCTCGCGCCCCATGAAGCCCGAGACCAAAGGCACCTGCGGCGGGTTCAGGTCCAGGAGACGCACGGCTGCCAGGAAGCCGAGGCGCCCGGCGCCCGGTTCGCTGCCGGTCGTCGCCGCCCGCCGGGCGTCGAGCAGAGCCCCCACCTGCGCCAGGGGCAGAACCCCGGCCATACAGGCCGCCACCACTTCACCCGCGCCCTGCCCGCTCACGCGATCCGGCGTCAGGCCCCAACTGCGCCAGAGTGCGGCCAGCGCATAAGACAGGACGAAGGCACGGACATCGTCGCCGCCCGCCGTCAGGCTCAGGCCGTGCTCAGCGCAGGCGGTGACCGCCGCCGCAAAGGCGGGTGCGGTGGCGATGAGCGCCTGCCCGCCATCCAGCGGAAAGTGCGCGTCACCGGCGAAGGCGAACATCAGCTTGGGCCGGCTCACGGGCGCCGGCGCGATGTCGCCCAAGTCCGCCAGGCGCGCCGCCAAGCTGGCGACATCGTTAAACGGCACCGCCGCCCGCACCGGGAAGCTGCCACGGCCGGCATTGAGGGTGCGGGCGACCGCGGCCGGATCGGCCGATGGCAAAGCGGCCAGCGCCTGGGCATGCCTAAGCGCCGATGCCCGCAACGCCGCCTCGCTCCGGGCCGAGAGTGCAGCCAGATAATGGGAGCGCGCCGGCGCAGGTGCGTCGTCCAGATGCGGCGGCGCCTCCAGGATCACGTGCACATTGGTGCCGCTCATGCCGAAGGCGCTCACCGCCCCCCGCAACGGCGTCTCGCCTCGGGCCAGCGGCTGCGGGGCGGTGGGCACCGCAAGGCCGAGCATGTCCCACGGCACATGCGGGTTGGGGGCGGTGAAATGCAGATTGGGCGGCACTTCGCCGTGCCGCAGGGCCATCACCACCTTCAAGAACCCGGCCACTCCGGCCGCCGCTTCCAGATGGCCGAAATTGGTCTTGGCCGAGCCCACCAGCAGCGGCGCCGCCCGCTCCGCGCCATAGACGGCGCCGAGGGCACGCAGCTCGATAGGATCGCCCAGAATGGTGCCGGTGCCATGGGCTTCCACGAAGCCGACCGAGGCGGCCGGCACACCGGCATCGGCCAAGGCGGCGCGGAGCACCGCCTGCTGGGCGGCGCCGTTGGGGGCCGAGATGCCGTTGCTGCGGCCGTCGTGATTCACCGCCGAACCGCGGATCACCCCCAGCACCGGATCGCCGTCGCGCAGCGCATCGCTCAGCCGGCGCAGCGCCACCACGCCGCAGCCTTCGCCGCGCACGAAGCCGTCGGCATCGGCGCTGAAGGTGCGGCAGCGCCCGCTGGGGGACAGCGCCTTCATCTCGCATAAGGCCAGCGTGATTTCCGGCGACAGCACGAGATTGACGCCGCCGGCCAGTGCCCGGTCGCATTCGCCCGCTTGCAGGCTGCGGCAGGCCAGATGGATCGCCAGCAGCGAGGAGGCGCAGGCCGCATCCAGCGCCATCACCGGGCCATGCAGGTCGAGCGCATAGGCGATGCGCCCGGCGGCCAGGCTGCGCATCATCGCCAGCCCGGCATGGCCGTCGATCTGTGCCGCCTCCCGGCGGTAGAGCCGCTCCTGGGCGTAATCGTCGGAATAGATGCCGATGAACACCCCAGTCTGCGAGCCGGCCAGCAGCCGCGGCGACCAGGCGGCGCGCTCCACCGCCTCCCAGGCCACTTCCAGCAGCAGCCGGTGCTGCGGATCCATGGACGCCGCCTCGCGCGGCGAGATGCCGAAGAAGCCGGCATCGAAGCCGTCGATATGGTCCAGCGCGGCCATGGAATGGGCGTAAGCGCGCGCCGTGCCGGCCCCCTCCGCGCCCCAGCGGGTGGCGGGCACCGGCCGCACCGCGTCGCCCCCGCCCTTCAGGAACTGCCAATAAGTGTCGGGATCGCTGGAACCGCCGGGAAAACGGCAGCCGGCCGCGACCACGGCAATCGGCTCGCGCGGTCCTGTGGCCGAAGGCGGCAGACGGCCGTCACCCCAAGTCATGCGCTCTGCCATGGTCTCGCTATGCGTCTAGAGGAGCGGCAATCGGGATCTGTTGAGCTTCCGTGCTGGTCTGGCACACCCGCGCCAGCAGGCCCGCCAGGGTGGAGACCTCCCAAACCAGCGTCGGATCCAACGGTTGGCGCAGATGATCCGCGAGATCCCTGGCCAAGGCGACGCCGAGCACCGAATCCAGGCCATAGTCGGCAAAGGCCCGCTGCGGTTCGATGCCGCCGGCGGCAACGCCGAGATGACGGGACAGCCACGCCCGCACCCACCCCTCAACGTCGGGCGCGCCGGCGGGCCGTGCCGCCGCCACCGGCCGCACCGCCGCGGCGCGCAATTCGCGCTTCAGGATCTTGCCTGTGGGATTGCGGGGCAGCGCCGGCACAAACGCGATGGCGGTGGGCACCTTGTAGGGCGCCAGCGTGCGCCGGCACACCACCTCCAGCGCCTGCGCGTCCACAGTGGCACCCGGCTTCACCACCACGTCCGCCCACACCTCTTCGCCGAGGAAGGGATCGGGAACGCCATAGACCGCCGCCTCGGCGACGGCGGGATGACCATAAAGCGCGTTTTCCACTTCCGCCGGATAGACATTGCGCCCGCCGACGATGATCAGGTCGGTGAGGCGATCCTCGACGGAGAGAAACCCCTCCGCATCCAGGCGGCCGATGTCGCCGGTGTG
>CALRNP020000109.1:0-18168 GCA_943369575.1 Azorhizobium sp. AG788 | reverse complement strand
GCTCGGGCAAGACCGAAGTCTATTTCGAGGCGGTGGCCCAGGCGGTGCGCGAGGGCCGCCAGGCCTTGATCCTGCTGCCCGAGATCGCCTTGACCCAGGTGTTTCTGGATCGCTTCACCAAGCGCTTCGGCGTCGCCCCGGCGGAATGGCATTCCGGCGTCTCCACCCGCAAGCGCGGGCGCATCCTGGAAGGGGTGGCCAGCGGCGCGGTGCAGGTGGTGGCCGGCGCCCGTTCGGCGCTGTTCCTGCCGTTCCAGGATCTGGCCCTCACCATCGTCGATGAGGAGCACGACCCCGCCTATAAGCAGGAAGATGGCGTCGCCTATCACGCCCGCGACATGGCGGTGGTGCGCGCCCGTCTGGTGGGCGCGCCCATCGTCCTCGCCTCCGCCACCCCCTCCATCGAGACCGAGGTGAATGCCCGGCGCGGCCGCTATCAGCGCCTCGCTCTGCCGCTGCGGTTCGGCGGCGCCAAGGTGCCCGGCCTCTTGCCCATCGATCTGCGTCGCGACGGCCCGCCGCGCGGCCGCTGGATCGCCCCGCGCCTGGAAGCGGAAATCAACCAGACCCTGGAGGACAAGGGCCAGGCGCTCTTATTCCTCAACCGGCGCGGCTATGCCCCGCTGACGCTCTGCCGCGCCTGCGGCGTGCGCATCAAATGCCCGTCCTGCTCGGCCTGGCTGGTGGAGCACCGTTTCCGGCGCCGCCTGTCCTGCCACCATTGCGGCTATCAGGCCCCGGTGCCGGAGAACTGCCCCGCCTGCGGCGAGAAGGACTCCATGGTGCCCTGCGGCCCCGGCGTCGAGCGGCTGCAGGAGGAAGTCCAGACCCTGTTCCCCAACGCCCGCAGCCTGGTGCTCTCCAGCGACATGGCCGGCGGCATGGAGCGCATGCGGGCG
Source organism: Azorhizobium sp. AG788 (assembly GCA_943369575.1). GTDB lineage: Bacteria > Pseudomonadota > Alphaproteobacteria > Rhizobiales > Xanthobacteraceae > Azorhizobium. Next base: position 17,269 of record CALRNP020000109.1, on the reverse strand, counting down.
GAACTGGAGGCGGTGGCCAAGGGCGAGGTGGACGTGGTGGTGGGCACCCAACTCGTCGCCAAGGGCCATAATTTCCCCGGCCTCGCTCTGGTGGGGGTGGTGGATGCGGATGTGGGCCTGGGCCATGGCGACCCCCGCGCCGCCGAGCGCACCTTCCAACTGGTGCATCAGGTGGCCGGGCGTGCCGGGCGCGGCGCCACCGAGGGGCGCGGCTTCATCCAGACCCACATGCCCGAGCATCCGGTGATGCAGGCGCTGGTGAAGGGCGACCGCGCCGCCTTCTATGAAACCGAGATCGCCGCCCGCGAGGAGGCCCAGCTGCCGCCGTTCGGTCGCCTCGCCAGCCTGGTCATCTCCGCCACCGAAGGCCCGGTGGCCGAGGGCCATGCCCGCCGCCTCGCCGCCAGCGCGCCCCGCGCCGAAGGGGTGCGGGTGCTGGGGCCGGCGGAAGCGCCGCTGGCGGTGCTGCGCGGGCGCCATCGCTGGCGCCTGCTGGTACGGGCGCCGCGCGGCTTCGACCTGTCGTCTTATCTGCGGGCCTGGCGGGCGGTGGCGCCCCGGCCCACCGGCAACACCAAGGTGACCATCGACGTCGACCCCATGAGCTTCTTGTGATGCGACACGATGGGGGCGGTGTCGTCATGGCACACGGTGTCGCAACGGCGGAACTTCGTGGTCATCGACATGGACGTGGGCGATGCGACAGGGAGGGGCGCAACCGAGCCCCTGCCGCCGCGAGAGAGCTTCCCTCGGACCGCCCGGCGCATTAGCGTCCACCCATGGGATCGGAGAGAGGTGCGTGATGCGAATGGTTCTGCGACTGGCGGTGGTGGCCGCCCTCGGCCTCGCGGTCTCCGGCTGCGACAAGTGCGGCGACTATTTCTGGCAGAAGACCGGCAGCAAGGTCTGCTCGGCCGAGCCCAAGCCCAACTGAGCCGAACCGGCCCGCCCAAGGGGGCCGAGGCCGGTCTCAACGGTCGTTGGGGTTGGGCACGCTGCCCCGCTCCGCCTTGATCCTGGCCAGTTCCGCCCGGATGGGGGCGAACGGCCCGAACTTATGCTGCACCGCCGGGAAGCCGTCGGCGAACGGCCCATAGGCGGTGTCCACCGGCTTGGCGAGCAGGTCCGGAAAGTCCTTGTCGATCCCCGCCCGCACCGGCCGCGGCTGCGAGAGCACATAGGCCGCCACATCCCAGGCATTCTCCACCGAGAGCTGCGGCATCACCCAGCTGGTGCCGTTGGGCATGTTATTGTGGACGAAATTCGCCTGGGTGATGAGCCGCGCCATGCCCGCCCCGTCATTGAAGCTGTCCGGGCCCCACAGCGGCGGCACGCTGTAGCCGAAGCTGGCGTCCACCGGATTATGGCGAACCCCCAGCCCATCCCGCCGATGGCATTCGGCGCAGACCTGGGCGAACACCGCCTCGCCCTTCACCGGATCGGCGGCCCGCGTCAGCTCGGGCATGGTGCCGGCGCCGCCGCCGGCCAGCTTGGCATCGGCTGGAATATGCTCCGCCAGCACGCTCAGATAGGCCACCAGCGCCTGCATGGGCCGGGCGTCCGCCGGCATGGGGCGGCCGTTCATGCTGCGGGTCATGCAGGCATTGAGCCGGTCCGGCAGGGATGCCTGGGCACCCGTGCGCGTGCTGTAGGCGGGATAGTCGGCGGAGGCCGCCACCAGCGGCAGGCCGAACTTCTTCAGGCCCGCATTGAGGTGGCAGTCGGCGCAGGCCATGTTGTTGCCGGCAAACCGCTGGGACGGGTCGGCGACCGCCGGCCCGATATGGGCGGACGTCTGCTCCAGGACCGAGCGACCATAGCGCACCAGGCGGCCGAAGTCGTTGTCCGGCAGCCGATCCACATCCGGCACGTTCCAGACCACCACGGGCCGGGGCGCCGGCGCCTTGGCGTCCTGCGTCTTGGCGTCCTGCGCCTGGCCGTTGCCCGGCACCGCAAGCGGCAGCAGCACGCCTGCCGTGATGATGAGAGCAAATCGCCTGAAGCTCCAACCGTCCCGCATGTCAGCCCCCCAATTCCGCATGTTCGTTGCGTTTGCGGGCCATTGCCGTTATAAGCCCGCGTTCCCGTCAGGCATGCGCCCCCCTGGAGGCGTGCCGGACGAGAATGCCATAACGGCCGCGTGAGCGGCCGTTGGTTGTTTAGACCCAGACCAAAGCTAGGACGAGTGCCATGACCGCCATCAAAGAATTGAAGGCTGTGGCGCGCCCGCGGGCCGGCAAGGGGGCCGCCCGTGAAGAGCGCCGCGCTGGACGCGTGCCCGCCGTGATTTACGGCGAAAAGAAAGAGCCGGTGACCATCTCCTTGAACCACAAGGACATCACCCGCATCATCTACGCTGGCCACTTCCTGACCACCCTGTTCGAAATCGACGTGGATGGCACGAAGCACCGCGTGATCCCCCGCGATTACCAGCTGGACCCGGTGAAGGACCTGCCGCTGCACGTGGACTTCCTTCGGGTGTCCCAGGGCGCGCGCATCACCGTGGAAGTGCCCGTGCACTTCGTGAACCAGGATGCCGCTCCCGGCATCAAGGGCGGTGGCACCCTCAACATCGTCGCCCATGCGGTGGAGTTGGATTGCCCGGCCGAGTCGATCCCCGACCACATCGTGGCGGATCTGACCGGCTTCGAGATCGGCGACAGCCTGCATCTCTCGGCGATCAAGCTGCCCGAAGGCGTGACCTCGGCCATGTCCGGCGATGACACGCTCGCCACCGTGGTGGCCCCGTCCGGCATTGCCGACGCCGAGGCCGACGAGGCCGCCGCGGCCGCCGCCAAGGCCTGACGACCGTTCGAGCCGGAGAGAGCCATGTTCCTGTTCGCAGGCCTGGGCAATCCCGGCTCGAAATATGCCGGCAACCGGCATAATATCGGCTTCATGGCGGTGGACGCGATCGTCCGCCGCCATCGTCTCTCCCCCTGGCGCCGGCGCTTCCAGGGCGCGGTGAGCGAAGGCGAGATCGGCGGCGAGAAGGTGCTGGCCCTGCTGCCGGAAACCTTCATGAACGAGAGCGGCCGCGCGGTCGCCGAAGCCGCCCGCTTCTATAAGATCCCCCTTGAGCGCATCATCGTCTTCCATGACGAACTGGACCTGCCACCCGCGAAAATCCGGGTGAAGAAGGGCGGCGGCAATGCCGGCCACAACGGCCTGCGCTCCATCACCGCCCAATGCGGCAATGACTATTGGCGGGTGCGCCTGGGCATCGGTCATCCCGGTGACAAGTCGCTGGTGCATGCCTATGTCCTCAACGACTTCGGCAAGGCCGAGCGCGAGTGGGTGGACGCGGTCAACACCGCCTGTGCGGATTTCGCCGACCTGCTCACCGCCGGCAAGCCGGAAGAGTTTCAGAACCGGGCGCATCTGTTCCTGGAGGCGCAAGGCTTCTCCGACCCCAAGCCGCTGGGCGGCGCGCGGGCCTGAGGCCGTATTCGCGCGTGCGCGCCGAAGCGGTCTTCACCCCCGGCCCGCACCGTCCGACCTAAGAGCACCCGCGTAGCTTTGCGTCCCTTCCGCTCGCCCGAGGCGTCCATGAAGAACGTGACCATTACGCTTCCCGACGATCTTGCCGCCCGCGCGCGACTGGCGGCCGCCCAGGACGGCACCAGCCTGTCGAAATTCATCGCCGGCCTGCTCAATCGTGCGCTCGGCGGCCATGCCGACCCCTTGAGCCCCCTCGACCGCTGGCTGGCGGGCCCCGGCTGGGATGCGGACGGCGCGCCAACGCCGCAACGGGAGGATATCCATGACCGTACGGTGCTTCGTGGATACGAACGTCCTGATCTGCCTGCACGACCGCAGCCAGGCTCGCCTGCGAGCCCGGACGCGCCATAGCCTGCGGTCCATCCGTCGTAACGGCGAACTAGTGGTCAGCGCCCAGGTGGTGGAAGAATTCTACGCCCTGGCGGCGCGGCGATTTCCGTTCGCCTCCCGCGATGTGATACGGGACTTCCTGCGCGACCTGCTGCCCGCCTGCCACACCGGGGTTCCCTCGGAGCTGATGGGCGCGGCCTGGCGCATCGAGGACCGTTTCCGGTTCGACTGGTGGGAGTGTCTGATGGTGGCCTCGGCGGTGACGGCACAATGCCGCCTGCTGGTGAGCGACGCCATCGAAGACGGCCTGGAGGTCGAACGCACCCTGATCGTCAACCCGTTCAAGACGGATATCGAAACCGTCTTTTCCACCCTGAAAGATCGATAGGGCCTATCGATCCCGAACATGGCGCCGGATCCCAACATCCGGGCTGTCTTAGAGCGAAAGAAAGAACGCGTAGCATGGGCTTCAAATGCGGCATCGTCGGCCTGCCCAACGTCGGCAAGTCCACCCTCTTCAATGCCCTCACCCAGACCGCCGCGGCCCAGGCCGCCAACTATCCCTTCTGCACCATCGAGCCCAATGTGGGTGAAGTGGCGGTGCCGGACGCGCGCCTGGATACCCTGGCCTCCATCGCCGGCTCCGGCCAGATCATCCCCACCCGCCTGACCTTCGTGGACATCGCCGGCCTGGTGCGCGGCGCCTCCAAGGGCGAAGGGCTGGGCAACCAGTTCCTGGCCAACATCCGCGAGTGCGATGCCATCGCCCATGTGGTGCGCTGTTTCGAGGATGGCGACGTCACCCATGTGGAGGGCAAGATCTCGCCGGTGGACGACATCGAGATCATCGAGACCGAGCTGATGCTGGCCGACCTGGACAGCCTGGAAAAGCGTGCCGCCGCCATGGAGAAGAAGGCCAAGGGCGCCGACAAGGAAGCCAAGGAGACCCTGGAGCTGATGCTCCGCGCCTTGGTGCTGCTGCGCGAGGGCAAGCCCGCGCGCCTCACCGAGGTCAAGCCCGAGGAGCAGCGCGCCTTCGGCATGCTGGGCCTGATGACCGCCAAGCCCGTGCTCTATGTCTGCAACGTGGAAGAAGGCTCCGCCAAGGAGGGCAATGCGCTCTCCGCCCAGGTGTTCGCCCGCGCCAAGGAAGAAGGCGCACGGGCGGTGGTGGTCTCGGCCAAGATCGAGAGCGAGATCGCGGTGCTGCCGCTGGAAGACCAGCGCGAGTATCTGGACGCCATCGAGTTGGAAGAGCCCGGCCTCAACCGGGTGATCCGCGCCGGTTATGAATTGCTGGACCTAGCCACCTATTTCACCGTCGGCCCCAAGGAAGCGCGCGCCTGGACCATCACCAAGGGCACCAAGGCCCCGGCGGCGGCTGGGGTGATCCATTCGGACTTCGAGAAGGGCTTCATCCGCTCGGAGACCATCGCCTTCGCCGATTACGTCCAGTACAAGGGTGAGGCTGGAGCCCGCGACGCTGGCCGCCTGCGGCTGGAAGGCAAGGAATATGTGGTACAGGACGGCGACGTGCTGCATTTCCGCTTCGCCAACTGAGAACCGGCGCCCCGCCGCACCGGATTGCGGCGGGAAACTGCGCTGCAGGTCGATCAGACCGCTTGACCTGCGCCCGCGCAGCGCCTGAGATCATCCCAACAGCCAGGAGCCATGCATGGCCGAACTCTTTTGGGAGGATTTCGTGGAAGGCGACGTGAAGACGTTCGGCTCCCACGAAGTGACGGAAGCGGAGATCATCGCCTTCGCTGAGCAGTTCGATCCGCAGCCCATGCATCTGGACCGCGCTGCCGGCGCCGCCTCCATACTGGGCGGGCTGGCGGCCTCGGGCTGGCATTCCTGCGCCATCATGATGCGGCTGATCTGCGACGGCTTCCTGCTGCGCTCGGCCGGCATGGGTTCGCCCGGCGTCACCGAGACCCGCTGGCGCGAGCCGGTTCACCCCGGCGATGTGCTCACGCTGCGCCGGACCATCCTGGAAAGCCGCACCTCCAAGAGCCGGCCCGAAATGGGCCTGGTGACCTTCCGCTTCGAACTGCTGAAGACCGGCGGCGCCGTGGCGGTGGATCAGGTGGTGGTGATCATGTTCGGACGGCGCAATCCGGGGGCGCGATTGGCATGAAATACTTCGAGGATACGGAGATCGGCTCGCGCCAGATCCTGGGTACCCATCGCTTCACCCGCGAGGAGATCATCACCTTCGCGCAGCAATACGACCCGCAGCCGTTCCACATCGACGACGAAGCTGCTAAGCGCAGCCACTTCGGGGCGCTGTGCGCCTCCGGCTGGCATACCGCCGCCATGTGGATGAAGTGCTTCATCGCCCACCAGACCCAGACCATCGCCGAGGCGAAGGCCCGCGGCGAAAAAGTGGTCGGCGCCGGGCCCTCGCCCGGCTTCAAGAATCTGCATTGGCTGAAGCCGGTCTATGTGGGCGACACCATCACCTTCGCCACCGAGGTGAAGGACAAGCAGGCCACCCGCAACCGGCCGCAATGGGGCCTGCTCACCGCCTACAATACCGGCGTCAACCAGCATGGCGATCTCGTGCTGGACTTCGAAAGCACCGTATTCATGGAACGCCGCTCGTAAGCGGCGTTCCACCCTGGGGGTTGCCCTCAGATGTTGAGGTTGCCCATCACCGGCTCGGGATAGCGGGTGCCGGCCACGGCGGAGGGCGGGAACAGCGCGTCCAGTTCCGCCACCTCGGCGGCGCTGAGACGGATGGCCACCGCCGCCGCATTCTCCTGCACATATTTGATCCGGCGGGTGCCGGGGATCGGGATGACGTTCGGCTGCTTGTTCAGCAGCCAAGCCAGCGCGATCTGCGCCGCCGTAACCTTGCGGGCGGCGGCGAAGGCGGCGAGCGCTTCCGCAAGGCGCCGGTTCTGGACGAAAGCCTCGCCTTGGAAGCGGGGATTGTTGCGGCGGAAATCATCCGAGGCCAGATCATCGACGCTGGTGACGGCGCCGGTGAGGAAAGCCCGGCCCAGCGGGCTATAGGCGACGAAGGACGCCCCCACTTCGGTGCAGGCATCCAGCATTTCCGCCTCGGGATCGCGGGTCCAGAGTGAATATTCGGTCTGCACCGCCGCGATGGGATGCACCGCCGCCGCCCGGCGCAAGGTGGCGACCGAGCATTCCGACAGGCCCAGAAACCGCACCTTGCCCTCCTCCACCAGCCGGGCCATGGCGCCCACCGTGTCCTCGATGGGGGTCTTGGGATCGACGCGGTGCTGGTAATAAAGGTCGATGGTGTCGATGCCGAGCCGCTTCAGGCTGGCCTCGCAGGCGCTGCGGACATAAGCGGGAGAGCCGTCGATGCCGAGACGCTCGCCCTTCGGGCCGCGGACATTGCCGAACTTGGTGGCCAGAACCACCTGATCGCGCTTGCCTTTCAGAAAGCGCCCGAGCAGGGTTTCATTGTGGCCGGTGCCATACATGTCGGCGGTGTCGAACAAGGTGATACCGGCGGCAAGGGCGGCCTCCAGTGTCTCCAGCGATTGAGCGTCATCGCTGGCGCCATAGAATTCGGACATGCCCATGCAGCCGAGGCCGATGGCGGACACGGAAAGGCCAGTGCGACCGAGCGGACGGTGGTCCATGGTGCGCCTCATATGTGGGGAGGTGGGATGCGGGGAAATCAGCGTGGGATCGGTGGCGGGACGCTTGCGATCCATATAAAAAGTACACTCTATCGTTTACTTTGTCAAGCATGACGTCCCCCACGCCACCGGCAGCCAAGCCCGACAAGCGCGGCAGCGCCGCCCGCATTCGCGCCGCCGCCCGCATCCTGTTCCTGGAGCGCGGCTACGGCGCCACCAGCATGGATGCGGTGGCCGCCGCAGCCCCCGTCTCCAAGCGCACGCTCTATCAATATTACCCTGGCAAGGCGGAGCTGTTCGCGGCGGTGATCGCCGAAGTGTGGTCCTTCTTCACCGAGGCGCCGCTGCTGCCCGACACCGCCGAGAGTGACCCGCGCCCGGTGCTGCGGGCCTATGTGGACCGGCTGATCGCCCATTGGGACCAGCCGGACGTGATCGGCCTCCTCAGCCTCATCATCGCCGAGGCGCCGCGCTTTCCCGAGCTGTCGCCGGCCTATTTCCAGGCGGGCAAGCTCCAGGTCACCAGCCGGCTCGCCGCCTATTTCGCTTTGCTCCAGCAGGCCGGGCATATCGCCGACGATGCGGATCCGGCTTTGGTGGCGGCTCAGTTCCTCGGCGCCATCAAGGAGCCGCTGTTCTGGCCGCGGGTGCTGGGCGGCAGCATCGGCTTTGAGGTGGAGGCGGTGGTGGAGCGGGCATTGGCCGGCGTTCTCGGCCCAGCCCCGCGCACCGGGGCAGATCCGGCATAGGCAGGCGAAACGCGCCCATTTGCGCCCATATCGGCCCCTTCCCTTGCCGCAAGCCGGCTTCGCTGCTAATAGCCCGGCACCGCGCGTGATCGCGGCTCCCGCTCAGCTTCCAATAGACAGGACGATCATCATGGCGATCGAGCGCACTTTCTCGATCATCAAGCCCGACGCGACGCGTCGGAACCTCACCGGGGCCATCAATGCGGTCATCGAGACGGCCGGTCTGCGCATCGTTGCGCAGAAGCGGATCCTGCTCACCAAGGAGCAGGCCGAGGCCTTCTATTCCGTGCACCGCGCGCGCCCCTTCTTCAACGACCTCGTGTCCTTCATGACCACCGGCCCCGTCGTGGTGCAGGTGCTGGAAGGCGAAGGCGCGGTCCTCAAGTATCGCGACGTGATGGGCGCCACCAACCCGGCCAATGCGGCCGACGGCACCATCCGCAAGCTGTTCGCCGAATCCATCGAAGCCAATTCGGTGCACGGTTCGGACAGCGCCGAGAATGCGGCGATCGAGATCGCCCAGTTCTTCTCGCAGAACGAAATCGTCGGCTGATAACGACGGAGCGCGGCGGAACCTCTCCGCCGCACTCACCGTTTGGCGGGGTGCGCTTGCTGGCGGCCGGTGCTCCCCAAGGCCCCCTCCGTCTGTGCGTGCCAGCCCTGCAACGCATGGGCTTGTTGCCAATATCCCCGCCTTGGTGGTTCCCTTCATCTGCCCTGGGGGAGACGCCCGCTGCCCCCTGGACACCCGCGGCTTTCAGCCCGCGACATGAGGGAAGGCCCCACATGACGATCAGCTCGAGCGAGTTCTGGATCGCGTTCGTCGAGATCATATGGATCAACGTGCTGTTGTCTGGCGACAATGCGGTGGTCATCGCCATGGCCTGCCGCTCCCTGCCGGATCGGGCGCGCAAATGGGGCATCATTCTGGGCTCCGGCGTTGCCGTGGGCCTGCGCATCATCTTCACCGGCATCGTCGCCACCCTCCTGGCCCTGCCCTGGCTGAAGGTCGTGGGTTCGCTTGCCCTGCTCTACATCGCCATCGACCTGGCCTTGCCCGATAAGGATGGCGAGGACGCTATCAAGGCCAGCGACAGCCTTTGGCGCGCCGTCGGCACCGTTGCCCTCGCCGACGTGTTCATGAGCCTCGACAATGTGGTGGCGGTCGCCGCCGTTGCCCATGGGGACTTCATCCTGCTGGCGCTGGGCCTCGCCGTTTCCATTCCGCTGATCGTGGCCGGTTCCTCGCTTGTCATGGCGCTGCTGGACCGCTTCCCGATCCTGATCTGGGCCGGCGCGGCCCTGCTGGGATGGGTGGCAGGCGATATGATGCTGAGCGACACCGCCATCACCAGCCGCATCGGCGGCGTCGAGGTGGCGGAGCACTGGGCGCTGGTGTCCGCCGCTGCCGGTGCTGCCATCGTGGTCATCATTGCCTGGGGTTGGGGGCGCCTGCGCGACCGAAACCATGGCGGCACCGCGGCCTAGCGGAACCACCGCCCGACAGAGGCGGGAAAACCGCGGCACTGGGCATTTTCCATTTGATATAATGACGCAGGGTAATATATCCCGAGCGGGATCATGGCGTCGCCGTCGTACGAGGTTTTGGCATGGATTTCACCAATCCAACTTTTTGGCTGTCGCTGCTCCAGATCATCTGGATCGACCTGCTGCTCTCCGGCGACAATGCGGTCGTGATCGCGCTGGCCTGCCGCTCGCTACCGCCGAGCCAACGGCGCTGGGGCATCCTGCTGGGCGCCGGCGCCGCGGTGGCGCTGCGTATCGTCTTTGCTTTGGCCATCTCTTATCTGCTGGGCGTCCCCTTCCTCAAGATCGCCGGCGGCCTGCTGCTGTTTTGGATCGCGGTCAAGCTGGTGCTCACAGAGGAGGAAGGCGCCCACGACATCGCCGCCCCCGACAGCCTGTGGAAGGCGGTGCGCACCATCGCCATCGCCGATGCGGTCATGAGCCTGGACAATGTGGTGGCCATCGCCGCCGCCTCGCGCGGTCATCCCGAACTGTTCATCTTCGGCCTGCTGCTGACCATTCCGCTGATCGTGGCCGGCTCGCAGCTGGTGCTGGCGCTGCTCCAGCGCCTGCCGATCCTGGTGTGGGCGGGTGCGGCCCTGCTCGGCTTCATCGCCGGCGAGATGCTGGTGAGCGATGTCATCTCCATCGATCTGCTGCGCGGGTTCAACCCGCATTGGATCGAGATCAATGCGGAATTGCCCGGCGGGGTCGGCCCGGCAAAGCTGCCGCATTATCTTGCCGGCGGCGTCGGGGCCCTGTTCGTGGTGGCGTGCGGCTTTGCCCTGCGCGGCCGCAAGCCCGCCGCCCACAGCGCCTGAGCAAACCTGCGAGGCCGCCGGTGCGGCGGCCTCGAAACCGGCGATGTCTTCGCGCTATAAGGAGCGCGAGGAGCCGCTTTCATGAATCAGCACGTCGCCCCTGCCCTGCGCGCATCCGCCTGCCCGCATGACTGCCCCTCCACCTGCGCCTTGGAGGTGGAGGTGCTGGAGGACAACCGCATCGGCCGGGTGCGCGGGGCCAAGGACAACAGCTATACCGCCGGCGTCATCTGCGCCAAGGTCGCCCGCTATGCGGAGCGCGCCCATCATCCCGAGCGGCTGATGCATCCCCTGCGCCGGGTCGGCCCCAAGGGCTCCGGCGCGTTCGAGCGCATCTCCTGGGACGAGGCGCTGGACCTTGTGGCGGAGGGACTGCTGGCCGCTGAGCGCGCCCACGGGCCGGAAACGGTGTGGCCCTATTATTACGCCGGCACCATGGGCCTGGTGATGCGCGACGGCATCAACCGCCTGACCCACGCCAAGAAATACTCCCGCTTCTTCTCCAGCATCTGCGTCAACCCGGCCTGGAGCGGCTATATCGCCGGCACCGGCCGCCTGGGCGGCACCGATCCACGGGAAATGGCGGTCTCGGACCTGGTGGTGATCTGGGGCACCAATGCGGTAGCCACCCAGGTCAATGTGATGACCCACGCGGTGCGCGCCCGCAAGGAGCGCGGCGCCAAGATCGCGGTGGTGGATGTCTATCGCACCCCGACCATGGAGCAGGCGGACATTCCGCTGCTGATCCGCCCCGGCACCGACGGCGCCTTGGCCTGCGCGGTGATGCACGTGCTGTTCCGCGATGATCGCGCCGACCGCGCCTATCTCGCCCGCTACGCCAACGATGTCGCCGAGTTCGAGGCGCATCTGGCCACCCGCACGCCGGAGTGGGCCGCCGCCATCACCGGGCTGGAGGTCGCCGAGATCGAGGCCTTCGCCAAGGTGGTGGGCGAGACGCCGCGCAGTTTCTTCCGCCTCGGCTATGGCCTGTCGCGCAGCCGCAACGGCGCGGTGAACATGCATGCCATCAGCGCCATTCCGGTGATTTCCGGCGCCTGGCAGCATGAGGGCGGCGGCGCCTTCCATTCCAATTCCGGCATCTACCGCACCCGCAAGACCCTCATCGAGGGGCTCGACATCCTCGACCCCACCGTGCGCCAGCTAGACCAGTCCCGCATCGGCGCCATTCTGGACGGCGACCCGGAGGCGCTGCGCGGCGGCCCGCCGGTGACCGCCATGCTGATCCAGAACACCAATCCCATGAGCATCGCCCCCGACCAGGAGCGGGTGAAGCGCGGCTTTGCCCGGGAAGACCTGTTCGTGGCGGTGCACGAGCAGTTCATGACCGAGACCGCCCGGCAGGCGGACATCGTCCTGCCCGCCACCATGTTCACCGAGCATGACGACCTCTACCAGGGCGGCGGCCACCAGCATCTGATCCTCGGCCCCAAGCTGGTGGAACCGCCGGGCGAGTGCCGCTCCAACCATGAGGTCATCTGCGCCCTGGCGGAGCGCCTGGGCGCCACCCATCCCGGCTTCGCGCTGAGCCCGCGCGAACTGGTGGACGCCACCCTCCAGGCCTCCAACCGCGGCACGCTGGATGAACTGGAGGCCGCGCGCTTCCTCGACATCCAGCCGGAGTTCGAGAGCGCCCATTTCCTCAATGGTTTCGGCCACAAGGATGGAAAGTTCCGGCTGAAGCCCGAGTGGAGCCGCCCCTCCATCCCCACGCCCGAGCGGTTCGGCCCCTGGGAAGACATGCCCGCCTTCCCCGACCATTGGGCGGTGATCGAGGAGGCGACGCCGGAGCATCCGTTCCGCTTGGTGACGGCGCCAGCGCGCAACTTCCTCAACTCCACCTTCAACGAGACCCCCACCTCCGCCAAGCGCGAGGGCGTGCCCACCTTGCTCATCCATCCCGATGACGCGGCGGCGCGGGACATTGCCGAGGGCGATCCGGTGGAGGTTCGCAACCCGCGCGGGGTGGTAACGCTTCAGGCCAAGCTATTCGACGGGCTGCGGCGGGGCGTGGTGGTGGCCGAACAGATCCACCCCAACTTCGCCCATAAGGGCGGGCGCGGCATCAACACGCTGACCGGCGCCGACCCGGTGGCGCCAGCGGGCGGAGCCGCCTTCCACGACAATCGGGTGGATGTGGTGCGGGCGATGGGGGAATGAGAGCCTTGGCCCGAAAGCGGATTCCGGCTTTCGGGCCAAGCTGATGCGAAAGCACGACAGAGGGCGCCTTTGGGCGCGGTCACCCGCCGCGCCAGGGCATTGAGGAATCCCACCGCCCAGCGCAATCCGCCCGGCGCCTCAATGCCTCACACCCGCGGCACCACCAGCACGTCGCGGGGGGTGCGCTCGCCTTCCACCACGGTGCGCTCGTTCTCCACTTGGAGGCGGCCGGCGGCCAGCAAGGCGAGGCCCTTGGGATAGATCACGTGCTCCTGCTCCAGCACCCGCGCGGCCAGCGTGTCGGGGGTGTCGTCGGCGCGCACCGGCACCGCCGCCTGGAGGATGATCGGCCCATCGTCCATCTCGGCGCGGACGAAATGCACGGTGCAGCCATGCACCCGCACGCCGGTTTCCAAAGCGCGGGCATGGGTATCCAGGCCCTTGAAGCTGGGCAGCAGCGAGGGGTGGACATTGATCATGCGGTTGCGCCAGCGCTCCACCAGCCACGGCGTGAGGATGCGCATGAAGCCGGCCAGACAGATGATCTCGATGCCGGCGATGCGCAGATTGGCATCGAGGGCCGCGTCGAAGGCGATGCGGTCGGCATAGTCGCGATGGCTGAGCACCATAGTGGCGATGCCCTGTTCCTGGGCAAAGGCCAGCCCCGCCGCATCGGCGCGGTTGGACAGCACCATGGAAATCTCAGCGGGAAACGACGGCTCGCGGGCCGCATTCACCAGCGCGGCCATGTTGGAGCCGCGCCCGGAGATGAGCACGGCGGTGCGCTTGCGCTCGCTCATGCGGCACCAAGCGGAAGCGTGCCGTCATAGACCACATGGGCCGCGCCTTCGCCGGGCTCGATGACGCCCAGCCGCACCACGCTCTCGCCGGCATCGGCGAAGGCATCGGCGATGCGCTCTTCATCGGCGGCATCGACGACGATGGCCATGCCGATCCCGCAATTGAAGGCGCGCAGCATTTCCTCGGGCGCAATGCCCCCGGTGGCCGCCAGCCAGCGGAACACCGGCGGCACGGTGAGGTTGCCCAGGTCGATGCGGGCCACGGTGCCGGCCGGCAGCACGCGCGGCAGATTTTCGGTGATGCCGCCGCCGGTGATGTGGGCCAGCGCCTTCACCGCGCCGGTGGCGCGGATCACCTGGAGCACGCTCTTTACATAGAGCTTGGTGGGCTCCAGCAGCGCCGCGCCCAGGCTCTGGCCGGGGGCGAAGGGGGCATCCGCCGCCCAATTCAGGCCGGAGCGCTCCACCACCCGCCGCACCAGGGAATAGCCGTTGGAATGCACGCCCGAGGAGGTCAGGCCGATGATGACATCGCCCACCGCCACATCCGGGCGCGGCAGCAGGCCGGTGCGCTCCACGGCGCCCACCGCGAAGCCGGCGAGGTCATAGTCGCCGTCCTTGTACATACCGGGCATTTCGGCGGTCTCGCCGCCGATCAGCGCGCAGCCCGACGCCTTGCAGGCCCGCGCCACGCCGGCGACGATATGGGCGCCCACTTCCGGAGACAGCCGGCCGGTGGCGAAATAATCCAGGAAGAACAAGGGCTCGGCGCCCTGCACGATCAGATCGTTGACGCACATAGCCACCAGATCGATGCCGATGGTCTCATGCCGGCCGGTCTCGATGGCGATCTTGAGCTTGGTGCCGACGCCGTCGGTGGCGGCGATCAGCAGCGGATCGGTGAAACCGGCGCGCTTGAGATCGAATATGCCGCCGAAGCCGCCGATGTCTGCATCCGCGCCCGGCCGGGCGGTGGCTTTGACCAGCGGCTTGATGAGGTCCACCAGGCGGTTGCCCGCATCGATGTCCACGCCCGCGTCACGATAATTGAGACCGTCCTGCGCCATCTTGTTCCTCGCGCCGTTCGCCCTGGCGGGTACGCGCCCGCGATGCGCCATTGAGCGCGCGGCTTAGCCGCGAACCGCGCGGGAGGCAAGGCGCGGCATCAAAACAAGCGCGCAGGGCCGCCATGTCTATCCGATCGGGGGCCGTCGATCAGCCGAGAAAATGGGCCGACTGGTCGAGAAATCCGGCTGATCCAGCGCCAGCCATTGGCCTGCGCGCCGACGTCGCGCATCATGATAGCCGCCGCCGGCTACCCCCACTGCGGCCTCAAACCCGCACGGCTGCGGCATTGCCGGCCGATCACCGCACACCCACCGCCGCGCCCGGCGCGGCCAAAAATCGCCGAGGCGACCGTGAGCGCTGCCGCTGACGCTTCGGCTGCGACGTGATAGGTGTTCGGCCATGCCGGGGGCGGTAATGGGGAGCGGATCTCAATGCGAACGATGACGGGGAAACAGGCGCTCGCGCTGGGCGTGATCGCGGCGCTGCTAGGCGCCGGCCCGAGCGTGGCCCAACAGCCCACCGATGCCGCGCAGACCGCGCCCATCGGCGCCAACGGACTGGCCTGGCCGCGCAATTTCGACGTGGGCGACAGCCGCCTTCAGCTCTATCAGCCCCAGATCGAGAGCTGGGACGGCGATTTGATCGGCGGCCGCGCCGCGCTGGCCATTGGGCCGAAGGATGGGGCGCCGGTCTATGGCTATGCCCACTTCACCGCCCGCGCCACCATCGACAAGGGCGCCGGCCTGGTCCATCTGGACGCCTTCGCCATCGACAAGGTGGAAGTGGCAACCGCGCCGCAAGACAATACCAAGGTGCGCCAGGCGCTGGAAGCGCGCCTGCCCAAGGCCGGCCTCACCGTCGCTTTGGTGCAATTGCAGGCCAGCTACGCGGTCAACAAGAAGATCGCCGACCTGCGCACCCAGCCGGTGCAGAACGAGCCGCCCAAGATCATCTTCACCACCGGCCTGACCATCCTGGTGCCCATCGCCGGCGAGCCGGTGCTGCGGCCGGTGACCGGCGCCCGCGATTTCCAGCGGGTCATCAATACCCAGCCGCTGCTGCTGAAGGATGCCGCCGGCACCTATCATCTCCAGGCGGCCGGCACCTGGTATGAAGGCCAGGTGCTCGCCGGCCCGTGGGTCGTCACGCCGCAGGTGCCCGCAGCCCTGACGGCTGCCGCCAAGGCGGCCACTGCCACCCAGAAGGCGGCGCCGCTGCTGTCCCAGGACGGCAAGCCGGTGACCCCGCCCCCGGCCATCATCGTCGCCACCGAGCCGACCGAGGTCATCCAGACCGAGGGCCAGCCGGAACTGCTGCCGGTGGCCGGCACGGCGCTGATGACCATGAAGAACGCCGACCATGCGGTGTTCATGGACCCCAATTCCAACACCTATTACGTGCTGATCTCCGGCCGCTGGTTCCGCTCCACCAGCCTCACCGGCGGCTGGAGCTATGTGGCCAACGACGCCTTGCCGGCCGACTTCGCCAAGATCTCGCCGCAGGATCCCAAGGCCAATGTGCTGCTCTCCGTGGCCGGCACGCCGCAGGCCAAGGAAGCGGCCATCGCCGCCACCATCCCGCAGACCGCCACGGTGAAGAAGTCCACCACTGCCAAGGTCAGCTATGACGGCGAACCCAAGTTCGTGTCCGTCTCCGGCACGCCGCTGCGCTATGCGGTCAACACCCCGCAGCCGGTGATCCAGGTGGACCGCAGCACCTATTTCATGGTGTCGCAGGGCGTGTGGTTCACCGCCACCAGCCCCATGGGCCCGTGGCGCCTCGCCACCTTCGTGCCGGAGGTGATCTATACGATCCCCATCAGCTCGCCGATCTACTACGTCACTTATGTGCGCATCTATTCGGTGCAGCCTGACACCGTGGTGGTGGGCTATACGCCCGGCTACATGGGTGTGGTGGTGCAGCCCGGCGGCACGGTGGTCTATGGCACCGGCTATTATTGCAACGGCTACGTGGGCACCACCTGGTACGGCTGCCCGGCCACCTATGGCTATGGCGCCGGCTTCTCCGTTGGCGCGGCCGTCGGCTTCGGCTTCGGCTTTGCCGCCGGCTGGGCCTGGGGCGCCGCCGTCACCCCCTATTGGGGTCCCTATTACGGCGCCGGCCCGTGGGGCGGCCACTGGGGCTATGTGAACGTCAACGCCGCCAACGTCTACGGCCGCTGGGGCGGCAATGCGGTGGTGGGCCGCGCCTGGGGCGTCACCCCCTACGGCACCGAATGGGGCGCCCGCGGCGTCGCCGGCACCACCGCCCGCGGCACCGCCTATCAGGGTCGCTCGGCGGCAGCGTTCAACCCCTACACCGGCAATTACGCCGCCGGCCGCGAGGGCAGCTTCAGCAATCCCTATACCGGGCAGTCGGGCGCCGGGCGCGCCGGGGTGGAGGGCAATGCCTATACCGGCAACTATGCCGCCGGCCGCGAGGGCGTGACCCACAACTCCCAGACCGGCGCCACCCAGGCCGCCCGTTCGGGCACCGTGGGCAAAGCCTATACCGGCAATGCGGCGGCGGGCCGCCAGTCGGCGGGCTACAACCCCACCACCGGCACCGCCCACGCCTCCCAGACCACCGCCACCCGCGTGGACGGCCAGGTCAATGTCGACAGCAAGGGCGTCGCCACCAACCAGAAGACCGGCAACTCGGTCGCCTGGAAC
>CALRNP020000108.1:0-18323 GCA_943369575.1 Azorhizobium sp. AG788 | reverse complement strand
GAACTGTCGCGCACCTATGATCGGGTGGACCTCACCGGCCGCATCAAGGTCGAAGAGCACGAGATCGACGCGGCTTTGGCGCAGGTGCCGGCGGAAACGCTGGAAGCGCTGGAATTCGCCAAGGCCCGCATCGAGGCCCATCACGCCCGCCAGTTGCCCGCCGACGAGCGCTATGTGGACCCGGTCGGCGTCGAGCTGGGCCAGCGCTGGACCCCGGTGGACGCGGTCGGGCTCTATGTGCCCGGCGGCACCGCCGCTTATCCCTCGTCGGTGCTGATGAATGCGGTGCCGGCCAAGGTGGCCGGGGTGCCGCGCATCGCCATGGTGGTGCCGTCCCCCGATGGGCAGATCGCGCCGCTGGTGCTGGCGGCAGCACGGCTGGCGGGGGTGAACGAGGTCTATCGCGTCGGCGGAGCGCAGGCGGTGGCCGCGCTCGCCTATGGCACCGCCACCATCGCGCCGGTGGACAAGATCGTCGGCCCCGGCAATGCCTATGTGGCCGCCGCCAAGCGGCTGGTGTTCGGGCAGGTCGGCATCGACATGATCGCCGGCCCGTCCGAAGTGCTGATCCTGGCCGATGGCAATGCCAACCCCGCCTGGATCGCCGCCGATCTGCTGGCCCAGGCCGAGCATGACGCCGCCGCCCAGTCCATCCTGGTGACTGAATCCACCGAATTGGCGGACGCGGTGGAGCGGGCGGTGGAGGCGCAGCTTTCCACCTTGCCGCGCAAGGACATCGCGGCCGCCTCCTGGCGCGACCATGGGGCGATTATCCTGGTGCGGGCCATCGACGAGGCCCCGGCGCTGATCGACCGGGTGGCGCCCGAGCATCTGGAAATCCACTGCGAGGATGCCGAGCGCCTCGCCGGCCGCATCCGCCATGCGGGGGCAATGTTCATCGGCCCCTATACGCCGGAGGCGATCGGCGATTATGTGGGGGGGACCAACCATGTCCTGCCCACCGCCCGGTCGGCACGATTCTCCTCGGGGCTGGGCGTGTATGACTTCATGAAGCGCACCTCCATCCTCAAGTGCAGCGCCGAGTCCCTGCGGGCCATCGGCACGGCGGCAGTGCGCCTGGCCACCGTCGAGCGCCTGGAGGCGCACGGTCGCTCCATCCTGATCCGTACCAACGCCGGCCAACCGGACGCCTGACCCGCCATGACCGAAACCCTGCCCCACCACCGCCTTTGCGCCGTCACCCTCGACGAAGCCTCCATCGGACGGTCGGGGGCGGATGTGGAGCATGAGCGCGCCACCGCCATCTATGACCTGCTGGAGGACAATCGCTTCACCCCGGTGGGCGATACCGGCGCCGGGCCGTATCTGCTGCATATCGGGCTGGCGGATAACCGGCTGGTGCTGGACATCAAGCGCGAGGCCGGCGACCAGGTGGTGCAGCACCATCTCTCGCTCACCCCGTTCCGCAAGGTGGTGAAGGACTATTTCCTGGTCTGCGAGAGCTATTACGCCGCCATCCGCACCGCATCCCCCACCCAGATCGAGGCCATCGATATGGGCCGGCGCGGGCTGCACAACGAGGGCTCGACCCTGCTCCAGGAACGGCTGAAGGACAAGATCGAGGTGGATTTCGACACCGCCCGCCGCTTGTTCACGCTGATCTGCGCGCTGCACTTCAAGGGCTGACGCGCATGGATTCGCCGCTGCCGGAGCGCGCGGTCCGCCCGCAATCCGTGCTGTTTCTCTGCGGGCAGAACGTGGTGCGCTCGGTGATGGCGGCGGCGCTGACCCGGCATCTGTTCGGCAAATCCATCTATGTCATGTCCGCTGGCGTCATCGCCGGCGAAGTGGACCCCTTCGTCATCGCGGTGATGGAGGAGGACGGCCTCGACGTCTCCCGCCACAAGCCGCGGACGCTGGAGGATCTGGAGGAATATGAGGGGCTGGGGTTTGATCTCGCCATCTCGCTGGCCCCCGATGCCCACCATCTGGCCCTGGAAGCCACCCGCACCAATGCGCTGACGGTGGAATATTGGCCCACCGCCGATCCCACTTTGGAGACCGGCAATCGCGAGCAGCGCATGGCGGCCTATCGGGCGGTGCGCGACGAACTGGAGATGCGCATCCGCGCCCGCTTCCGCCAGAACGGCCGCAGCGCCGCCGGCGGTTGAAGGGGGCTCACTTCAGCTCGGCGAGCCCCTTCAAGAGCGCGGCGTTGAAGCGGGCCGGATCCTGGATCTGCGGGGCGTGGCCGAGGTCGGCGAAAGTCACCAGCTTGGCGCCGGGAATGGCGGCAGCGGCGGCGGGGCCGAGCTTGGCATAATTGCCCACCTGCTTCTTCACCTCCGGCGGCGCGGCGTCCTTGCCGATGGCGGTGGTGTCCTTCTCGCCGATCAGCAGCAAGGTGGGGGCGTGGATGAAGCCCAGTTCGTGCACCACCGGCTGGGTGAACACCATGTCCGAGCTCAGCGCCTGGTCCCAGGCCACAGACGCCTTGCCCTCGCCCAGATACATGCCCGCCAGCATGGCGACCCAGCGGTCATAGTCCGGCGACCAGGTGCCGGCATAATAGGTCTTCTGCTGATAGGCCTTGATGCTATCGAAGTTGGTGCGCAGTTCGCCCGCATACCACTGATCCACCGTGCGCGGCGGGATGCCGGCGGCGCGCCAGTCCTCCAGCCCGATGGGATTGACCAGCACCAGGCCGGAGAGATCGTCGGGGAAGGAGAGGGCGTAGCGCATGGCCAGCATGCCGCCCATGGAATGGCCCATGACGATGGGCTTGCTCACCCCCAGCCGGTCCAGGAGGCCCTTGGTGTTGGCCGCCAGTTGGTAGAGCGAGAATTGATAGCCCTGCGGCTTGGACGATTTGCAGAAGCCCACCTGGTCCGGGGCCACCACCCGATAGCCGGCGGCCACCAGCGGGGCGATGACGCCTTCCCAGGTGGCGGCACAGAAGTTCTTGCCATGCAGCAGCACCACCGTGCGCCCATTGGGCTGGGTCGGCTTGATGTCCATATAGGCCATGTGCAGCGGCTTGCGCTGGGACATGAAGTCGAACCGCTGCACCTCGTAGGGATAGGGAAATTCCTGCAGCTCCGGGCCATAGGGCCGCAGCAGCGGCGCGTCGGTGGCGGCAGGAGCGGCAACGGGGGCAGCGCTAGGAGCGGCGGTCGGCGCCGGGGGCTGCTGCGCCATGACCGGGGCGCAGATCCCCGAGAGAAGCGCCATCAGCACCGTCGCCTGGACTATCGCGCGCATGGGGTCCTTTCCTCAGGAGCGGGGCGGGCTGTGGGATGCCGAGCCGTGGGACGGCGCAACCGGCGCTCTGTTGTGCCCCGTGCCGGGCGTGGCGCCAACCGCAGGATGGTCGCACGCGGCAGCCGGGACAAGACGCGAAAGGACCGTTCCCACGCGCAAGCCTTTGCGATAGCGTGCCGCGCGCCCGCCAAACGAAGGCGGCGCATGGGATTTTCCGCCAGGTGAGGTGACGCAGACGTGAACGACCGGGTCCAGCTCGTGCTCGCCTCGGGGTCTCCCCGACGGCTCGCTCTGCTCAATCAAGCCGGCATCGAACCGGACCGCCTGATGCCCGCCGACGTGGACGAGACGCCGGAGCGCGGGGAACTGCCGCGCCGCCTCGCCCTGCGGCTGGCGCAGCAGAAGGGCGAACTGGTAGCGAAGCGGTGCAAGGAGGCCGACATTCCTGCCATCGTGCTGGCGGCGGACACCGTGGTGGCTGTCGGTCGGCGCATCCTGCCCAAGCCGGAACTCCAGGATGAGGCGGAAGCCTGCCTGCGGCTGCTCTCCGGCCGCGCCCACCGGGTGTTCACCGGCATCTGCGTGGTCTCCGCCAAGGGCCGCACCCGCACCCGGCTGGTGGAAACCCGCCTGCGCTTCAAGCGGCTGTCGCACGAGGACATCACCGCCTATCTGGCCTGCGGCGAATGGCGCGGCAAGGCCGGCGGCTATGCCATCCAGGGCATCGCCGGCAGCTTCGTGGTCAAGCTGTCCGGCTCCTATACCAGCGTGGTGGGCCTGCCTCTGGCCGAGACCGTGGCGCTGCTGTCCGGCGAAGGCTATCCGGTGCGCGCCGGCTGGGTGGAGCGGGCGGCATGAGCGGGGCGGACGATACCCCTCCGGCCGATGCCCCGCGCCCGTTCGTGTCCAAGCCCTGCGCCATTTGCGGCAAGCCGTCGACGGAGCGCTACCGGCCGTTCTGTTGTAAGCGCTGTGCCGATGTGGATCTGCATCGCTGGATGACCGGCGCCTATGCCATTCCGGTCACCGAGGATGAGGACGAGGACGGCGAGAGCGCCCCGCCGCCCCGGCTCGCGCCCGACTGATCGGGATCGCTCCCGGTGCCAACGGTGCCGGCTTGGTTTCGCCCCATCGTCGCGTTCGGAAAGCCGCACGGGCTTGGTGAAGGGTGTGGCGAGGCTTGCCTTGGGCTTGGCCGCAGGGCAGGAAAGTGGGGTCCGCTTTCCGCGCCGGCCTCTCGCCACCACAGGAGTGCGTCCATCGTGACCTCATCCCCCCGCGCCAATTCCACCGCCCACTGGCGGCATCTGGACGCCGCGCATCATCTGCATCCGTTCTCGGACACCAAGGCGCTGAATGCGGAAGGGGTGCGGGTCATCACCCGCGCGGACGGGGTCTATATCTATGATTCCGAGGGCCACAAGATCCTGGACGGCATGTCCGGCCTGTGGTGCTCGTCCGTGGGCCATGGCCGGCACGCCATCGTCGACGCCATTGCCGACCAGTTGCGGCAGCTCGATTATTACAACACCTTCTTCAAGACCACCCATCCGGGCGCGGCGGAGCTGAGCGCGGCCATCGCCGCCATCGCCCCCGCCGGCATGGAGCATGTGTTCTTCACCTCCGGCGGCTCGGAGGCGGTGGATACGGTCATCCGCATGGTGCGGCATTATTGGGCCAGCGTCGGACAGCCGAACAAGACCATGTTCGTGGCCCGGCACAATGCCTATCACGGCTCCACCGTGGGCGGCGCTTCGCTGGGCGGCATGCTCCCCATGCACGCCCAGGGCGGCCTGCCCATCCCCGGCATCCTGCGGGCGGTGCAGCCCTATTGGTGGGCGGAGGGCGGCGACCTCTCAGCCGAAGAGTTCGGCCTGAAGGCGGCGCGTGACGTGGCGCGGCTCATCGACGAAGCCGGGCCTGAGAATGTGGCCGCCTTTATCGGCGAGCCGATTCAGGGCGCCGGTGGGGTCATCATTCCCCCCGCCAGCTATTGGCCGGAAGTGCAGAAGATCTGCCGCGAGCGCGATGTTCTGATCGTCTCCGACGAGGTGATCTGCGGCTTCGGACGCACCGGCGAGTGGTTTGGCTGCCAATATATGGGCTTTCAGCCGGACCTGATCACCTTCGCCAAGGGCGTCACCTCCGGCTATTTCCCGCTGGGCGGGGTGATCGTCGGCGATCGGGTGGCGCAGGGCCTGATCGAACATGGCGGCGACTTCAACCACGGCTTCACTTATTCCGGCCATCCCGGCGGCTGCGCGGCGGCGCTGGCGACGCTCAAGATCATGCAGGCCGAGGATCTGGTGGCGCGGGTGAAATGCGACATCGGCCCCTATCTCCAGCAGCGCTGGCTGGCTTTGGGCGAGCATCCCTTGGTGGGCGAAGCCCGCATGGTGGGGCTGATCGGGGCGCTGGAACTCACGCCGCACAAGGCGACGCGGGCCAAATTCGCGGTTGAGGAAGGCACCATCGGCCAATTGGCGCGGGATATCTCGTTCCGCGAGGGGCTGGTGATGCGGGCGGTGCGCGACAGCCTGATCCTGGCGCCGCCCTTCACCCTGAGCGAGGCCGAGGCGGACGAACTGATCGCCACCGCCCGCCGGGTGCTGGATGCGACGTTAGCCGAGGTGCGCCTGCGCGGGCTGTGGGGGCCGGACGCCTGAGCCCGGCTCACGCGGAGCCTTGGCTCCGGTCAAGCCCAAGCATCTCTTGTGCATGGGAATGCATATTTCTTTGCCAAGCGAAAGCATCGCGGGGCTCTGATGCCGCCTTGTTTCATTTCGCAGCGCTTCGGCGATGGAACGAACAGCTCACGATAACGTTTATTGCCTGGGACTGAACAGTCACAGGAGCTGAACATGCGAAATCGTCTTATGGCATCTGCGTTTGCGTTGGCAATGCTTTCGCCCGCCGTGGCATTTGCTCAGGGTTCCACTGCGGCCGGCGCGGTCGGCGGCGCGGCCGTCGGTGCGGTGGTGGGTGGTCCGGTGGGCGCGGTGGTCGGCGGTGTGGCCGGCGCCAGCATCGGTGCCGCCGGCGAGCCGCCCGCGGAAGTGCGCTCCTATGTGGTGCGCGAGCGCCAGCCCTCGGTTCGGGTCGAGCGTGAAGTGGTGGTGGGCGAGCCGCTGCCGGACAATGTCCGCCTCTACACCATCCCCGACAACAACAACTACGAATATACGGTCGTGAACGACCGCCGCGTCATCGTCGAGCCGCGCACCCGCAAGGTGATCCAGATCGTCGAGTGACCGCATAAGTGACAGTGGGGCGGGGGAACCCGTCCCAGGTCACCGCATGGCGATGGCCTCTCAAGGGCCATGGCCGGCACACAACAGGCGCCTTTCCGCCGGCCTTCACGCCGTGCGGAGGGCGCCTTTTGCGTTGGCGATCAGGCGGGCGTGGTCTCGCTGAAGCCGGGGCACTGGGCGCCGAAGTCCGCGAACCATGCGACCATCTTGGGATGCTCGGCCCGCCAAGTGCCGCCGAGGCGGAAGTCCAGATAGCCCAGCGCGCAGGCCAGCGTAATGGTGCCCACGCTCAGCGCTTGGTCCGGCGGGTTGGCCTCCAGTTCGGCCAAAGCGCGGGTGATCTTGCCGGCCTGCATGTCGAGCCAGGACGACACCACCTTCTCTTCCGGCCGGTAGCGGCGCTCATAGACCTGGAGGATGGCCGCATCCATCATGCCGTCGGCCAAAGCCTCCAGCCGCAGTGCTGCGAAGCGCGCTTCGGTCTCGGCCGGGATCAGGCGGTTGCCGCCGGCCACATGGTCCAGATAAGCCAGGATGACGGGGGAATCGAACAACGCCGGGCCGTTGTCGCGCAGCAGGATCGGGATCTTGCCCAGCGGGTTCTGCTGCCGCAGCGTGTCGGTGGCGTCCATGGTGTCCGCCAGTTCCAACTCCAGCGGCAGGCCGAGGGCGGCGGCGGCGAGGCGGACCTTGCGGGCAAACGGGGAAAACGGCGAATAACGCAGACGCATGGCAAAGCTCGCGCGCTGGAGGGAAAGCGATGGTTTATCCGCCGCTCAGGCGGAAGGCACAAGCCAGGACACCCGCACCCGGCCCTTGCCGTCGCGGGCCATGATCGGGGCGATGGCGGTGAGGATGGTGCGCATCTCGTCCGCCAAAGTGAAGGGCGGATTGACGATGATCAGGCCCGAGCCGGAGAGTTGATCCTGCGAGCGCACCTCGGCGAAGTCGATCTCCACCTTCAGCGTCTTGGGCAGGCCGAGGCGGGCGACGTCGCGGCGGAAGGCATCCACGGCCATCAGATTCTTGATCGGGTACCACAGCATGAAGGTGCCGGTGGCGAAGCGCTCATAGGCGGCGCGCAAGGCAACGATCATGCGCTCGAATTCGCCGGCTTCCTCGAAGGGGGGATCGATCAGCAGCAGGCCGCGCCGCTCGCGCGGCGGCAGATGGGCGCCGACCGCGTGCCAGCCGTCCTGGAGCAGCACCTTGGCGCGGGGATCCTCGCCCACGAACTTGTCCAGCTTCAGCCGCTCCTCGCGGTTGAGTTCGCAGAACAGGAAGCGGTCCTGCGGCCGGCCCAGCGCCAAGGCCAAGGCCGGGGAGCCGGGATAGCGCTTGGGGCCGGCATGGGTGCGCAACTCGCGCACCGCGTCCAGATAGGGCGCCAGCAGTTCGGCGGCGGGGGCAGGCAGCTTGGCCTCCAGCACCCGCTCGATGCCGCTCTCCGCCTCGCCGGTGCGCAAGGCCGAGGTGCCGGCCAGATCGTAGAGGCCGGCGCCCGCGTGGGTGTCCACCACGCGATAGGCATTGTCCTTCTTGGCAAAATAGGTGAGCACGCGGGCAAGCGCCGCATGCTTCATGACGTCCGCCGGATTTCCGGCGTGAAAGGCGTGGCGATAGTTCATGCTGCGTCTTGAACGGGCGCAGCCCTCAGCGCAAGGGGGGAACCGCGAGGCGCCGGCCCGCCGGGCAACTGGCGGCATTCACCTGCGGGCAGGCGCGGAAGGCCAGATCCTTGGTCAGGCACACCCGGACTTCCCGTAGGCGGGTGCGGTCGCAGTCAACCGCGATCATGTCCGAGGCCAGCCCGGGATTGGCCATCTGGAACGCGGTCTCCACTTCGGCGGCGGAGACGGTGCGATAATCGGTGGGGTCCACATAGGTCGGGGGGATCACCACCCGGGCGCGGGCGGCGCGCACCAGATCGAAATAAGCGGTGGCCGAGAGCCCCGAGCAGGTGCCGTGCTTGGCCCATTCGTGGGAGACGAGCCGCGGGCTCGGCATCAAATCCAGCATGCCGCGCACCTGGTCGGGGCGGAGCTGCGGGGCCGGGCGGGCGCAGGTCTCGGGATAGCCGCGCTCATATTGCGGCCATAGGCCGTGGACCACGAAGGCATAGGGACGCGGGCCGCCGCATTGCAGGCCGTCGGGCTTGTCCCGGGTGGCGCAATAGGAGGGGGACCAGGACAAGGAGAGCACGTAGAAATCGAATTGGCCGGGCACATTGCGCCCCGGCCCGCCGTCCTGCGCCGCGGCGCCGCTCACTGCTGCCAGCAGCAGCAGGATGGCGGCGCAGGCGCGCCGGATCACGGCTGCGCCATCTTGCAGTTCGGCGCGTAGGCGAAGTTGCGATCGTAAGCGGCCATGCACCATTCCACGCCCCAGGTGAAGCCCTGGAAGCCGCCATCCTCAATGATGGAATAATACATCGTCTGCCGCTTGGAATCGGTGGTGATCACGGTCGCCCGGCAATAGCGGCGCGGCACGAAGCCCTCGCCCCATGGCTTGAAGGCGATCTCGTGCACGTCCGAATAGCTGAGGATGTTGGCGTCCTGCTTCCAATACATCCGCTCGGTTTCGGCGAAGTGGTTGGAAATCGTGCCGAGCGCCAGCGGCTCGGTGCAGGCGGGCACATTGCCGGTGAACTTGTCGTTGGGCAGCCAGAAATTATCCAGCAGGTTGGCGGCATGGGCGGGGGCCGCCATGGAGCCCACCACGAGCGCTGCCATCATGGCCTGTGCCCATGCCTTGCGGACCATCGAACCCATGACTCTCTCCCACACCCTACGTGTCGGGCGGACGATGGCGCCGGGCCGCACGGCGGTCAAGCGCAGCTAAGCCACACTTGACCATAAATCGCGCCGGACCGCCGCTTTTGCGGCTTGAGCGTGGCCGCGGCCCGGCGGGGCCGTCACATCCAGAGCTTCTCGCTCTTGAAGGCGGGGGCGCTGTAGAGATCGGCGACGAATTCGCCATAGCCATTATAGAGCAGGGTCGGGCGGCGCTCGCCGGTGGCGATGTCCTTCTCGGTGGCCTGGCTCCAGCGGGCATGGGGCACCTGCGGGTTCACATTGGCCCAGAAGCCGTATTCGGCGCTCTGCACCGTCTCCCAGAAGGTCTTGGGCCGCTGTTCCACGAAGGTGAATTTCACGATCGCCTTGATGGACTTGAAGCCGTATTTCCACGGCGTCGCCAGCCGCAGCGGCGCGCCGAACTGGTTGGGCGCCGGCTTGCCGTAGATGCCGGTGACCAGGAAGGCCAGTTCGTTATTGGCCTCCGCCATCGTCAACCCTTCCACATAGGGCCAGGGATAGAATCGGCCGGACTGGCCGGGAGCCACCTCCTTGTCGAGGAAGGTCTCCATGCGCACGAACTTGGCGCTGCCGAGCGGGCGGGCATAATCCACCAGCGCCTTCATGGGAAAGCCGGTCCAGGGCACCGCCATGGACCAGGCTTCCACGCAGCGGTGGCGATAGATGCGCTCCTCCAGCGGCATGGCTTTCATGAGGTCGTCGATGCCCACCTGCATGGGCTTTTCCACCAGGCCGTCGATGGTCACCACCCAGGGGCGGCGCTTGAGCTTGGCGGCGGCCTTGGCCACATCGTAATTGGTGCCGAACTCGTAATAATTGTTCACCGAGCTGGCGGAGGCCTCCGGCGTCAGCGGGCGATCCAGCGTGTAGCGCGGGTTGCGGGCGGCGGGATAGAGGCCGGCGGACGGATCGGCGTCGGCAGCCTGGGCGAAGGCGGCGGCGGGCAGGGCGCCGGCCCCGATCAGGCCGGCACCGGCCCCCAGCAAGGCGCGCCGCGACAGAAACACCTGTTCGGGCGTGACATCGCGCTCGGGAATTTCCCAGCCGCGTTTGGACCTGATGAGCATCGTGAACCTCCGTTGGGCCGGAGCATCACGGTGCGGGCGGGTTGGCGCAACTCAAACCGTTGTGTTCACGGGCTTTGTAACGAAAGCCAGATCAGTGCCGCTGCGCCTTGGTCGCTACGAGCGTGAGGCCGGCGGCGGCAATGGAAATGCTGAGCCCTGAGTCCGAAGACACGCTCAGCGGCTGGAGCGCGATGCCGGCGCTGGCGTCCTTGGCCATCAGCACATTGGCGGAAAAGCCGGGGCCGATGGCGGCGCCGCTGCTGAAGCCCACATACTCGCCCGCCAACGCGCCGGGGCCGAGCTGCTTGGTGGTGGTGAGCACCATCCAGATCATGCTGGCCTGGTCGGAGACGCCGAAATCCAGGCCGACCCGCGACAGGGTGCCGGTGTAATACTGGTTCATGCCCATGGCCGGGCGATATTCGCAGGTCACGCCGCGGCTGGAGCCGAAGCCATAGGCGGTGGCCATCTCGCCCTTGCACTCCAGCAGGCCCGACTCGACCCGGCCGGTGGAGGCCGCCTCACCCGCGGCCGGCACAGGGGCCGCAGCCGGCGCCTCTGCTGCCGGGGGAGCGGCGGCAGGCGCGGCGGCGGGCACCGCCGAATTGGTGCTGGCCGGAACATCAAGGATGGTGCCCTGGCGCGCCGTCGAGGCCACCGGGGGCGCCGTGCGGGTGATGCGCGGGGTCTGAGAGGTGGAGGATTGGGCCGTCTGCGCCAGCGCCTGCTGCGCGTGGGCGCAGGAGAGGATCGCCGTCAGCAGGCCAAGGCCGGTCGCCGGTGCAAACATCCGATGAAGGAACGCAGGGCGGTCGGGGGCGTGATGCGGGCGGGTGGTCTTGAGATGCCGTCTGGCTGGAGCAGTCATGTCATCCCTCGCGGCACACGGGTCGCAGACGCGGCGCGGGCGCCGGCCTCTGGTGGATCGGCTGAACTCTGTTCGCCGGGCAGAGGGCTGTCGGGTCCCGCAGGACGGAAGAGAGATGTCCCCGCCCGGAGGCGGGGACACCAAGGATCAACGCGCGGTCAGCGTCAGGTCGGAAACGGTCAGGCCGACATTGAGGCCCGTGCCGCCTTCAACCGACACCGGCTGCAGGGTGAAGGAATTCTTGGAGCCACCCACCAGGGCATTGGCGCCGAGGCCCACGCCGATGGCGGCATTGGCGGACGCACCGACATACACGCCGGCCAGATCAGCCGGGTTCACGCGGCGGGTGGGAGCCAGCACGCCCCACACCAGGGTCTGCTTGCCGCTCATGCCCACGTCGAGGCCGAAGCGGCGCACGACACCGGCGTAGCTGCCCTTGGCCACGCCCTTGACGGCGGGACGGAAGTTGCAGTCGAGCTGACGGACCGAACCGATGATGAAGCTGACATTGGGCTCCACCGTGCAGATCAGGGTGCCGACCTGGATGGATGCCGCAGACGCAGGCGCCGAGGCGAACGCAACGGTGGCACAGGCGATCGCGGCAGCAATGCCGGACTTGATAACAGTCTTCATAGTGACCTTCCTCCAAACGGGGCCCCAACGGGCGCCCACCCGGTTGCGGGTGGGCAAGCCTTAGCTCGGTCTCGACCGTTCGCCAACGCACCTTAGAGGCCCAGGTTCCGTTTTTCGATGCGATTAATGCGCCGACCTGAAACCAGGGGGCGGCGCATTACCTTACGGTGCTTAGCTCAAGCTCGCGCTGTGCTGGCCCGACCCAAGCACCAGGCGGATACGGCGCCAGTCGCGGACTGGCGCCGTGGGGTCTCAGACCAGCGCGCCGCAGAAACGCTGGATGCGGCGGCAGGCCTCTTCCAGGTCGGTGGTGGCGGTGGCGTAGGAGATGCGGAAGGCCGGGCCGAGGCCGAAGGCCGAGCCATGCACCACCGCCACGCCTTCCGAGGCGAGCAGCTCGGTGGCGAAGTCCTCGTCGGTTTCCAGCACCTTGCCGGACGGGGCGGTCTTGCCCATGGTCCCGGCGCAGGACGGGAACACGTAGAACGCGCCTTCCGGCTTCGGGCACTGCAGGCCCTTGGACTGGTTGAGCATGGAGACCACCAGGTCGCGGCGCTCCTTGAACACCGCATTGTGCTCGGCGATGAAGTCCTGCGGGCCGTCCAGCGCTTCCACCGCCGCCCACTGGGCGATGGAGGAGGGGTTGGAGGTGGACTGCGACTGCAGCGTGCCGATGGCCTTGATGAGGGCTTCGGGGCCGGCGGCGTAGCCGATGCGCCAGCCGGTCATGCAATAGGCCTTGGACACGCCGTTCATGGTCAGCGTGCGGTCGTAGAGCTTGGGCTCCACCTGGGCCGGGGTGGCGAACTTGAAGTCGTCATAGACCAGGTGCTCGTACATGTCGTCCGTGAGGATCCACACCTGCGGATGGCGCAGCAGCACGTCGGTCAGTGCCTTCAGCTCGTCCCAGCTATAAGCGGCGCCCGAGGGGTTCGACGGCGAGTTGAAGATCAGCCACTTGGTCTTCGGGGTGATGGCCGCTTCGAGCACGTCGGGACGCAGCTTGAAATTGTCCTCAATGGTGGTGGGCACACTCACCGGCTTGCCGCCGCAGAACTCGACGATGTCCGGATAGCTGACCCAGAACGGGGCGGGGATGAGCACTTCATCGCCGGCATCGACGGTGGCGACCAAAGCGTTGAACAGCACCTGCTTGCCGCCGGTGCCGACCGTGACCTGCGAGGGCTTGTAGTCCAGGCCGTTGTCGCGCTTCAGCTTGCGGCAGATGGCGGCCTTCAGCTCGGGAATGCCGTCGACGGCGGTGTACTTGGTCTCGCCACGGCGGATGGCCGCGATGGCGGCTTCCTTGATGTTCTCGGGCGTATCGAAATCCGGCTCGCCGGCGCTGAGCGCGATGATGTCGCGCCCGGCGGCCTTCAGCTCCCGCGCCTTGTTGGAAATCGCGATGGTGGGAGAGGGCTTGATACGCTTGAGGGCGGACGAAAGAAGGCTCATGGCCGTAACGCTCCGGGCGCATCCGGACGGGCCGCAGCAGGGGCGGCGCGGGTCGCGGACGCGGATAGTGACACGAAATCCCGCCGGGACTCGAAGGTCCGGCGGGCGGGCGCGACACTAATGGAGCCGCCCATCGGGAACAAGCAACGATCCTGAATGAAATGCACTCAGGGCATTGATGGCTGCGCCTTTCGGGCCCCCGCCGCTTGCGCCATCCGACGGCTGCGCCCATGTAGCGGCGAACGCCCGAGGACATTGCCGTGCTGACGCTCTATTCCACCCGCTCTTCGGGCAATTCCTACAAGGTCCGCCTGCTGCTGGCCAAGCTGCGCCTGCCGTTCAAGCTGGTGGAGATCGACATCTTCGCCGGCGAAAATCGCACCCCGGAATTCCTGCTGCGCAATCCCGAAGGCCGGGTGCCGCTGCTGGAGCTGGAGGACGGGCAGGTGCTGGCCGAATCCAACGCCATTCTGTTCTACCTCGCCGAGGGCACCGCCTTCCTGCCGGCCGATGCGGTGCAGCGGGCGGAGACCCTGCGCTGGATGTTCTTCGAGCAGAACAATCACGAGCCCGGCATCGCCCAGGCGCGCTTCTGGCTGCGGCAGGTGCGCGGCGGGCGCGACCTGCGCACCCATGACGTCGACCGCTGGATGGAAGAGGGCTACGGGGCGCTGCGGGTGATGGAGCGCCATCTGGCCAATCGGGCCTTCTTTGTGGCGGAGCGTCTCACCATCGCGGACATCGCTTTGTACGCACACACCGACATTGCGCACGAAGGCGACTTCGACCTCACCGGACTGCCGGCGGTTCAGCAATGGCTGCAACGGGTTGCCGCCCATCCCGGCCATGTGGACATGGCGTGGGAACCGGGGGAGGTCCAAACGGGTGAATTGCGGGGCGAAACAGCGTGGAATTCGGGGATAACTCGCGCTGGTGTGATCTAAGTCACTAAAAAGACACGATCCGTCCCTGGTCCGGCACGCGTCCGCCACAATCTGATCGGGTGGCGGGCGCAACTTTTTATGAGTCGCGGGAAACGATTCGCCCGCGCAGCCGTTGAGATGGAGAATCAAGACGGGCGGTGCTTTTGCCCGCATTCACAGGCGAGACGATGATGTCTGAGTTTCGTGATTTCGAACTACAGAGCCTCGGCCCCTCCGTGGCGGATCCGCGCGTGCTGGATCGCACGGTGAAGAAACACAAGACCGGCGACGCTTTGGCACAAATCGCCATCACCGTCGTCTTGATGTTGGCCATTTGCGCTGTCACCTTCGTATTGAGCATGGACCGCGCCGCTGCGGCCGCACTGCAAGATTCGGAGGGAACCGTGTTGTCCACCTCTCTCGCTGCCATCCTCGCCTTGGCCGCTTTGGCCGGCGTGACCCTTCTGGCGCAGGCGCGCCGGTCGCGGCCGGTGCCGGTTCCCGTCCGGGTGCGCGCGCGACGCGCGCCCCGGCAGGATTGATGCTGCTAGAACTTATGGAAGATGAAAAAGGCGCCGCCGGCAATAAAAGCAAAGCCGACGGCGTGATTCCATCCCAATGGCTCTTTCAGATACAAGACTGAAAAGCCAGCGAAGACGATAAGTGTAATCACTTCCTGCATCGTCTTCAGTTGTGCCGTCGAATAGGCGTCGGAGCCTATGCGGTTGGCCGGAACAGCCAGGCAATACTCAAAAAATGCAATCCCCCAGCTCGCGATGATGGCGATCAGGAGCGGGGAGCTTTTGTATTTGAGGTGGCCGTACCAGGCGAATGTCATGAAGACATTGGATGCCACCAGCATCACGATCGGCATCACGGCGGGGACGAAATTGGGCATTGGATAGAAGCCTTTCCTTGCGGGATAAGGGGTCAGGATCCGGCCTGCGGATGCCTTGCCGCAGCTCGGCAGAAGACGGGATGACCTTGGGCGAGGCGGAGGAAGCGAAGTCGAGGGCTGGATTTAGGAGCAAAAACCGGCTTCAACTCGCGCGCCGGAAAAGAGTCTGTTCCAGATTGGCGACGAATTTCGGCCAAGAGAAGGTTCTGCCATGCAGATGTCCGGTATTCCATTCGGCACCACCGACTGGTCCGAAGTTCCCGCAACGGAACATCCGGGTGAAAGCGGCCATGCGCTATGGCGCACCCGGCAATTTGCCGACATTCGCGTGCGCATGGTGGAGTATTCGCCCGGCTATGTCTCGGACCACTGGTGCGTGAAGGGTCATATTCTTCTGTGCCTGTCCGGTGAACTCCACACCACCCTGGCGGATGGCCGCACCTTCGTCCTCAAGCCCGGAATGAGCTATCAGGTGGCCGATCAGGCCGAGCCGCACCGCTCGCAGACGGCGGTCGGAGCGACCTTGTTCATCGTCGATTGAAGCCAAACTCTGCGGTCCCGCTTAAGTTCCAGGAGACGTCCGATGAAGGTCCTGCTCGCCGCCGGTCTGATGCTGCTTGCCGTCCCGGCCTTGGCGCCCCCGGCCCTGGCGGCCTCCGGCCCGGCCTTCGATGCCCCTTGGTACGACGGCGAATACAAGAGCTGCGACCAGGACACCACGCCAGAAATCGTGGCCTGCGTGTCCGGCAAAGCCAAGGCGTGGCAGGCCCGCCTGGACACCGCGCTCAAGTCGCTCCTTGCCAACCAGCGCCCCGCCCAGCAGGAGCGCCTGAAGGCGGCCCAGAAGGCGTGGGCCGCCTATCGCGACGCCAACTGCAGCTACTACGCCAATGGCGAGGGCACCATCGCCCGCGTCGAGGCGGCGGAATGCCAGCGGGTCCTGACCCAGCAGCGCGCCCGGGAACTGGAGCAGTCGCTGCAACCTTGATGGGGGAGCCTATCCGCCCCTCGGAGCCATCGGAGGAAGGCCGGCATCAAGCCGTTCCCGGCTGGGAACACGTATCTGCTTGATGGTGTCCAAACAGCGAGCCGGCCGGCCCTTCCCAGGGGCGGGCCGTGCCCCCATATTGGCGCCATGGCCAAAGCATCCCGTCCCGGCAAGCTCGGTGAGCGCTCGCAACGCGCGTTCGAGCCGGCGCCCTCCCAAGCCCTTGATCCCGCCCTCGCCAAGTCCCTTGGCCTTGAGCCGGGGGATCTCGGGCTGGATTTCGCCGCGGGCGGAGAGTCCGCGACCGTGGCGGCCCTGTCGCGACTCATCGAGGGCGGCCGGCCGGAGGTGGACGGCCAGACCTGGACGCCGCATCGTCCGCCACGCCCGGAAAAGAGCGAAGGCGGCATCGCCTTCCGGATCCATAGCGAGTTCGAGCCAGCCGGCGACCAGCCGGCGGCCATCCGCGACCTGACCGCCGCCGCGCGCGAACATGAGCGCGACCAGGTGCTGCTGGGCGTCACCGGCTCGGGTAAGACCTTCACCATGGCCAAGGTGATCGAGACCTTGCAGCGCCCCGCCATCATCCTGGCGCCCAACAAGACGCTGGCGGCGCAGCTCTATGGCGAGTTCAAGAGCTTCTTCCCGGATAATGCGGTGGAGTATTTCGTTTCTTATTACGATTACTACCAGCCGGAAGCCTACGTTCCCCGCACCGATACCTATATCGAGAAGGAATCCTCCATCAACGAGCAGATCGACCGCATGCGCCATGCGGCCACCCGCTCGCTGCTGGAACGGGACGACGTCATCATCGTCGCCTCGGTGTCCTGCATCTACGGTATCGGCTCGGTGGAAACCTATGCCTCCATGACCTTCAAGCTGGAGGTGGGGGAGCGCATCAACCAGCGCCAATTGCTGGCCGATCTGGTGGCCCTGCAATACAAGCGCATCCAGTCCGACTTCGCCCGCGGCACCTTCCGGGTGCGTGGCGACGTGGTGGAGATCTTCCCCGCCCACTATGAGGATCGCGCTTGGCGCGTCTCGCTGTTCGGCGACGAGGTGGAGAGCATCTCCGAGTTCGATCCGCTCACCGGCCACAAGACCGGCGATATGAAGAGCGTGAAGGTCTACGCCTCCTCCCATTATGTGACGCCGCGCCCGACGCTGATTCAGGCCATCACCGGCATCAAGGCCGAGCTGAAGATGCGCCTGGAGGAATTGTACAAGATGGGCCGGCTGCTGGAGGCCCAGCGGCTGGAGCAGCGCACCCGCTACGATCTGGAAATGATGGAAGCCACCGGCGCCTGCGCAGGCATCGAGAACTATTCCCGCTGGCTCACCGGCCGCAAGCCGGGCGAGCCGCCGCCGACCCTGTTCGAATATGTGCCGGACAATGCCCTCGTCTTCATCGACGAGAGCCATGTGACCATCCCGCAGATCGGCGCCATGTATCGCGGCGACTTTCGCCGCAAGGCGACGCTGGCGGAATATGGCTTCCGCTTGCCCTCCTGCATGGACAATCGGCCGCTGCGGTTCGAGGAATGGGACGCCATGCGGCCGCAGACCATCTCGGTCTCCGCCACCCCCGGCCCCTGGGAGATGGACCGCACCGGCGGCGTGTTCGTGGAGCAGGTCATCCGCCCCACCGGCCTGATCGACCCGCCGGTGGACATCCGCCCCGCCCGCACCCAGGTGGACGATCTGCTGGGCGAAGTGCGCGCGGTGGCGGCCAAGGGCTATCGCAGTCTGGTCACCGTGCTGACCAAGCGCATGGCCGAGGATCTCACGGAGTATCTGCACGAGAACGGCATTCGGGTGCGCTACATGCATTCGGACATCGACACCATCGAGCGCATCGAGATCATCCGCGATTTGCGGCTGGGGGCGTTCGACGTGCTGATCGGCATCAACCTGCTGCGCGAGGGCCTGGATATTCCCGAGTGCGGGCTGGTGGCCATTCTGGACGCGGATAAGGAAGGCTTCCTGCGTTCGGAAACCTCGCTGGTACAGACCATCGGCCGTGCCGCCCGCAATGTGGACGGGCGGGTGATCCTCTATGCGGACCGCGAGACCGGCTCCATGCAGCGCGCCATGGCGGAGACATCGCGGCGGCGCGAAAAGCAGATCGCCTACAATACCGCCCACGGCATCACCCCGGAGAGTGTGAAGAAGGCCATCGGCGATATCCTCGGCTCGGTT
>CALRNP020000107.1:0-18323 GCA_943369575.1 Azorhizobium sp. AG788 | reverse complement strand
CTTATCGAGAAGCTCGATCTGGCGCGCATCCTCCCGAGCTCTCCGGCTCAACGGATTCTTCAGCCAGGCATAGAAACCGCTGGGCTGGATGCGCAGGCAGCGACACATCGCCCGCACCGGGAACTGGCGGCGATGCTCGGCCACAAACGTGTATCTCACTTTGCATCCTTGGCGAAATACGCGGTGGCTTTTTTAGGATGTCGCGCTCCTCGGTGACCCGCGCCAGCTCCGCTTTCAGACGGCGGATCTCTGCAGCCTGGTCAACACCAGCCGGGGCCGGTGGCTTCGAGAACTTCCGCTTCCAGGCGTAAAGCGAGTGCTGGCTAACGCCGAGCCGCTTGGACATCTCTGCAACCGGGTAGCCCGCTCCGTGATCTGCGCGACCGCGTCACGCTTGAAATCGTCCGTGAAATGTCTGGGCCCCATCATGGCCTCCTTGCCTCAAAATTAGGGAAGAAGACGTCCGAAAATCTAGGGGCTATTCAGACCGATCTCGACGATGCCCGCGCGCTCGCAGCCTCGCTGTGCCCCAGGCTCACCCTGGAAGACGACCTCCTCGCCGAGATCGTGAACCGCTCGGACGGGCGGGCGCGGCGCATCGTGGTCAATCTCATCCGCGCCGGGGAGCTCGCCCGCAATCTCGGGCTGACGCGGCTCGACCGGGCGGCCTGGGGCAGCAACGGCTTCTTCGACAGCCGCCCCCCGTCACCTCGCAACATCGCCGCGCTGGCCAGGGGGGTGTGATGGGCCGCCAACTCACCCTCGCGCTGGCTGAGATCCGCGCCTATCTGCCCCGCGGCACCGAGGCCATGTGGGACGCCATTCGCGCCCTGGACCCTGACGGCCCATGGGCGGTGAGCGACATCGTGGACGCATGCCACTGTGACCGCCGGGAGGCTGTCCGCTACGTGTCCGGTCTGCTGAAGGCGGGGTATGCGCAGACGGTGGGCGAGCGGCCCGCGGGCAACTTCACCGCGTCGATGAACAGCCCGACGAGAGCCCCATGCCGCACGATGCCGGCCGGCATGGCCGAAAGGTTGCGATAATCTTCCGCCAGTTGGCTCAGTGTGGCGCGAGGCTCGACCTGGCGCGACTGATCGCCATAGATCAGCATCCAGCACCAGGCCTGGTGCTGGAGACAGCGCCCATCCAGCCCCTCGACCTCATCGCGCGCCCGGAGCCGGCCGTTGGTTTTCCTCCCGCGCCGATGCTTCCAGGGCGGCGAGCACATCGCCAAGAATTCGGCGCAGTTCGTCGCTCATCCGGCGCTCGAACGCCATCGCCATGTCGGCCTCCAGGCCCGGATCCTCGTGGGCATCATGGAAGATCAGGCGCTGATGGATGGTCTGGATCAGGTCCTCACGGCTGGCCTCATCCCGGGCCAGCAGCGTGAACATCAGAACCAGCAACTGTCGGTGAGCCGCCATGCTGGCGTCCAACTGCAATGTGGAGCGAACTGACAGATCGTCGGGAATCGGCATGAGCCCTCCATGCTGGAGGCGCGGCCCCGCCTCCGGTTCGCGATGGTCGAGGTGATGGCCGGCGGACCATCGCCTCACAGCCAACGGAATGGCGGGGGCCCGGTTCCCCTGTCGCCGGCCGAGCTGCAACCCGTGGGCTGCAGCCTTCACGAGGCTCCGGTACATGCGCACGTGTTGCTGGGGACGACGTCTTTGCGCCTCGCTTCGGCCTTTCTGCCGCCGACAAACACCTCATTCTGAACAGCGAGAGCGATGCTGTGGAACTTTGGCGCCGCCATATGACTTTTGCACCGGGATTGCGCGGCCATCTGGCCGCGGCAGAGCCCTGTTGGGTGGAGGGGAGTGTCCATGGATCGCCGCCAGTTCGTCCGGAGCGCCGCCGCGCTGCCCCTCCTGGGTGCGATCACCTTCCCAGCTTGGCGCACGCTGATCGGGACGGCGGAGGCCCAGGAAGGCGCGACAATTCCCTTCACCCCCTTCACGGTGCGCCAGATGGCGCGTGACCTGGCGCAGAAGCCCTATCAGGCCGGCGACCAGAAACTGCCCGCTCAGTTGGACAAGCTCTCCTACGACGACTATCGCAATATCCGCTTCATTCCGGAAAAGTCGCTCTGGCGCGGCGAGAACTTGCCGTTCGAACTGCAACTGCTGCATCGCGGCTTCCTGTTTCGAGATCGCGTGGACATCGCCATTGTCGCCGATGGCAAGGCCAAGACGGTGCCTTACAGCCAGAGCTTGTTCCGCTTCGACAACAACCTGCCGGCTCCCGATCCGAAGCTTGATCTCGGCTTTTCCGGCTTCCGGTTGCACGCGCCCATCAATCGTCCGGACTATTTCGACGAAGTGGCGGTGTTCCAGGGCGCCAGCTATTTCCGCGCGGTCGCCAAGGGCCAGACCTATGGCTCATCCGCCCGGGGCCTGTCCATCAAGACCGCGGATGCGGGCGGGGAGGAATTCCCCCTGTTCAGGGCATTCTGGATTGAGAAGCCACGCACCGGCGCAGATTCCCTGGTGGTACATGCGTTGCTGGACAGCCCGAGTGCGGCGGCCGCGTTTCGCTTCACCATCCGCCCCGGCGAGACCACCAACATGGCGGTGGAGATGACCATTTATCCGCGCACGGACGTCCCGCAGCCGGGACTGGCGACACTCACCTCCATGTTCTTCTTCGCGCCCAACGACCGCGACGGCGTGGATGATTTCCGGCCGGCGGTGCGCGATGCGGAAGGGCTGGAGATCATCAATGGCGGCGGCGAACGGATCTGGCGGCCGCTGCTCAACCCTCAACGGCTGGAATTTTCGGTGTTCATGGACACCAACACCCGCGGCTTCGGCCTGCTGCAGCGTCAGCGGTCCTTCTTCGACTATCAGGATCTGGAGGCGCGCTATGAACGCCGCCCCAGCATCTGGGTCGAGCCCATCGGCGATTGGGGCGAAGGGGCGGTGCATCTGATCGAGATTCCCACCAAGGAAGAGATCCACGACAATATCGTCGCCTTCTGGCGCCCCAAGGAGCCGCTGCGCAAGGGCGGAGAATACAATTACACCTACCGCCTGCATTGGGGCTGGGATGGGCCGGATGCCACCAAGCTCGGGCGTGTGACCGCGACACGCTGCGGCGCGACCGCAGGGGGCCGGCAGTTCGTCCTCGATATCGCCGGCGAGGCGCTGCGCAACCTGCCGGCGGATGCGCTGCGGCCGGAGGTAAGTGCCTCAGGCGGCGCCATCCGCAATGTCGTTCTCCAGCCCAATCCGGAAATCCACGGCTGGCGTCTCGCCTTCGTTCTCGATCCGCAGAATGCCTCACCTATCGAACTGCGCGCGGTGATCCTGCGGGACGCCGAGCGCATGTCGGAAACCTGGGTCTATCGATGGACCGCCTAGCCACGCGCCCGCCCCTGCCGCTCGAGCAGCCCCTGCCGGCGACGAACACGAGCCTGCCGTTTCTGCCGGCGGAAAGCCCGCTCACCATGCCGACGCAGCACCTGCGCCGCTGGCAGCGGCCGGATCGGCGGCCCGCCACGGCGCCCGCGGGTATCTGGCTTCGGCGTCTGGTGGTGATGGGCGGCGCGGCCGCCCTCACCGTCTGGGCCGCCTGGGAGATGTATCTGGTGCTCTCGGTGGGCGCGCTCACCTCTTTGGAAGCGGTGGTGCTGGCGCTGTTCGTGGTGCTGTTCGCCTGGATCGCCTTCTCCTTCACCAGCGCCCTGGGCGGGGCCATCGCCATGATGGGCAGCCAGCGGCAATTGGACATCGACCCTGGCGCGCCTCTGCCTGAAGTGACGGGTCGCACAGCCCTGCTAATGCCCACCTACAATGAAGATCCCGCGCGGGTGATGGCCGGGCTCCAGGCAACTTATGAATCGCTGGCGCAGACGGGAGCGCTGGCGCATTTCGACGTCTACATCCTCTCCGACACCACCGATGCGGACGTGTGGGTGGCGGAGGAAGCCGGCGTCATCGCCCTGCGGGAGCGCACGGGGGCATCGCGCATCTTCTACCGCCGCCGGCCGAAGAATATCGACCGCAAGGCCGGCAACATCGGCGAGTGGGTCACGCGCTTCGGCGCCGCCTATGACAGCATGATCGTGCTGGATGCGGACAGCGTCATGACTGGAGACGCCATCGTGCGGCTCGCCGCCGCCATGGAAGCCAACCCCAGTGTCGGCCTCATCCAAACCCTGCCCATCATCGTCGGCGGCCGCACCTTGTTCGCGCGCGTGCAGCAGTTCGCCGGGCGGCTGTACGGCCCCCTCCTGGCCCACGGCCTTGCCTGGTGGCACGGCGCCGACAGCAATTACTGGGGCCACAACGCCATCATTCGCACCCGCGCCTTCGCCGAGGAAGCGGGGCTGCCGCACCTGCGCGGACCGGCGCCGTTCGGCGGCCACATCCTCAGCCATGACTTCGTCGAGGCAGCGCTGATCCGGCGCGGCGGCTGGGGCGTTCATATGGTCCCACATCTGGAAGGCAGCTACGAGGAAGGCCCGCCTTCGCTCACGGACTTGGCCATTCGCGACCGCCGCTGGTGCCAGGGCAACCTGCAACACAGCGCCGTGCTGCCGGCGCGGGGTCTGGCGCTGGCAAGCCGCATCCATTTGCTCACCGGCATCGGCTCCTACATCACCTCGCCCTTGTGGCTGGTGATGCTGCTGGTGGGCCTCGCCATCTCGGTGCAGGCCCGGTTCATTCCCCCCGATTACTTCCCCTCCGGCGCCTCGCTGTTTCCCAGCTGGCCGGCGCAGGATCCCATTCGCGCCGCCTGGGTGTTCGGCGGCACCATGGCGGTGCTGCTGCTGCCCAAGCTGATCGCCTATGGTCTCCTTCTCTTCAGTCCGGCGCGGCGACGGAGCTTTGGCGGCGGGTTCGCCGCCGGCGCCGGGCTGCTGGTGGAAACGCTGATCTCGGGCTTGGCGGCGCCGGTGCTGATGGTGGTGCAATCGGGCGGCGTGGTCGGCATCCTGTCCGGCCGCGATGCCGGCTGGCAGCCGCAACGGCGCGACGACGGCAGCGTGCCGCTTTCCGATACCCTGCGGCGCTATGCGGTGCAGATGGTCCTGGGCGCCATTCTGGCGGTGACCGCCTGGCTGATAGCGGTACCGCTGTTCTACTGGATGCTGCCGGTGATCCTCGGCCTGCTGTTGGCGGTGCCCATTGCCGCCGGCACGGCGCGCCGGGATGTGGGCGATGCTTTTGCCCGCCTCGGGCTATTGCGGACACCGGAGGAACGCACTCCGCCCGCCGTGCTGCTGCGGGCGAGGGCCTTAGCGGCGGAACTCACCGCGACGGGGCCGGTGCGGGAGGCGGTGCAGCGGCTGGCGGGAGATCCAGCCCTATTGTCGGCGCACCGCGCGATGCTGCCGTTTGGCGGTCATCGACGCAAAGGCGACGTAGCCAGTGAGCGGCTGATCGGCCTCGCCAAGGCTGCCGATGCGGAGACGCTCGCGCAGGCGCTTTCCAACCTCACCATGCGTGAGAAGGCAGCCATTCTCGGCGACGCCGCAGGCCTTGATCGCCTGATCCAGCTGGCGCTCACCGCGCCGCAGTGAACGGTCCGCGTCAGACGTCCGCCTCGCGTTGGGCAGGCTGCTTTTCCGCCCCCCTCTTGCGGTATGTCACATAGGCATCCTTGGCCCGGCGAAACTCGGCGGATAACGCTGCTTCCACCCGGCTTTGAAGCCCGTTTCCGGTGGCCCCCCGCCTTTGCTCGAAGGCCAGCACATAGTCGCGATAGGCGGTGATGGGCGCATCGCAGAGACCTACGGCGATAACGGCAAAGTCCGCCAGATCGACCTTCTGCTCGCCCAGCTTGACCACGCTGTTGTCGAAGCAGCGGCGCAGGTCATCCTGCGGCTTTCCGGCATACTGCTGCTGGGCCTGCACCGGCAGCGCCCACCCTAGGGCAAAAAGAACAACCAAGGCCGCGCGCCGCATTCTCGCATCCTTTGACATCACAGGGCCTGTTCCGGCCGGAGAGCCCCGCACGAGAGGCGTTCGGGCATTGCATAGGTTAGGAGGTGGACGTGGCCTGCTGCTCAATTTCGCTGGGAGCCGCATCGACGCGGGCGAAGAACATGGTCACCCGCAGGCCGCCGCCGGGGCGGGACTCCACCTTGATCTGGGCATTGGCATTCTCGCGCAGCGATTCCACGATCAGCGCCCCCAGCTTCCCGGTCTGAGGCCAGCGGCTGCCGTGGGGCAGGCCGTTACCGTCGTCCGCCACCACCACCTCGCAGCCCTGGTCATCGACCAGGGAGTGCAACGTGATGGTGCCGCCATCCCGGCCGCGGAAGGCGTGCTTCAGCGCGTTGGTCAAGAGCTCGTTCACCGCCAGCCCCGCGGGCATGGCGACATTGATGGAGACCGGCCACGTATCCACCTTCAAATCCAGGCGGATGCCTTCCACCGCATGAGCGCCCATGACCGCGGAGGCGATCTGGCTGAGATAGACGCCGAGGTCGATGACCTGGGCGTGGCCCTCTTCGGACAACGAACGGTAAAGCAGTGCGAGAGCCTCGACCCGCCCGGCCAGGCGGTCAAACCGCTCACTGACCAAGTCGTCAGGCAGATTGCGCGATTCCAGGCGGATCAATGCGGTGATCATCTGGAGATTGTTCTTCACCCGGTGCTGGAGCTCGCGCAGGAGCGTATCCTTCTCGCGG
The DNA here is from genome assembly GCA_943369575.1 of Azorhizobium sp. AG788. Lineage (GTDB taxonomy): Bacteria > Pseudomonadota > Alphaproteobacteria > Rhizobiales > Xanthobacteraceae > Azorhizobium. The sequence continues at coordinate 11,680 of CALRNP020000107.1, read as the reverse complement.
ATGCGCTCGTGGAGCTTCTGTTCGTCATGCTCCGGACGTCCGGTCTCCACCAGCGCAACCAACCGAAAGATCGGCTTGCCGTTGTCATCCTCAATGATGTTGGACCAGGCATTCACGCCCATCTGTTGGCCATCGCGGCTCAGGGTGAAGGAGCCGATGAAATCTTGATCGTTGGCAATGGCAGCGCCAAGCTCGCGACCATCCCCCTCGCCTTCTGCGCGGCCGGGAACGTCGCTCCAGACCCGGCCCACCATCACAGCCGCTGGCTGCCCGGTCAGGCGCTCGAACTCCAGATTGGCGTAGACGATCTGCTCGCTGTCCCGCAGTTCCGAGACTGCGATCGCCACCGGAACCTGGTCCAGGAACTGCTTGAAGCGATCACTTTCCAGGGCACCGGCCAGGTCCTGGGTATCAAGCAACCGCTCGACCTGTTCAGCGCCATTCATATCCGACGTCATCCTGCAACCAAAGTCCCGATTTTCTGGCTCCAATATAGCAGAGGAGATTACGTGTGAGAAACACGTTCTACGCCGAGGCCGAGCAGGTAGATCACAAAGGCTAAGCTTGGCTGCTGCGCTCCCAGTCACCATTCATTACATGTGAGCGGCGCAAACGCCCTCTTCATGGCGAAGATAGTCCCTTCGCACGGGCGGCGGTCCCCAACCAGCCCGACCACGGGCGTGACACAACAAGCGGAACACCTGCCGTTACGACAAGCGCCCTGCCATTCACTGACCCGAGGCCAACAGCCTCAGCGGTATTGACTATCAGTTTACACCATCAAGCCGCGGGCGGTGACCGGCCACAGGCATTCCACCCGGCCGCCGCGCACGCCGACATACCAGTCGTAGCGGTCCACGGTCGGGTCGCAATGGCCGGGGATCAAGCGCAGCTTCTCGCCAAGGCCCGGCAAGGGGCCATCGCGGGCTTCGAGCACGCCGTGCTCGTCGGAGGCGCCCACATAGGCCAGTTCCGGCCGCTCGAACACCTGCGGATAGCCGCTGTCGGTGGGCGCGGCCTTGTGGCCGGCGTCCACCACCGCCCGGCCGCTGCCGTGAGGCGCACTCATCACCTGGGCCAGCACGAACAGTGCGTGGCGGAACGGCGGCGGCTCGACATTGCGGGCGTAATCCGCATCCATGAAGATGTAGGAGCCAGCCTGGATCTCGGTCCACAGGCCGCTGGCCGCCTCCAGGGCGAAGGTGCCGGTGCCGGCGCCGCCGACGATGGGGCAATGCAGGCCACGCCGGCGCAAATCTTCCAGCGTGCGCTCCACGCAGGTGCCCGCATGGGCAATCGCCAGCCGCCGCTCCTCCGGCTGGCGCTTGTGCTGGGCGCTGCCGAAATAGGCCTGGAGGCCACCGAAACTCAGATGTTTCGAGGCGGCGATACGCGCCGCCAGTTCACCGGCCGGGGCGCCGGGCTCCAGGCCGCAGCGCTTGGCGCCCACTTCGATCTCCACCAGCACCGACAGGCGGATGCCCGCCGCTTCCGCCGCCGCTTCCAGCGCCGGGAGGGCGGCGGCATCATCCGCGCACACCGCGATGCGGGCGATGCGCGAGAGCGCCGCCAGACGCGCCAGCTTGCGCGGCGCGATCACTTCATTGCTGACCAGCAGATCATCGATGCCGGCCCGCGCCAGCGCCTCGGCCTCGCCCACCTTCTGCACGCACTGGCCGATGGCGCCGCGCTCCATCTGGAGACGGGCGATCACCGCGCTCTTGTGGGTCTTGGCATGGGCCCGCAGGCGGGCGCCGGTAGGGGCCAGGCGCTGGGCCATGGCATCCAGATTGGCCTCGAAGGCATCCAGATCCAGGATCAGAGCCGGAGTATCGACCTCATCCTCGCGCATGCCGGGTTCGGCGGGGGGCAGTTGCAGCGGCATGGGCAGGGTTCCAGGGGCAGCCGCAAGGAGGAACCGGGTGCGGGCTGGCCCGGCTGCGCGCCGCGCCGGGGAGACCCCGGCGCGGCATTCGTGAAAGGCGAAATCTCAGGCGGCGATGGGCAGAGCCCGCGCATCCACCTTGGCGAGGCGCGCCAGCAGATAGTCCACTTCGGCGCGGGCGGTGGCGGACAGAGCCGAGCCGGGCTTGCGCTGGGCGTCGGAAGCGATGAAGCCGCGCTTCATCAGCACATATTTGCGCACCGCCAGGCCGACGCCCTGCTGCTGCTCATAGCGCAGCAGCGGCAGATGGGCGTCGAACAGATCGTGCGCCGCCTCGCGCTGGCCGGCCTTCTGCAGCTTCACCACATCCGCCAGCATTTCCGGGAAGGCGTAGCCAGTCATGGCGCCGTCGGCGCCGCGCTCCATCTCGAAATCCAGGAACATGCCGCCATTGCCGGTGAGGATGGAGATCGGACGCAGCGTGCCTTCCTTCTGGAAATTGCGCAGGGTGGTGATCTTTTCGAGGCCGGGCCAATCCTCGTGCTTGAGCATCACGCAGGAGGGGTGCTCCTCCACGATCTGGCGGATGACCTTGGGGGTCATCTGCACCGAGAGGGTGAGCGGATAGTCCTGGATCACGAACGGAATGTCGGTGCCGATGGCCTCGATGGCCTGGCGATAATAGGTGATGATCTGGTCGTCGGTGCGCAGGCTGGGCACCGGGGCGATCATCACGCCCGCCGCGCCCTTGTCCATGACCGAGCGCGACAGTGCCCGCATGGCGGCAAAGCCCGGCGCCGAGACGCCGACGATCACCGGCAGGCCGGCCATACCCTTCACAAAGCGGGACGCGATGGCGAGGCTCTCCTCCGGCTCCAGCTTGGGCGCTTCGCCCATGATGCCGAGCACGGTGACGCCGGTGGCGCCGGCGGCCACATAGCGCTCCATCAGTGTGTCGACGGAGGATTCATCGATGCGCCCGTCCGCATGGAAGGGCGTCGGCGCGATGGGGAACAGGCCGGCGGCATCGGCGGTCAGACGCATGGGAAGCTCCAAATCTTCAGGATGGGGTGTTCAATACCGGGGCGGTGCGACCGCATGGCTTGCGATCGAAGTGGACGATCTTGCGACCGGGATCAAGCCGTATCTGGCGATCTCATGCAGCGACCGGGGGCGCGGTGGCCATCTCCTCCAGGAAGCGGTAGAGCCGGACGTGGTCCGCATGGGTCACATTGAAGCGCATGTAGGTGGTCGGCTTCTGATCGGCGCAGAACAGTGAGCCCGGCGCCAGCATAATGCCCTGCTCCAGCGCCCGGCGAGCCACCTCGTCCATATTGGTGTCGCCCTTGAAGCCGGCCCACACGAACATGCCGCCGGCTGGGCGATGGAAAATGTCCAGGCCGGCGGAGGCGAGGCTGTCGCACACGGATTTCTGCGCCGCCGCCAGTTTGTCGCGCAGCCGCGCCAGATGCAGCCTGTGATGGCCATCCACTAAGATGGTGTGCACCAGTTGTTCGGTGACTTCCGAACTGGTGAGGCCGCCGGAGAGCTTGAGATAGAGCATCCGCTCCACCAGATCGCGCCCCGCCACCAGATAGCCCACCCGCAAGCTGGGGGAGACCGTCTTGGAGAAGGAGCCCACATAGAGCACCCGGCGGAACTGATCCAGGCTGGCGATATTGGGCACCTGGTCGGGGGCCATGCCGGCGAAGATGTCGTCCTCTACGATATGGAAATCGAACTCCTCCGCCACCCGCAGCACGCGGTAGATCACCGCCGGCGAGCAGCCGGTGCCGGTGGGGTTGTGCAGGATGGTGTTGGTGAAGAACACCCGCGGCCGGTGCCGCTCCGCCAGCAGGCGCAGCGCCTCCACATTTGGCCCCTGGGTGGTGCGCTCGATGCCCACCACCCGCACCCCCAGGGCGCGCAGGGTGGGAAACAGGTTGCAATAGCCGGGATCGTCCACAAACGCGGTATCGCCCGCCTGCAGCAGCCCGCGCGCCGCCAGATCCAGCGCCTGGCTGGCACCATGGGTGAGGATGATATTGTCCGGTTCGCAATCGATGGCGCGCTGAGCCAGCAGCATCTGGATCGAGCGGCGCAGAGGGGCATAGCCGTGCGGATTGCCGTAGCGCGAAACGGCGGAAGCCGGCCGCTTAGCCAGTGCAGCCAGCGCATGGCGCAGGCCATCGGTGAACAGATGGCTCTCCGGCAGCCAGCCGGCGCCCACCTTCAGCAGCGTCGGATCATCCTCATAGACCCGCTGCAGCAGCCACAGCGCATCGATCGACACAGCGGGGGCGAAGCGGCGCTGGGGCTCGTGGGCGGTCTTGCGCGCGGCCACGTAATAGCCGCTGGCCCGCCGCGCCTCCAGATAGCCCTCGGCCACCAGGCGGTTGTAGGCATTGGAGACGGTGAGCGTGCTCACCTCGCATTGCGCCGCCAGCACCCGCACCGAGGGCAGCCGCGAGCCCGGCCGCAGCACACCCTCGCCGATGCGCGCCGTGACCGCGGCCACGATCTGGCTCACCAGGGGGACCTTGCCGGAGGTATCCAACGTGATCGCAAGCATGGAAAACCGGCTCCACTGCCGCATGCCGAAAACCAACTGCCTATGGACATTCCATGGGCTGCATCATCCGTCGACGGCAATCCCGCCGCCGATTGAGATGGCCGCCAATGGACCCCAGACCCATGCCCAGGTCAAGCGCGCGCGCGACTGTATCGGTGCGAAAACCACTACAGCTCCGAACAGAGAATGACGAACTGCATATATACAAAACAACCGTCGGGTTTATGGTGGCTGCTTGCATTTCAGGCTTGGCGCGCAAGCGTGCAGAGAGCCGTCTTGGGAGATAGCGCATGGACCAGGTGACCGATCAGGGCGTTCTCGCCCGGCAGCTCAATGTGGATCCCTATTGGGCGCCCTTCACCTCGAACCGGCGCTTCAAGGCCGACCCCACCGACCGCACCCTGGTGTCGGCGGAAGGCGCATACTTCACCAATGCCAATGGCGTGCGGCTGTTCGACGGTTCGTCGGGCCTGTGGTGCACCCCGCTCGGCCACTCTCACCCGCGCGTCGTGGATGCGGTCTCGCGGCAGGTGCGCACGCTAGATTACGCCCCCTCGTTCCAGGTGGCCAGCGCCACCACCATCCAGCTCGCCGAGCGCATCGCCGACATGGCGCCCGCCGACCTCAACCGGGTGTTCTTCTGCAACTCCGGCTCGGAAGCCATGGACACCGCGATGAAAATCGCGCTGGGCTATCACCGCCTGACCGGAAACGCCTCGCGCACGCGCTTCATCGGCCGCGAAAAGGGCTATCACGGCGTCGGCTTCGGCGGCATGTCGGTGGGCGGCATCGTCTCCAACCGCAAGATGTTCGCCGCCGGCATGGTGCAGGGCGTGGACCACCTGCGCCACACCCATGACCTGAAAGAGATGGCCTTCTCCAAGGGCCAGCCCGCCTGGGGCGCGCATCTGGCGGACGAACTGGAGCGCCTGGTGGCGCTGCATGACGCCTCCACCATCGCCGCCGTCATCGTCGAGCCCATGTCCGGTTCCGCCGGCGTGATCGTGCCGCCGATCGGCTATCTGGAGCGTCTGCGCGAGATCTGCACCAAGCACGGCATCCTGCTGATCTTCGACGAAGTCATCACCGGCTTCGGCCGCACCGGCTATGCCTTCGCCGCCGAGCGCCTGGGCATCGTGCCGGACATGATCACCTTCGCCAAGGCGATCACCAACGGCATCATCCCCATGGGCGGCGTCATCGCCCGCCAGGAGATCTATGACGCCTTCATGAGCGGCCCGCCCGCCGCCATCGAGTTCTGCCACGGCTACACTTATTCCGGCCATCCCATGGCCGCCGCGGCCGCCCATGCCTCCCTCGACGTCTATGAGGAAGAGGACCTGTTCGCCCGTGTGCGCGCTTTGGAGCCGCTGATGGAAGAAGAGTTCCACAGCCTGCGCGGCGAACCCGGCGTGGTGGACATCCGCAACTTCGGCCTCACCGCCGCGGTGGAACTGGAGCCCTATCCGGACGCGCCGGGCATGCGCGCCCTGAAGGTGTTCGAGCAGGGCCTGAAGGATGGCCTCTACATGCGCTACACCGGCGAGAGCCTCGCCTTCTCGCCGCCCTTCATCTCCACCGAGCAGGAGATCAAGGACATGGTGGCGACCCTGCGCAGCCTGATCCGCAAGGCCGCCTGAACACGCCTTGCGCCCGCGCCATTCGCCCGCACGGCGATGGCGCGTGGCATCAGGATTGAACCTTCTGCCGGGCGACGCCGAAGCGGTAGCGCCCGACAGTCCATTGCTCATTCCCCCTACCGCTCGCGCCCGGCCGATGGGCGGAAGCTGAGCATCCAAGGCTTACGCTGCACGGCTTAAGTTCCATTGCCGCGCCGCGCGAGCGGCACCATGCTGCGGTCATCCTCAGGATTGCACCGCCAAAGGATTCCCCCATGAAGGTCGTCGTACTGGGCTCGGGCGTCATCGGGGTGGCCTGCGCCTATTATCTCGCGCAGGACGGCCATGAGGTGACGGTCATCGACCGCCAGCCCGGCCCGGCCCTGGAGACCAGCTTTGCCAATGCCGGAGAAGTCTCGCCCGGCTATTCCGCGCCGTGGGCGGCACCCGGTCTGGTGACCAAAGCGATCAAATGGATGCTGATGCCGCATAGCCCGCTGGTGATCCGCCCCCGGATCGACCCGGCCATGTGGCTGTGGGGCCTGCAACTGCTGGCCAATTGCACCGAGGCCCGCTATGCGCGCAACAAGAGCCGCATGGTGCGCCTCGCGGAATACAGCCGCGACTGCCTGGATGCCCTGCGCCAGCGCACCCGCATCTCCTATGACGAGCGCACCCAGGGCACGCTGGACATGTTCCGCACCCAGGCGCAGGTGGACCATGCCGCCGCCGACATCGCCGTGCTGGAGCGCTCCGGCGTGCGCTACGAACTGCTCGACCGCGACGGCTGCATCCGGGTGGAACCGGCTTTGGCGCGGGTGCGCGAGAAGGTGGCCGGCGGGCTGCTGCTGCCCGGCGACGAGACCGGCGACTGCTTCAAGTTCACCAACCGCCTCGCGGAGATGGCCGTAGAGGCCGGCGTCACATTCAATTATGGCCGCAGCATCAAAGCCCTGACCTTCGACGGCAAGCACATCACCGGCGTCGAAACCGACCAGGGCCCCGTGCGTGCGGACGCTTATGTACTGGCGCTCGGCAGCTATTCTCCCGCTTTGCTGAAGCCGCTGGGTGTCACCGTGCCGGTCTATCCGGTGAAGGGCTATTCACTGACCATTCCCATCACCGATGCCACCGGCGCGCCGGAATCCACGGTGATGGACGAGACCCACAAGGTGGCGGTCACCCGCCTGGGCGATCGCATCCGGGTGGGTGGCACGGCGGAACTGGCGGGCTTCGATCTCACCTTGCGCGAGAAACGTCGCCAGACGCTGGAACACGTGGTCACCGACCTGTTCCCCGCTGGCGGCAAAGTTTCGGAAGCCACGTTCTGGTGCGGCCTGCGGCCCAACACCCCCGATGGCCCGCCGGTGCTGGGGCCATGCGGTTATGACAATCTGCATTTGGCCACCGGCCATGGCACCCTGGGCTGGACCATGGGCGCCGGCACCGGCCGGGTGGTGGCCGATCTGGTGTCCGGCCGCGCGCCGGAGATCGATATGGAAGGCCTGACCATCGCCCGCTACGCCTGAAGACCGATTAGGCAGACCTCCCGCGGCTCGCATCCCGCTCGGCTCAAGCCCCTCCGGGCTTGAGCGAGGACGCTCGCTCCAGACCAAACGGCGTGCGCTCAGGGGACCAGCCGGCTCATGCCGCGGCCGGCATAGAGTTCGGCCCATTTCGCCAGCCGCACGAACGGCAGGCTGATGACCAGATAGATGGCCGCCACCAGCAGGCCGGTGCCGAAATAATCGGAATAGGTGACGGAAATCTGCTGGTAGGTCTTGGTCAATTCCAGCAGCGGCAGCACGCTGACCAGCGAGGAATCCTTGATCAGGGAGACAAAATTCCTGGCGGTGGGCGGCAGCATGATGCGCGCCGCCTGTGGCAGGATGACATTCCGCAGCGCCTGCAATTCGGTCATGTTCAGGACGATGGCCGCTTCCATCTGGTCGCGTGGGATGGCGCGCAGGCCGATGCGGACATTTTCCGCCACGTAGGCCGCATAGCTCAGCCCCAGCGCCAGCACGCCGGCCATCAGCGGGTCCAATTGCACCCCAACGGTGGGCAGTCCGTAATAGACGAACAGCACCACGATGAGCAGTGGAATCCCGCGCATGCCATCCATATAGGCCCGCGCCACCCGCCCCAGAACCGGCCCGCCATGGACCCGTGTCACCGCCAGCACCGCGCCCACGACCATGGCTGTCACCATGGCCAGGAGCGAGAGTTCCAGCGTCATCACCACGCCACGGAGGATCTGCGGCAGGAAGCGCACATAGCGCTCCACCTCCGAAATGAAGCTCCGCGGCGTGGAGGCTTCGACGAAGTGTTCATAGGCGGACGGCTCGGCCTGCATGGGCCGCTTATCGTCCACCTCCTGCGCCATCACCGGCGTCCACAGCGCCCAGCGATCGAGTATCCGGCGCAGTGAGCCGTCCTGGCTCATGGCGTAAATCGCGGTGTTGAGCGCCCCGAGCACTTCCGGATGGGTGCCCCGCTTCAGCGCGACGGCATATTGGATACGGCCGATGGGATCGCCGGTAAATTGCAGCGCCCGATCCGGCCGCGCATGATAGACCGCGATCGGGAAGTCCACCACCGCGGCATCGATCCGGCCGCGCCTCAGGTCGGAAAAGACCTCCGCCGGAGTGTCATAGGTCTTCAGAACGATGTTGGGGCTGCGGGACAAGATCTCCGCAATCTGGGTCGCCTTCAGCGTCCCGACCGTCTTGTCCTTGAGCCCCTTCAGTCCCGTGATGGCCGGATCGCCGCGCCGGATCACGATCTGGCCGAAGGTGGTGTAATAGGGAATGGAGAAGTTGACCGACGGCGCCGCTGTTTCCGGCGTGATGGCCGGCGCGGTGACGGCCACTTCATAGAGATCGCTGCCCAAGCCGGCGATCAGCGTATCCGATTGGTTCTGAACAAAAATCGGCATGCCGCCGAGCCGCGGCGCCAGTTGCGCCATGATGTCCACTTCCAGGCCGATCGTCCGGCTGGGATTGGCGGGATCCTTGAAGGTATAGGGCGCGCCCGACGCGCTGTCGCCGCCATAGCGCAGGATCCGCGGCACGGTGGTGAGGGCCGGCTCCGGCGCCTCGGCACGGGTGGCAAAGAAACTGAACGACGACCAGTCCAGGGCGTGGGCGGTGCCGCCGCCCCCGAGGATGCCGAAAAATACGAGAAGGCCCACAATGACAGAACGCATAACACCCACCGGAAACGTCTAAAAATCAGGTGAAACGGCCCAGGAACTTCTGAGTTCGCGGGTCTTGCGCGCCCCCGGCAGCCTGCTTCTTGCCCAGGACCTCGATGATCTCGCCATCTTCCATGTAAAGCGTGCAGTCGCATGCCTCCCGCACGAAGGCGATCTCGTCGGTCACGATGACCTGGGTCAGGCCCTCACCGTCCAAAGCCTTCATCACGTCAAGCACCTCATCCGCCAATGCCTGCTCCAGCCCGACGGTGGGGGCGTCGTAGAGCATCACCTTCGGCGCCAAGGCGAGCGCGCGGGCGATGGCACCGCGCTGCTGCTGGCCGCCGGACAGATCCATGGGGTAGCGGTCCATCTCCTCATAAAGGCCGACCTTCTCCAGCAGGCGCTCGGCCGTGGCCGCGGCCTCGTCCCGGGTCGCATTCCTCACCACCATGGGGGCCATCATCACGTTCTGCAGCAGGGTCTTGTGCGGGAACAGACTGAAGCCCTGCAACACCATGCCGACGTTCTGGCGCAGCTGGCGGGCGGTCTCCTTGGGGGGCGAGGGCGCGCCCGCCGCACGGCTCATCTTCTGGCCGAAAATTTCAACGCTGCCGGAATCCACTGTTTCAAGGCCGTTCAAGCAGCGCAGCAAGGTGGACTTGCCGCAGCCAGCCGGCCCGATGATGGCAGCAAGGTCCCCCGCCGCGATGTGAAAGCTGACGCTCCTGAGGATCGGCGTGGCGTCTAAGGCCTTGCTCACATCCTCAGCCCGCAGGATCGGCTGCATGGTCATCCTCCAGCGGCAAGCCCCGTGCCTGGCCCCCGACTAAAGGCGCCACGCGACACGACGGTGACACTACCGTAAGCATGCATTGGCGGGCATTTGCACGTCTTTTTGCAACGCACCCCGATTTGAGTGCGACGCACTCGCCTCATGCGTGCACTACCCCTGCGATACGCAAGCTACGGGACAGCCCCGATCGATAGTCAGAATGGATACCGTCGGGGGGACACATGAATTTCTCAGTAAAGACCACCTTGATCGCATTATTCTGTGCGGTCAGCGCAATACTCGCGGCTCTCTGCATATCTTCTTTGGTTTCGGCATATGAACGCTATGAATCTGCCAAGATCACGTCGGAATATGTCAGCATTGATCAGAATTTGTTCGAAGTACTGACCAGCTTCCGGCTGGAGCGTTCGGACGGCAATTCCGCTTTGCAGGCGCCCAATGACAAGCTGCAGGCGTTGATCACCAGCCTCGCCGGCCGCCGCGCGAAAGTGGACAAGGGCATCACCTCGGCCCTGGCAACTCTCGAAGGTGAGACCAATCCGCAGGTTGCGCCCCTCGCTAAGCAGATCCGCACCGCGTACGACGCCATCAAGACCATGCGCCCCGAAGTGGATGCGATGCTCAAGCTGCCGCTGGACGCGCGCGACCCCAAGCTGGCTCCGCGGGTCATGAGCGAAGGCGAGACCGTGCTCACTCAGGTTAGCAGCATCACCCAGACCCTGGAGCGGCAGATCCGCACCCTTCAGCCCGGTCTGCTGCGCTTCCTGGCGGTACGCGCCGCCGCCGGCGTCACGCGCAATACCGCCGGCAATTCCGCCTTGCTGCTGAGCGCCACGCTGCGGGCGCAGCGCCCCTTCACCCCGGCCGAATTGCTGACCCTCACCGCCGAAGATGCCAAGACCGGCGTGGCCTGGGCCGAAGTTCGCGATCTTGTCGATGTGGATGATATGCCCGCCGCGCTGAAGGCGGCGGTCGCCACCGCCCAGTCGACCTATTTCTCCGGTCCCTTCAAGTCGCTCCGCGACAACACCATCACCGCCCTCACCGCCGCCACCAAGCCGCCTACGAACGTGGACGAGTGGCGGGGTCAGGTCATTCCCGCCCTTGAGACCGCCGGCAATGTCGGGTTTTCCGCGATGGATCAACTCGCCGTGGCTGCCAACGAGGCTGCGGCCACCGCCCGCGCCTCGCTGATTACCTACACCGTGATCCTGGTTGTTGCCGCCGTCATCGCCATCTGCGGCCTGCTGGTGGTGGTGCGCCGCGTCACCTCGCCGATCTCCAGCCTCACCAACAGCATGCAGGTGTTGGCCGGCGGAAAGCTGGACGTGGAAATCCCCTCCACGACCCGCCGCGACGAAGTGGGCGCAATGGCCAAGGCGGTCCTCGTATTCAAGGAAGAAATGACCCGCAACGCCGCCCTGGAAGCGCAGGCCCTGGAAACCCGCCAGCGCTCCGAGGTCGAGCGCCGCCAGAGCATGATGGCGCTGGCGGATGATTTCGAGCAGACGGTTGGCTCGATCATTGGCAGCGTCGCTTCAGCCTCCAGCCAGTTGCACACCACCGCCCAGGGCATGAGCGAAGCGGCCCGCCGCACCTCGTCCCAGTCCAC
>CALRNP020000106.1:0-18452 GCA_943369575.1 Azorhizobium sp. AG788 | reverse complement strand
ACCGGGTTTCGCGACGTGCGCTGCTCTGCGTGCTTGCCGCGCCGCTCGCCCTCGCGGCCTGCGTCACCCATGAACCGCCACCGCCCCCTGCCGCGCCGCTGGTCGGCCCGGCGGATGCCGCGCGCTATGGCGCCGTCGTGGACGCCGGTTTCAGCATTCCAGCCGTCGATGCGGAAGAATTGAAGCCGCGCTATGTGCGCCAATTGGTTCATAACCCCACCGGCCAGCCCCCCGGCACCCTGGTCGTCGATCCGCGCGACCGATTTCTGTATCTCGTGCAGGAAAATGGCATGGCGCTGCGCTATGGCGTGGGTGTCGGGCGCGCGGGACTGGAATTCTCGGGTGCCGCCAACGTCGGCTACAAGCGCGCCTGGCCAAGCTGGCGTCCCACCGACGCGATGATCGCCCGCGAGCCGGAAAAGTATCGCCCATGGCGCAGCGGCATGTCCGGCGGCGCCGACAATCCGTTGGGCGCACGGGCGCTCTATCTCTTCAAGAATGGCGAAGACACGCTCTATCGCATCCACGGCACCAATGAGCCGGGGTCGATCGGTGAGGCCGTGTCCTCCGGCTGCATCCGCATGATGAACCAGGACATCATCGACCTTTATGGCCGCGTCCCGGATGGCGCCAAGGTGGTGGTGCTGCCGGGTTGAAAGGGGTTCCCTCCCGTCCAATCGTCCCGTGACGGAGGGCACGGATGAACGCCCGGGCCTGGCCGCCCGGGCGTTCACTCCTATCGGTATGCGGGCGCTTAGTAGCGAGCGTCCGCGGGCTTTTTGTCCTTTGGCCAGTCGTTCGCCTTGGGGGCGAAGTCCGGGCGCGGCATGTGGCTGAAGTACTCGGCCACGTCCAAGGCATCCTGGTCCGACAGCCCGCCTTGTCCGAGCGGGAAGCCGGAGTGAAAGCCGATCGGCATGTTGCGCTTGACGAAGGCTGCCGCCGTGTAGGTACGGGCCATTCCGGCACCGATATTGAAGGACTGATCACCCCAGAGCGGAGGGTAGACGAACTGGCCCCGCGCGTCCTTCAGGCCTTCGCCGTTGCCGCCGTGACAGGCGGCGCACTGCGCCGCATACACTTTCCGGCCGTTGTCGGCGTCGGGTTTCAGCGTCGGTGAGATCTTGCCGACGCCGCGGCCTTCGACCTTGTCCTCAGGCTTGGTCTCCTTCTTCATCCAGTCGAAATAGGCGACCATCGCCTTCATCTCTGGGCTGTCCTTGCCGAGCGCCTTGCCGTTCATGGAGCGCAGGAAGCAGCCATTGATCCGATCCTCAAGAGTAATGACCCGGCCTGAACGGGGTGCATAGCTCGGGAAGAAGGCTGACACCCCCACATAAGGCGATCCGTCCGCGACCGTGCCGCCGTTGAGGTGACAGGAGGAGCAGTTCAGAACGTTGCCGACATTGTTGGGCAGCAAGGCATGGGTTTCCGTGTTGAGCCGCATCCCCTGGACCAGCTGATCGGCATTCTGCTCCCGCAGAATGTCGGCAAGCCTTGGCGTCTCGAAACGGCTGGTATCCACCTTGGGATCGAGTGTCGCCCTGGCCGTCTTCACCTGGCCGGCTGTTACGCTTTGCGCCTTGCCCCCCCAATTGTTGCGGACAAATGAGAGGATTTCGGCGATCTCATCATCGCCAAGGCGCGCAAAGCCCGGCATGGTGAAGACCCGATTGTGGGTGGCGGTTTCGGCCGTCGACCAGCCCGTCAAGGTGATGTGGACCAGTGTGGACGGATCCTGCGCCGCTATCGTCGGATTACCGGACAGCGGCGGGAAGATGCCGGCTACGCCCGCGCCGTTCAAGCGATGGCAATCAGCGCAGAACTGAGCGTAGGCAAGGCCTCCCCGGGTCGTGAACATGGCCGAGGGGACCGACTGCGGCGCCTCGGGCGGGTTGCTTTCATCGGGATGATCGGAGGGCAGAGATTTCAAGTAGGTCGCAATGGCGACGAGATCGGCACCCGTGAAATGCTGCGTCGAGTTGTGGATCACCTCCGTCATCGATCCGGAAACCGTCGCATAGCGGTTCTGCCCGGTTTTCAGCAACTCAACAGTGTCGGCCACCGTCCAGAGATTGCGCAGGTTGATGGCGTTCCACTCTTCAACCTTCGAACCGGACAGGAAGCGGTCGCCATTGCGGCCGCGGTCGGACAGGGCGACTTCCTGAAAGCCGATGCCACGGGGCGTGTGGCAGGCGCCGCAATGGCCGAGGCCTTCCACCAGATAGGCGCCGCGGTTCCATGTTTCGTCCTTTCCCGCCTCCGCAACGAAGGGCTGATCCTGATGAAAGGCGAAATTCCAGAACGCCAGCGCCCAGCGCTGATTGAACGGAAAGCCCATGCCCGAAGGCCGGTTGGGGCTTGCCACAGCGGCGACGCCCTTCATCAGATAAGTGTAGAGCGCATACATGTCCTCCGACGAGATCTTGGCGTAGGACGGATATGGCATCGCCGGATACAGGTGTGATCCGTCCGCTCGGACGCCCTGGCGCATGGCCCGGTCGAACGCACCAAAGCTGTAGCCGCCGATGCCGGTGGCGTTGTCCGGCGTGATGTTCGTGGAATACAGCACGCCAAATGGCGTTTCGAGCGGCCGACCTCCGGCCATGGCTGGCTTCCCGGAACTGGTATGGCACGCAATGCAGTCGCCGAGTTCGGCCACATAGCGACCCTGCTCGATCAGGCTCGCTTCGTCCGCCATCGGCGCGGAGGGGTGCAGATCCTTGACCGGCGCTGGGGTGACGATCCACCAGAACACGCCAGCTCCTGCCACCCCGGCGGTGATCGCTGCGACGAACAGCCTTCTCCATCTCGACTTTTGCCTTATCGGCACGTCGTTGCTCATCATGGCCTCTTTTGTCCAGAGGCAGCGCAGGGATGCTCACGATGGAATGGCGCAGTCGTCGGGCCATGACGCATCGTGTGGTGACAGTCCCTCGCTCCTCTACCGCTCGTCCCGCGCGCAGACCATAGATGGCTGCCGGCAAGCGGCGTTGATGTTCCGCAAACCCGGCGCGGACACCACGCGGACAGCGGACACCACGCGGACACATGCGCACCCGCTCCGGCCGGGGTGCGCAGGGATTGTGCTGGAAGCCATGCGGTCGTAGCGCCACGTGCGCCGAGAGCCTTCAAGACCGCGGCCGTGCGCCTTCGTGGGCGTCGCAGAAGGCCGCCAAGGCGCTGATGCCGGGGCTGTGGCTCGCCGTATGGGTGTTGGGCGTCATCGGCATGGTGCGTTCGGGCGTGCGGGCCTTGATCCGCTGGCGGGCACGCACCGCCAATGCCCTCGGCGCCGGGATCACCTTGGTGCCGGCGGCGATCGTCGTCGTCTTCTCCGCACTGAAGAGCGATCAGCGGTGGGGCGGCTGGCCTGTCGCCCCCCGCAGCGATGCGGGCGGGGTTTCACCCCTATCTGCTTTCATCAAACGTGAAGCCTGATCCGGTCCCGGTTGCTCGAACAGGATCGGATCAGGTGCAATGCCAGCGGTGGAACGCCCCGGCTCTCAGTCGTCGAGACCCAGGGTCGGCTCGGCGCGGCGTTCCAGCACGCCGCGAATGGCGTCCAGCATGTCGGCTTCCTTCACCGAGAACTGGGCCGGGCGGGCGGCGCGATATTCCGCATGGTCGGAGATGCCGGCGGCGATCTTGGCGCCTTCCACCAGATCCTTGATCTGAACCTCGCCGGCCTCTTTCTCGTTGGAGCCCTGGATGATGACGGCGGGGGCGCCGCGCTTGTCGGCATATTTCATCTGCGCCTTCATGCCGGCGCCGCCCAGATACATTTCGGAGCGGATGCCGTGGGAGCGCAGGGTCGCCACCATGGCCATATAGTCGGCGATGCGCTCGGGCTGCTTGTCCATCACCAGCACCACCACCGGGCCGACCTTCGCATCGCATTCCATCTTGCCCAGATGGGCGAGGGCATGCAGCAGGCGCGAAACGCCGATGGAGAAGCCGGTGGCCGGCACCGGCTCGCCGCGGAAGCGGGCCACCAGGCCGTCATAGCGCCCGCCGCCGGCCACGGAGCCGAAGCGGACGGGGCGGCCCTTTTCGTCTTTCACTTCGAAGGTCAGCTCGGCCTCGTAGACGGGGCCGGTGTAGTATTCGAGGCCGCGGACAACGGAGGTGTCAATACGTATTCTCTTGCTTCCGTAACCAAGAGCTTCTGCGATCTGAGCAATCTGCAAGAGCTCGTAAGCGCCTTCTTGCCCCGATGACCCGGAAGCAAATGAATCAATCAATTTTTTGGCAAATCTTACGTTGTCATATACCAAGTCTGGCTCGCCCGGCTTCTCCCACATGTCGGCAGAATCTCGCCCCTCCTGACAAATTAGGGTTTTTTGCCACCACTGACCTTCGGCGAGGCCTCCGAATAGAACATTAAATATAAAATCAATCTTCTCGCCATCCAGTCCGGCGCCCTTGGTGAAGTCGCCGCTCTTGGCTTCGGGATTCTCCCAGCGGCCGGTGCCCAGAAGGTCGCGCACGCCGTTGACGCCGATCTTGTCGAACTTGTCGATGGCCCGCAGCACGGTGAGGCGGCGCCCCGCATTGGCCTCGCCGCCGAGGCCGATGGCCTCCAGCACGCCGTCCAGCACCTTGCGATTGTTGACCTTGATGACGTAATCGCCGCGGGCGATGCCCACCGCTTCCAGCGTGTCGGCGGCCATCATGCAGATCTCGGCGTCCGCGGCCACCGTCGGCGCGCCCACGGTATCGGCATCGAACTGCATGAACTGGCGGAAGCGGCCGGGGCCGGGCTTCTCATTGCGGAACACATAGCCCGAGCGATAGGAGCGATAGGGCTTGGGCAATTTGTCGAAATGCTCAGCCACATGGCGGGCCAGCGGCGCGGTGAGATCGTAGCGCAGCGAGAGCCACTGCTCGTCATCATCCTGGAACGAGAACACGCCTTCGTTGGGCCGGTCCTGGTCGGGCAGGAACTTGCCCAGAGCGTCGGTATATTCGATCGCCGGGGTTTCGAGGCCCTCGAAGCCATAGAGTTCATACACCGCGCGGATCTTCTCCAGCATGGCGCGGGTGGCGACCAGTTCCGCCCCGCCGCGGTCGGCGAGGCCGCGCGGCAGGCGCGCTTTCGGCTTGGTATCGGTGGCCATAACTGCCCGTCTTGGTCATTGCATCAGGAAGCCGCGTCTTAGAGCATGCCGCCGAAAAGGGGAAACCGGATTTGGGGAAGGGCATGGCCGGTGGTGCGCCCTGGAACCCTCCCCCCTTGCGGGGGAGGGCAGGGAGGGGGGTGAAACGGCCTGCGCTATTGGCCGGCGAGTTCTGGGTCTCGCTGCCTGCCCGCCGCTGGCCGCGCCTCACAGCAGCCGCGGCTGCTCGTCCGCCTTCGGCGCGGGCGCGCCGTCCAGCACCCGCAGTACATCGCCCACCGCGATGCGGCCGCCGGTGACCACCTTGGCATAGATGCCGCAATCGGTGTGGCCATAGGCCTGCATCAGACCCTTCACCACATTGAGGTCGCGGGCCGCCGTCTGCGGGTTCACACTGGTGGCGGCGCAGCGCTCGGTGCGCTTGAGGATTTGCAGGCGCACGCTCTCGCCCACCGCCAGCCGCCGGCCCACCAGATCCAGCTCGGAGCCCGCCGCCCAGCCGTCCAGATGCAGATTCATGCGGAAGCGGATCGGGTCCAGCGTCGCGCCCATCTTCGCCTCCAGATCGCGCACGCTGGCGAGATTGAGCAGCGAGACGAAGCCGGCGCGTAGCGAATCGGTGAAGCGATGACCCGGCGGGGCGGTGAGCACCTTCAAGGCGCCGCGCGCCTCGCGCCCCATGTAAGAGGTGAGGAAATCCTCAATGGCGGCGCGGCCCTCCGCCGTGGAGAGGTCGCCCACGGCGCGGGTCTCGCCATCCTGGGTGATGGTCAGCGTGGAGGTCTCCGCCTCATAGCGGGTGCGCAGGGCGGCCAGCTTGGCGTCGCGCATCAGCACCAAAAAGGCGGTCTTCTGCTTGTATTCGGGGGCGGCGGGGTCGAAGCCGCTGGGGCCGTTCTCCACCGCATGCAGGCGGTCGCCGGGGAAATAGGCCCCCGCTTCCAGATCGATGGCCTCCAAAGGCTCCGGGGACAGGCCCTTGACGGGATAACGATGGATGGCGGCAAGGCGGGCAGCGGTCATGGAATCCCCCTGGCGGATGGGTCCGCGAGGGCTCGCATCCGCAGGCGATGGCGTCAAGCCGGGCGCGGCTTCCGATGGCAGGCCTGCTGGCCCTATGATCGGCGCCGGTTTCCCGGTTCCGGACTTCCCGCCATGCCTTCGCCCGCCTTCACGCCGTTCGATGATGCCTATGAGGTCCGCGTGCGCGAGAGCTTCGCCCGCCAGCCGTTCATGACCCTGATGGGCGCGCAACTGGGGGCGGTGGTGCCGGGGCGGGTGGAACTGGTGCTGCCTTATGCGGAGGGTCTGACCCAGCAGCACGGCTTCTTCCATGGCGGCGCCATCGGCGCTTTGGCCGACACCGCCGGCGGCTATGCCGCTTTCTCGCTGTTTCCCGCCGATGCCACCGTGCTGACGGTGGAATACAAGATCAACATCATGGCTCCCGGCCGCGGCGAGCGGCTGGTGGCGGTGGGCGAGGTGGTGCGCTCGGGACGCACGCTGACCATCGCGCGGGTGGACATCTATGGCGAGACTGGCGCCAGCCGCACCCATTGCGCCACTGCCACCCAGACCTTGATGTGCCTGGTGGGCCGCAGCGACGGTCGGGCCTGAGATCCGCCGCGCAAGCGCGGGGCAAGCCGGCTGCGGCAAGATGGAGCGTGCAGGCGCAGCGGGGGGGGCGCGCCTGACGCCCATGCTGATCACTGAAGGAGGGGCCGATGCGGTCTTCATCCGTGCCCGCCCTGAACATCCTCCGCGCCGGTCTCGCCGCCGCGCTGCTGCTGGCGCCCACCGCGCTGCGGGCGCTGGAACTGGTGCTGGCGCCGGCGGCCGAGCCGGTGCCCTATGTGCTGAAAGATGTGGAGCCGGACGTGCGCGGCCTCACCCCCGGCATGAGCGAGGCCGAGGTGCGGGCCGAACTGACCAAGCTCTATCCCGGCGCCCGGCAGGAGGTGGCCAGCGCCAGCGTCACTTATGCCAATGAGGGGAAGATCTTCCGCTCCAAGCCGTTGCTGGCGCAGATATCCGTGCGCCAGCCCAGCGCCGCCGGCGAGGAGGATCTGACCGTGCATTTCGGCCTGCCCACCAGCCGGACGCCGGTGCTGGGCCTTGCGCGCCGCATGGACTTCGCCCTTAGCCCCGCCACCCCCTCCATGGCACATCTCGCCGCCCAGGTGATCGGCAAATACGGCCCGCCGGCGGTGCAGCGCCCCGGCGTGGGACCGGGGGGCGTGACGCTGATCTGGCTGTTCGGCGGCGGCAAGCCCCGCGCCTGCGGTGGCAAGGCGCCGGTGTGCCCGTTCATTGCGCCGGCTTTCTCCATCGCCCGGCTGGACGCCTATCGCGCCCTGGCGGCGGATGGGTTCGAACTGATGATCCAGGTGGACCTGATCGGCCACGGCGCCGACCCGGCGCGGGTGAAGACCTTCAAGACCGTGCTCGCCGACAATCGCGGCGCCGTGCTCAGCTACGAGGCCGCCCAGATCCAGATCATCGCTTCGGTCGAAGCTGCCGCGGATACGACCGGCGGCCTGCCCAAGCGGTAGCGGGCCGGCCGCAAAAGGCTGGACAGGACGGGGGCGCGGATGCTCCAAGCCGGCAGTCCTTCTCCCTCCCTGGCGGCGATCCTTCCCATGCGTTTTCCCCAGCCGCTGGTGCCGGCCACTTTGCTGCGGCGCTACAAGCGCTTTCTCGCCGACGTGGTGCTGGAAGATGGTCGCGAGGTCATCGCCCATGTGGCCAATTCCGGCGCCATGCTGGGGCTCAACACCCCCGGCGCGCGGGTGTGGCTGGCGCCTAAGACCGGCCCGGCGCACAAATTGCCCTTCGGCTGGGAGTTGGTGGAAGCCGATTTCGGCTGCGGCGCCGAGCTGGTGGGGGTCAACACCATGCACCCCAACGCTTTGGTGGCCGATGCCATCCGCGCCGGGCAGGTGGAAGCGCTCGCCGGCTATGGTTCGCTGCGGCGGGAGGTGAAATACGGCGTCAACAGCCGCATCGACCTGCTGCTGGAGGGCGAGGGCCGCCCGCCTTGCTATGTGGAGGTCAAGAACGTCCACCTCATGCGCGCGCCGGGATCGGCGGAGTTTCCCGATTGCGTCACCGCGCGGGGCGCCAAGCATCTGGTGGAGCTGGCGGCGCAGGTGGCTTTGGGGCATCGGGCGGTGATGGTCTATCTCAGCCAGATCGCCTCGGCGTGCGAGATCCGCCTCGCCCGCGATCTCGACCCCGGCTATGGCCGCGCCTTCGATCTGGCGCGGGCGGCGGGGGTGGAGGCCATCGGCCTGGTCTGCCGCATTGATGTGGAGGGCATCGCCGTGGCGGGGGAAATCCCCATGCGCGGCTGAGGCCGCGCGAAACGCCGGGATGCGCGGCTGAGGCCGCGCGAAAACACGATGCGCGGCTGAGCCCGCGCGCCATCCCCATCTGCCGCTGAAACCGCGACCGCTTGGCGCTTGCCGCCTGCGCGCCGCTGAGGCACTGTCCCGCGCCATGTCGAGCCACGCCCCCACCCCCCTGCACCTCGCCGCCGACCGTCTGGACGCCGCGCTGGCGCAAATCGCCGCCCGCATCGGAGCGGCGCATGTCATCACCCAGGCCAGCGATACCGAAGGGTATCTGACCGAGCCGCGCGGCCTCTATCGGGGCGAGACCCCCGCCGTGGTGCGGCCGGGCTCCACCGCCGAGGTCGCCTTCGTGGTGGAAACCTGCGCCGCCGCCGGCTTGCCTTTGGTGCCGCAGGGCGGCAACACGGGTCTTGTGGGCGGGCAGGTGCCGTTCGGCGCCATTCTGCTTTCGCTGGGCCGGCTCAACAAGATCAGGGCGCTGGACGCCACCGACCTGACGCTCACAGCCGAAGTGGGCTGCACCCTGCATCAGGTGCAGGCGGCCGCCGCCGAGGCCGATTGCCTGTTTCCGCTCTCCATCGCCTCCGAAGGCACCTGCCAGATCGGCGGCAATCTCGCCACCAATGCCGGCGGCACCGCCGTGCTGCGCTATGGCAACACCCGCGAATTGACGCTGGGCCTGGAAGTGGTGCTGGCGGACGGGCGGATCTGGAACGGCCTGTCGCGCCTGCGCAAGGACAATACCGGCTACGATCTGCGCGATCTGTTCGTGGGCTCGGAAGGCACGCTGGGCATCATCACCGCCGCGGTGCTGCGGCTGTTCCCCAAGCCCAAGGCCCGCGCCACGGTGCTGGCGGGCCTTGCCGATCCGCATCAGGTGCTGGCGCTGTTCCGCCGCCTGCGGGCGGTGGCGGGCGATGCTTTGACCGGCTTCGAAATGATGCCGGACGTGGGCATGGAAATGGTGCTCAAGCACATGCCCGGCGCGGTGCGGGCGATCCAGGACCGCCACCCTTTCTATGTGCTGGCCGAACTCACCTCCACCCGGCGCGACGATGATCTGGCCGCCATGGTGGAAGGCGTGCTGGGCGAAGCGCTGGAAGCCGAAGAGATCTCGGACGCGGTGATCGCCTCCAGCGAGGGGCAGTCACAGGCTTTGTGGAAACTGCGCGAGGATCTGTCCGAGGCGCAGAAATTCGAGGGCGGCTCCATCAAGCATGATGTCTCGGTGCCGGTGTCGAAGGTGGCCGAATTCGTGCTCGCCGCCACCGCCGCCTGCGAGGCGCATATGCCGGGGCTGCGGGTGTGCGCCTTCGGCCATGTGGGCGACGGCAACATCCACTTCAACCTCAGCCAGCCCATCGGCATGGACAAGACCGCCTTCCTCGACAGCTGGGAGGCCTTCAACCGCCTGGTGCACGATCTGGTGGCCGGCTATGACGGCTCCATCTCCGCCGAGCACGGCATCGGCCTGCTGAAGCGCGAGGAACTGCTGCTGTACAAGGACCCGGTGGCGCTCGACGTGATGGCGTCTTTGAAGGCGGCTCTCGATCCGGCGGGGCTGCTCAATCCGGGGAAGGTGTTGATGGGGAAGAGGTGAGGGGCGCGGCGTGCTCCACCTCTTCCGACATTGATCAAGGTGCGGGCTTCCCAAGCCGGATCTCTAGATACTCCCGCTCTCGCCCCAGCCGCCCCCCTCACCAACTCCCCGCCACCTCCCGCACCCTGCCGCGGTCGGCGTCTTGGGTCATGGCTTGTTCTGAGCGCTGGAGCGCCAGCGCGGCCTGGGTGCGGGCGGCGGCCTTGAAGTCGTCGTCGCCCATCTGCCCCAATGCCCGCAGCGCCTTCTGCAGGCGCAACTGCACCTCCACCAGCGCAGCGCCGTCGCGCGCGATCAGGCGGAAGGCGTCATCGAACAGATCGGCCGCGGTCAGAAGCGGAACCCGCACCCGCTTGTGGCGCGGCTCGATGGTCTCGCCCTCGGTGGTCCGGTTCGCCCACAGCGTCAGCAGGCGGGTGCAGCGGCCGATGACGTCGATGGCGGTGCCGGGATCGTTCACCGCCGGCGACAGCGCCCGCTGCGCGATCTCGCTGAGCACGGCGAGGCCAAAGCGGGGATCCTGATCGTAGCTGCGTTCCCGGCCGATGGTGAAGGCGCGGCGCACCTCCTCGATGGCAGCGCTGGCGGCGTCTTCCTTTTCCGGGTCTCGGGCCGGGCGATCCAGCCGCGCCAACGGCGTGCCCTCATAGATGAAGGCGCCCGGCACCACGCACACTTGCGCATCCACATCCATCGCTTCGGTGCACCCGGCGATGGCGGGCAGGTCGATGTGCTGCACATATCCGGTCTGGGACGACAGCACGGGCATCGGCAGGTCGGGGTCATCGGCAGCGGCGGGTACACCGCCGAGGTAGGGCAGATCGAGCCGCGCCATGAGGGCATCATGCGCGGCGTTCTCCACGCGATCTGTGGTCGCGCCGACGCCGCCGAACGTGGTGAGATGGTTGATCCACCCCATCAGCGCCCCGACCACCAGAATGATGACGCCCACGGTGACGATGAAGAGAACGACCCGTCCCTGCGGCCCGTAGGCCCCCGTCTTCAGCACCACCAGGCCGACGATGCCGAACAGGAAGGCGCCGATGAAGGTGGAGAGTACGTTCTGCGTCACCCGGTCCTGCACCAGCAGCCGCTTGGCGCGCGGCGTGACATTGCTGGCGGCGGCGTTGTACGCCGAGGTCATCACGCTGAGCGAGAAGGTGGTGACCGCAAGCATGCTGGAGGCGATGATCGAGAGGATGCTGTCCACGGCGTCGGCGCTGATGTCGTAGCGCAGCTGCCAGGGCAGGAAGCGTTCAGCGATCGCCGCCAGACCGGCCGCCGCCACGCCGAGCAGGCCGATCAGCGTGGCCCGCACCCACAGGCTCCGGCCGAACTGACGCAGGATCCATTGCCATTTCGACATTAGGCCTTCCGGGGTTCGCTGTTCGACCGGAGACTATGCGTGGAGGCGCCTGTGGTTCCATCGCGCGATGCGGATCTTTGCGAAGCCTGCGATTGGGATGCTTCGAGACAGGAAGATAAAACCGTCGCCAAAGCCGCTGATCGCCAGCAGACGGGGCAGAAGCTGAGGACGCTTTGCCAATATCTGGGTATTTCTCCGGCTGGTTCCAGACTTGCGATCGGGTCCGAACGATGCAATATTGGCGATGGGTGCTCAAGCTGAATGTGTCGGCGGGCAGGGTTTAGCGTTGGTCGGGCCGCCAATGGCGGAGACCTGTGCCAATGCTGTTGCCGTTTGGGGCGCCCCATCTTTGTGCGTTTGCGGTTCGTTCTGAGACCGCGCCCATCCGTCCCGCAATCACCCCTCCCGCACCCATCTCTCCCGCGAACCCCGCGTCCCAGGCGGAGGCGGTCTGATGCGCGAGCAGGTCATCCGCTCCCGGCCCATCACCGCCCTGCGCGCATTTATCAATAACGAAGCCGCCGGCGGTCTGGTGCTGATGGGCGTGGCCGCGCTGGCCATCATCGTCGCCAACTCGCCGCTGGCGGAGACCTATTTCGCGGCGCTGAAGGTCTATATCGGCCCGCTCAGCCTGCTGCACTGGATCAATGATGGCCTGATGGCCGTGTTCTTCCTGCTGGTGGGGCTGGAGATCAAGCGCGAGTTTCTCACCGGCCAGCTCTCCACCTGGGCGCGCCGGGCGCTGCCCGGCGTGGCGGCGCTGGGCGGCATGGTGGTGCCCGGCCTGATCTATGTGGCGTTCAACCATGCCGATCCCGCCGCCCTGCGCGGATGGGCGATCCCGGCCGCCACCGACATCGCCTTTACGCTGGGCGTGCTGTCGTTGCTGGGCAGCCGGGTACCGGCCTCGCTGAAGATCTTCCTCGCCACCCTCGCCATCATCGATGATCTCGGCGCGGTGATCATCATCGCTTTGTTCTATACGGCGCAGATCAATATCGCGGCCCTGCTCGGCGCGGCGGCGGTGCTGGGGCTGCTCTGGACGCTGAACGCGCTGAACTATCGCCGGCTGCCGGTCTATCTGGTCCTCGGCGCGGCGCTGTGGGTGCTGGTGCTGCTGTCCGGCGTGCATGCCACCATTGCCGGCGTCCTGCTGGCCTTGACCATTCCGCTGCGGGACGCGACAGTCCAGCCGCAGGCGGCAGCGGAGCATTCGCCGCTGCACCGGCTCGAACACGGCCTGCATCTGCCGGTGGCCTTCCTGATCGTGCCGATCTTCGGCTTCGCCAATGCCGGCGTCTCGTTCGCCCACGCCACCCCCGCCATGCTGGGCGATACGCTGAGCCTCGGCGTCGGCGCCGGCCTGCTGTTCGGAAAGCTGATCGGGGTGTTCGGGGCGGTGGTGCTGGCGGAACGCAGCGGCCTGGCCGACCTGCCGGTGCATGCGACCTGGCGGCAGATGCTCGGGGTCTCCCTGCTCTGCGGCATCGGCTTCACCATGAGCCTGTTCATCGGGCTGCTGGCATTCGAGGATCCCGCCATTCAGCAGCGGGTCAAATACGGGATTTTGGCCGGCTCGCTGCTGGCCGGCGTGTCGGGCTATGGCTTGCTGCGTCTGTCCGGCCCGCGCCGGGCAGCGCCCTGAGCGGGCTTACTCCTCCCGCAGCGTGCGCACCTCCACCGGCCGGGGGCGCACGCCCAGCACGGTGAAGACGCCGATAGCCAAAGGCACCGCCGCCACCAGGAACACCAGGCGGGCCAGATGGTGGTCCATCAGGGCGCCATAGATCAGCGGCGCCAGCAAAGCACCGGCGTCAAAGCCGGAATAGACCACGCCGAACACCTTGCCGGTGGCGCCCGACGGCGTCGCCCGGCGCACCAGCACGTCGCGGGACGGTGTGGTGATGCCCACCGCGAAGCCGATGGCCGAGACCAGGGCCACCGTCACCGCCGCCGGCGGCGACGTCACCGAGGCGAGCACGGCGCACAGCGCGGCGGTGGCCAGTCCGCTCATGGCGACGCGATGATGATGGCGCACCCGGTCCGCCAATATACCGCCCACGAACACGCCGGCGGCGGTCGCCAGTTGGTAGAGCGTCACCGCGAGGGTGGCGAGCGCGACGGTGACGCCGAAGCCTTCCTGCAAAGCGGCGATGGAGAAGTTCTGGATGCCCACCAGCGAGATCGACGACAGCAGGAAATAGCCGAAGGCCAGCAGCACCACCGGCGTCATCAGCACCGCCCCGAACGACAGCGGCGCCGCCCCGTCGGCGGCCGGCACGTGGTCGCGGCTGGAGGGGGTGTGCAGCACCGGGCGCGCCAGCACCAGGGCCAGCGTCGCCCCCAGCGAGGCCACCCCCATGACGATCAGCGCCGCCCGCCAGCCGAAGCTGATGGCGATGGCGCCCGAAACCAAAGGCGAGGCCGCATAGCCCAGATTGCCGGCGATCACATGGGCGGCAAACGCCCGGCCCAGCCGCTCGGGGCGCACGCGATGGCTGAGGATGGAGAGATCGGCCGGGTGGTAGACGCTGTTGCCCAACCCCGCCATTGCCCCCAAAGGCAGCATCATCCAATAGGCCGGCGCCACGCCCAAGGCGGCCACCGCCGCCGCCTGCAAGGCCATGCCGCCCAGCAGCAGGCGGTGGGCGCCGAAGCGATCCACCAGAATGCCCGCCAGCACCTGTCCGGCGCTGGAGGCGAGATAGAACATGGTGAGGATCAGCCCCAGCTCGGTGAACGAGACCCCGAGGTCCGCGCGCATGAACAGGAACAAAGGCGCGAACGCCAGTTGCAGGAAATGGCTGGTGAAATGGGCAACGCCGACGGCGGATATGGTCGCCACCTCGCGGGGAGGGGACGGCTGGGTGGCAGCGGCAAGGGACACGGCGCTCTCCCGAAGCCGGCCTCCTTGGGCGCGGGCCGGCTCCTGGCTGTGTAGCCGCATTCGCTGGCGCGGGGAACGCACCAAGCTCTGCGCCTCGCACATGGCTTTGCGAACGGCACGCACAGCGGCCGGCCGTCTCCCCTTGATGGGGTGAGTCGGATCTCAGTTGGTGATCCTGGGCGGGGGCTCCGGCAGGGTGGCCAGGGTGTGCAGAATGTCCGGCGTGGCGTCGCCGGCCGCGCACAGGCCGGCGGCGGTCTCGGCGAAGTCCACGAGATCGTGGTGTCGGGCATCGCGCGCCCGCTCCAGGGGAATGAGCCAGGCTGCGTGGCCGCGCGCGGCGACGGCATTGAAATAAAGCGTCTGGCTGGAGAAGGGGACGTTGGTTTCGCGCGGGTCACCAATCACGAAGATGCGCCGCTCCGGTAGGGGCGCGATCCGATCGACCGAAGCGAGGGGATCAAATCGGGTCAAGCGGTCTCCAGGCTTGGCGAGGCCGCGGGCTTCCAGATAGGCGCGATAGGCGGCGGCGCCGGACGAGATCACGGCGCATCGGATGTCGGTGCGGCGGGCGAGCATCTCGGCCACCAGGGTGCCGCCGCCGCTGTGGCCGGCCAGCGCCCAGGCCCCGATGCCATAGCGCATCTTCAAGCCATCGAGGGCGGCGGCGATGAGATCGGCTTCGGCGGGGCGCCCCCGCAAGGTGTAGTGCCGGCCGGAACTGCCATAGGTGCCCGGCCGGGCGAGAAACACAAACGGCACGCTAAACCGCGCGCTCAGGCGCTGTCCCTGGGCCACCATCTCGCGCGGGCCGAAGCCGCTCTGGCGCTTGTCGGCATTGTCGCCCTTGGGGCCGAGCACGTCGCCGTTCATCCAGGCGACAGCAATGGGATTGGGACCCGGAGCCGGTTTCAGCCCGGCGGCGTAATAGCGGATGCAGGCTGTCTGGCCGGCCGCCTCCACCCAGATCGCCGTCTCGCTCTGTTCCAGCCGGGCGCAGGCCGCGCGGTCGATCGCGATGCCCTGGACCACCGCGACGGGGTCGAACGGCTCCGCCTCGGGGCGGGACTGGGCACAGGCGGGGGCAAGCGGGATGGTCCAGGCCAATGCTGCCACGATCATCCCCCGCATGGCGTCTCTCCTGGTCTTGGCTGGCGATTGCGCGGCCTGCACCCCGTGCGGCCGGAAGCGCGTCAGATGCCAGGGCGCCAGTCGTTGCCGCCGAAATAGCGCAATGTGAGGCAGGTGATGTCGTCCGCCTGCGGGGCGCCGCGCTCGAAGCGGCGCACCGAGGCGAGCACCTGCTCGGACATTTCGGTCACCGACCATTGGGCGGCGCCGCCCTTCAGCAGGTCCGCCAGCCGCTGGTCGCCATAGACCGCGTCGTCGATGTCGAAGGCCTCGTTGACGCCGTCCGTATAGAGGAACAGGGCATCGCCCGGATTGAGCTGGAGCTCGTGCTCCTCGTAGATGAAGCCTTCCATCACCGCCACGGCCATGCCGCGGGTGGTGGGCACGTTGGTCACCACATTGTCCTGGGTGATCTTGTAGGGCAGGTTGTGGCCGGCGTTGACGTAATTGACCTTGCCGGTTTCCAGATTGAGGACGCCGTAGAACAAGGTCACGAACAGCATCTGCTCGTTTTCCAGCGCCAGCAGATCGTTCAGCCGCCGCACGCAGCCGGCGGGGGAGCGCTCGAACAGCGCGGTGGAGCGCAAAAGCGTGCGCGAGATGGCCATGAATAGCGCCGCCGGCACGCCCTTGCCGGAGACGTCCGCCACCACGAAGCCCAGCGTGCGCTCGTCGATGAGGAAGTAGTCGTAGAAATCGCCGCCCACTTCCCGCGCCGGGGTCATGTGGCCATGCACCGCGACGCGCGGATGCGGCGGAAAATCCTTGGGCAGGATCGCCAATTGCACCTGGGCGGCGATCTCCAGTTCCTGCTGGAGGCCGGCCAGCTTGGTCTTGGTGATCAGGGCTTCGCGCAGTTCCACCACCATCGAGGACAGTCGGTTGTGCTGCTCGACGATGCGCCGGGACAGATCGTGCAGCACCCGCGCCACCCGGCGCAGTTCGTCCTCGTCGCGTTCCTGGTCGGAGGCCAGCAGCGCCAGCACCTCTTCCCGGTCGGTGGGGTCGATGGCGTCGGCCAGCGCCTGCAATTCGCCGGAGATCACGGTTTCCTGGCGGCGGCGGACGCGGTCGCGCTGGCGGCGGTTCTCGGCCAAAGCGTGCACATTGGCGCGGAACGCGGCCACCGCCTGGGCGATGCGGCCGATCTCGTCCTTGCCGCTGGCCTCCAGCGACACCGAGGTGTCGCCGCGCGAGAGCGCCTGCAGCACGTTGATGGCCCGCTCCAGCGGCCGGAAGCTGTACCAGAGGAACACGTTGACGCCGACGATGCCACACAGCGCCAATCCCAATGCCACCGCCAGCCCGAAGCGGCGGATGGCCTCGGCGGTGGCGCGGGCGGTGGTGTTGTCCACCAGGCTCACCAAAGCGCCGACGGTGCCGCCGCTGATGTCCGGCACCGGAATGCTGGTGACCGCATAGATGCGGTCGCCCACCGCCAGCATTTCCCGCAGCGGATGGCGCGGGGTGATGGTGAGATTGGCGGCGCGCCAGGTCTCGGCATCGGTGGTGGCGGCCAGCGCCCCGCGCAGGGTCAGCAGGGTGGTGGCGGCATCAATGCTGCTGGCGAAGCGGCGCACCGCGCCGGCGGCATTGCGGCCGAGCACCAGCACCGCCTTCTGCCCGTCGGAGAAGGTCACCAGTTGGGCGGCCACCACCAGGATCTGATTGGCGGAAACCTGGCGCAGCCCGGAGACCGTGCCGCCCGCCAGCACCCGGTCGATGCTGCCGGCATCCAGCAGGGTGCGGCCGGGCTGGGTGCCCTGGGAGAACAGCACCTCACGGTCGGCGCCCACCGCCTCGAATACCGGCGTCTCCTCCAGCAGTGCCTCGACACCCTTGAGCGCCGTCACCACGCCTGAGCGGTCCGAGGCCCGCAAAGCGGCGCGCAGCGGCCCGGAACTGGCGATGGATTCGAGGCTCTTTTCCAGCGTCGCTGTCTGCACCGCCACGATCTCGCGCCACAAGGCGGCCTGGCCGCCGACCACGATGGTGGAGACGCGCTGCTCCTCCATGCGGTCGCGCATGATGAAGACGGCGATGAAGCAGCCGAGCAGCAAAAGGAAGCCGGCGGCGACCAGAAGAGTGATGCGGGTGCGCAGTTGCATCAGGCGGCCCGATCGGTGGGCGTGCGGCCGCCGCGGGGCAGCGCTTCACGGCGGATGCGCTCCACCTCCGGTCGCAGGCGGCCGTCGAAATCCACCGCCAGCAATTCCTCCGCATAGGCCTGGAAGCCGGCCCATTTCTCGCCCACCCGCCGGGCGCCGCGCGCCAGCGCGTCGAACGCCTGGCCCACCGGGCCGTGGCCGAGGGCGGCGGCGTGCGATCCGCTGTCCAGTTCGCCGGCCACGTTGCGGGCCATGGCCACCACCAGCCGGCGACGGCGGCGCTCCAGCGCCCCGCCCGCCACAATGCCGGCGACAACGCCCGCGACGGCAGCACACAGCAGAACGGCGCCGGCCACCTGGAGGCCGACGTCGCCGAAGGCGCCGCTGAAGGCGGTGGGGCTGGTGGTCACATCCACCTGGCCGACGGCAAGGCCGTCGACGCTGATGGCGGCGGTGGTGATGTCGAGGCCGGTGGCCGGTCCGATGGCGCTGCGCACCTCGCGCCCGTCCGGGCCGCGCAGCACGATGCGGGCGATGCCCGGCGTCTGGTTGAGGGTCTGGCTGAGATAGCTCTCCACCCCCGGAACGAGCTTCAGCGGAATGCCGAAGCGCGCCGCCTTCTCGAACTGCTGCGCCAGCGAGCGGGCCAGCGAGGCGCCGATCACGGTAACGTCGCGGCGGGCGGTCTCCTCCACCCGCGCCTTGAAGCCGGACACCAGCAGCGCTCCGGCGACCCCGCCCACCAGCAAGGTGAGGGCGAAGGCGAACAGGCCGGTGAGCAGGCGGGCATGGCCGCGGCCGAGCGGATGGCCCTCAGGTGCCGTCATCGAGAGCCTCCAGCTGGCGGGTGCCGGCGTCGATGCGTTCCTCGCTGCGCGCCCAGGCGC
>CALRNP020000105.1:0-18562 GCA_943369575.1 Azorhizobium sp. AG788 | reverse complement strand
TCGACGTGTTCGCCACCCGCCGCCCGCGAGGAGAGCCATGTTCGCTTTGACCCGTTTTCGCGCCGCCTTTGCGGCCCCCGCACTGGCGCTCGCTCTCGTGCTTGCGGCCCCCGCGCTCGCCGCCTCCAGCAAGGGGCCGGACACCGTCGCCGACGTGGCCGAAAAGGTGATGGACGCGGTGGTGAACATCTCCACCTCGCAGAATGTCGCCCCCTCGCGCAGCGTGCCCACGCCGCAATTGCCGCCCGGCTCACCGTTCGAGGACTTCTTCGACGAATTCTTCAAGCGGCGTCAGCAGGAAGACGGCGACCAGGGGCAGAGCCAGCGGCCGCGCCGGGTGTCATCCTTGGGCTCGGGATTCGTGATCGATCCGACCGGCTTCATCGTGACCAACAATCACGTCATCGCCGATGCGGACGAGATCTATGCAAATTTCAATGACGGCACGAAGCTCAAGGCCGAACTCATCGGCCGTGACACCAAGACCGATCTGGCGCTGCTGAAGGTGAAATCGGACAAGCCGCTGGTGGCGGTGAAGTTCGGCGACAGCGACAAGATGCGGGTCGGTGACTGGGTCATGGCCATCGGCAATCCCTTTGGTCTCGGCGGCACGGTGACCGTGGGCGTGGTGTCGGCGCGCAATCGCGACATCAATTCTGGCCCCTACGACAACTTCCTCCAGACCGATGCCGCCATCAATCGCGGCAATTCCGGTGGGCCGCTGTTCAATATGGACGGCGAGGTCATCGGCATCAACACCGCCATCATCTCCCCCTCCGGCGGTTCCATCGGCATCGGCTTCGCGGTGCCCTCTTCCACGGCCTCGCCCGTGATCGCGCAGCTTGAGCAGTTCAAGGAAGTGCGCCGCGGCTGGATCGGCGTTCGCATCCAGTCGGTGTCCGACGAGATCGCCGAGAGCCTCGGCCTCGGCAAGCCGCGCGGCGCCTTGGTGGGCGGCCTGAATGACGACAACAGCCCTGCCGCTCGCGCCGGTCTCAAGGCCGGTGATGTGGTGGTGAAGTTCGACGGCCGCGACGTCAAGGACGTGCGCGATCTGCCCCGCATCGTCGCCGACACGCCGGTGGGCAAGGAAGTGGACGTCACCGTCATCCGCAAGGGCAAGGAAGAGACGTTCAAGCTCCAGGTGGCCCGCGCACCAGAAGAAGAGAAGGCCGCCGCCAAGGCCGCGCCGGATGCCGAGAAGCCGGTGGCCCGCAAGGTGCTGGGGCTGGAGGTGTCCACCATCACCGACGACCTGCGCAAAAAGTACAAGCTCAAGGACACGGTGAAGGGCGTGGTGATCGTCGGCGTCGACCGCAACTCCGCCGCCGCCGACAAGGGCCTCAAGCCCGGCCAAGTGATCGTCGAGGTTGGCCAGGAGCCGGTCTCGGCCCCCGCCGATCTGCAGAAGCGGGTGGATGCGCTGAAGAAGGACAACAAGAAGTCGGCGCTGCTGCTCATCTCGGATGCGGATGGCCAAGTGCAGTTCGCGGCGGTGCCGCTCAACTGAGGCGGGGGCAACCTCACTTCATGTAATGCATGAAGTGAGGAATTAACCATAAAGCGCTGAATGCGCATAAAAAAACACCCCGGCTTAAACCGGGGTGTTTTGCGTTTAGGGCCTTGATTGAGGGCTGGGATCAGCCCTCCCGGATCTC
This sequence comes from Azorhizobium sp. AG788, assembly GCA_943369575.1. Classification (GTDB taxonomy): domain Bacteria; phylum Pseudomonadota; class Alphaproteobacteria; order Rhizobiales; family Xanthobacteraceae; genus Azorhizobium. Next base: position 16,904 of record CALRNP020000105.1, on the reverse strand, counting down.
CTCGCGGGAATAGCCCTGGAGATAGAGCAGCGCGGTGAGGTCGCCGTGGTCGATGCGGGCGTGGGCGGCCGCCGCCACCTTCGGCTTGGCATGGTAGGCGACGCCCAGGCCCGCCTCCCCCAGCATGCCGAGGTCATTAGCGCCATCGCCCACCGCCAACGTCTCCGAAGGTGAAAGGTGGAAGCGGTCGCGCAGTTCAATCAAGGTGGCGGTCTTGGCGTCACGGCCCAGGATCGGCTCGGCCACGGTTCCGGCCAGCTTGCCGTCGGTCACGTGCAGCACGTTGGCGCGGTCTTCGTCAAAGCCCACCATCGCCCCTACCGGCCCGGTGAACAAAGTGAAGCCGCCGGATACCAGCGCCGTATAAGCGCCATGCGCCTTCATGGTCGCCACCAGTGCCTTGCCGCCAGCGGTCAGGCTGATGCGCTCGCGCAGCACGTCTTCCACCACGCCCGCCGCCAGCCCCTTGAGCAATCCGACCCGCTCGCGCAGCGCCGGCTCGAACTCGATCTCGCCGCGCATCGCCCGCTCGGTGATCGCCGCCACATGGGCCTTGAGCCCCACCATGTCCGCCAGTTCGTCGATGCATTCCTGCCCGATCATGGTGGAATCCATATCGGCGACGAACAGGCGCTTGCGGCGACCGGCGGCAAGTTGCACCACCACGTCCACCGGCGCGCCCTGCAGGGCGGCGCGGACCGTGTCGGCGAGGCCGGGGATGGAAACGTCCGCCGGCGGCGCGAATGGGATCTCAGCGGCGATGTCGCCGTCCAGCGTGACCGCCTCGTCCGAACCGGGCAGAATGGCGCGGGCGGCGGAAATCACCTCGCGCGTTAAGGCCGGGTGAGCGGGATTTGAGATAAGTGTCGCGACATAAACCATGGCAAATGGGACTCTGAGGCGTTGAAACCATTGGCTGTGCTCATCGCAGGTCCGACGGCGAGCGGCAAGTCAGCCCTCGCTCTGGCGCTGGCTGAACGGACCGGCGGGGTCATCATCAACGCCGATTCCATGCAGGTCTATGACGGCCTGCGCGTCATAACGGCCCGCCCCCCGGACGCGGATCTGACGCGTGCGCCGCACGCCCTCTACGGCCATGTGGACCCCGCCGCCGACTATTCCGTTGGCCGCTGGCTCGCCGACATGGCAGCGGCATTGGCCGACGCCCGCGCCGCCGGCCGGTTGCCGATCGTGGTCGGCGGGACCGGGCTCTATTTTCGCGGCCTGACCCAGGGCCTGGCGCCGGTGCCGGACATACCGGACAGTGTGCGCACAGCGGTTCGGACGGCGGCGGAAGGCGACAGCACTGTCATCCTGCATGCGCGGCTGGCCACGCTCGACCCCGAGACGGCCGTGCGGCTGCAACCGCGTGACCGTCAACGCATCCTGCGGGCACTGGAGGTTTTCGAGGCCACCGGGCGACCGTTGAGCCACTGGCAGCGGGAGCCCCACTCGGGACTTCTGGACCCCGGCGGCTGTGTCCGGCTGGTGCTGGAGATGGACCGGGACACGCTCAATGCCCGCATCGACGCCCGTTTCCACGTGATGATGACCGAAGGCGCGCTGGCGGAAGTGGAGCAGCTGGATGCCCGCGCCCTGTCCGCCGACCGCCCTCTCCTGAAAGCCCAAGGCGTGCCCGCTCTGCTGCGCCATCTGCACGGCGAGTTGAGCCTTGCCCAAGCGGTGGCGGAAGGTCAGAGCGAGAGCCGGCGCTATGCCAAGCGCCAAGTCACCTGGTTCCGCCATCAGATGGACGGCTGGCTGCGCGCGAGTCCGCAGCAGGCGCCGGACGTGATTGAGGATGCCCTACGGCCCTAGACGGACAAGGGCGAGCCTTTCAGGTGCGCACCGGCACCCGTGCCTTGGACAGTTTGGCCGGCGGCAGCAGATGCAGCCGCACCCAGGCCGCCGCCGTCACCGCCAGCCCGGCCCCCAGCACATAGGCCGCTGGACTGATGCCCAGTGTCGGCTGGAAATTGGCCTGTCCCACCAGCCAGGGGCTGATGCCAGTGAACGCGCCATACCAGGCCATCTCCAGCAACCCGGTGAGCACGCAGGCGATGAAGGATAGCCCCAGCAGCGCCCCCACCCCCACTGCATTGGTCTGCCGATGCCAGATGCGATAGCCGAACAGCCAGATGAGGAAGCCGCTCATCATCACCGCCTGCGTCACATCCAGCTTCGACTGGATGAAGAAATGGATGCTGGCCAGGATGGCGATGCCATAGACGCTGGCATGAAGGGCGTTCCAGCGCTTGGCGCCCATGCGGCGAATGACCCGGTCGAACGACGTGCCGCCCAAGGCCAGCAGCAACGCCACCGCCACGGCACCGATGGTGAGATAGAAACGCAGCACGATTTCCCGCGCTGCCGCCTGGATATTCCAGCCCTGGTCCATCACGAACAGCACCAGATGCAGCGCCGCATAGGCCATGGCCGCCACGCCCAGGATGCGGCGGGCCAGCACGAGCTTGGGCCAATGAAAGATGCGCCGGGCCGGGGTTACGGCCAGGCTGATGAACAGCAGCCGGATGGCCCACAGTCCGGTAAAATGGATCGCCGCCGAAACTGGCCGTCCGCCCAGGTCGCCGCCGATGGCCCAGGCAGCCAGGGCCACCGCCGGCAGCACGCTGCCGATCAGGGCCAAGGTCTTTTCCGGGCTGAATTTGCCGGAGCGTTCGTGAAACAGCGACATGGCGATCCGTTCAGGAGAGGGCATCCATACGGCTCATTACGCCCGCCGCCATGGCCGCGTTACGCCCCCGCCCCGCACAAAGCCGTGAGGCCGCGCGCGGAAACCCGGCCTCAGACCGCCACCGGCGCCTTGATATGCGGGTGAGGCTCATAGCCCTCGACAGCGATATCCGCGAACCGGAAGGCGAAGATGTCCTGCACCTGCGGGTTCAGCACCAGATGCGGCAACGGCCGGGGTTCGCGGGACAGTTGCTCGCGGGTCTGGTCCAGATGGTTCACATAGAGGTGTGCATCGCCCAGCGTATGGACGAAATCGCCCAGGCCGAGGCCGGTCACCTGCGCCACCATCTGGGTGAGCAAAGCGTAAGAAGCGATGTTGAACGGCACGCCGAGGAACACATCCGCCGAGCGCTGATAGAGCTGGCAGGAGAGCTTGCCGTTGGCCACATAGAATTGGAACAGCAGATGGCAGGGTGGCAGCGCCATCTTCGGCACGTCTGCCGGATTCCAGGCGGTGACGATCAGGCGGCGGGAATCGGGATTGCGCCGGATGTCGGAGACCACCTGCGCGATCTGGTCGATCACGCCGCCTTCCGGGGTCGGCCAGGAGCGCCACTGATGGCCATAGACCGGCCCCAACTCGCCCTGCGCATCCGCCCAATCGTCCCAGATGGAGACGCCATTCTCCTTCAGATAGCGGATGTTGGTGTCGCCGGCGAGGAACCACAGCAGCTCATGCACGATGGACTTGATGTGCAGCTTCTTGGTGGTGATCAGCGGAAACCCTTCGGCCAGATCGAAGCGCATCTGATGGCCGAAGACCGATAGGGTGCCGGTGCCGGTGCGGTCATCCTTGCGCACGCCCTCATCGAGGATGCGCTGGAGAAGCTGGTGGTAGGCGCGCATGGGCGGATCCGTCGGCCGAGTCGAAAGGTGGAGCTAATGTAGTGACCCTGGCCTAGCCATGCCAGCCACGCACCGCCTCTGCCCACCGCTCCATTCCTCACGCCATGCGCTGTCCTCGGCGCTTTGCGCATTGGCAAAGCCCGCCCGTTGCAGGCTAATTGAACAGCGAGTCGCTGGCCTTTGGGCCAAGACATCCGCGCCCGCCGATCCGCGCGGCGCGCAGTCCCTGGAGTCTCCCGTGGCATTCACCTGCACCATTCCAGCCGTCCCCACCGTGCAACAGGACGACGATGCGGTCCGCATCACCCGCTGGGATTTCGCCCCCGGCGCGGTCACCGGCTGGCACCGGCACGGCTGGTCCTATGTGGTGGTGATGCTGACCGACGGCATTCTGCGGATCCACAACGGCACGGACGTTGTCGAGACCACACTGGTGGCGGGCCAGTCCTATACGCGCAAGGCCGGCGTGGAGCATGACGTGATGAACGGGTCTGATAAGCCCATGGCCTTCGTGGAGATCGAGCTGAAGCGCCCCGACGCCATCTAGAACCCGTCAGGCCCTCAGCGCCCGAGCCGGGGATTGCCGGTAGGCCAGGATCGCCGGAACCAGCGCCACCGCGGCACCGATCAGCAGCAGCAGCACCAGCGCGCCGGCATCGGCCGGCGCGAAGACGACCGGCAGCACGAGGCCGCTGGCGGACGCCAGCCGGTCCGAGATGAGGCGCGCGGCAACGAAGCCGAGCCCGAAACCGGCCAGCAGCCCGATGCCGACAATGGCGAACACCTCCAGCCAGACGATGGTGCAAACGACGATGCGCGGCGCGCCGAACGCCCGCAGGGCTCCGATCTGCCGCCGCCGCTGCACCACATGCACCAGAACCACCAGCAAAATCGCCGCCGCTACCAGCCCCTGCGCACCCGCGGCCACCAACGCAATGATCTGGCGGGCATCGCCGAGGGTGGCATAAAGTCGGGTGAGCACTTCGCCGGGGAACACCGCCAGGGTGCGATCGGTGCGCAACTCCTGCCGCAGCTTGTAGGCATCCGCAATGCTGCGGGGCTTCACCACGATGGCGGGCACGCCCGGTGCCCGCGCATCAGCCACCACTTCGGGATGAACAGGCCCTTCGAGCCCCTGCATGGGCGCCACATGACGCCCGCCCGCCGGTGCGGCACGGCCGTCCTCGGAGAGATGCGGATCTCCGCCGATGCCCAGCGGTGCCGGGCTGTGGATGCGCCAGACCGCCTCGATGGGCACCAGCACCGCGCGATCCCACGGCGTTCCGGTCGCGGCCAGCCGCCCCACCACGCGATAGGTCACCTCGCCATGGGCATGCCCTGCCCCGCCGACCTGCCCGTGCATGGGATGGAAGGTGGCTCCCACGGGCATGGGCACCTGGGCACCAACCACCGCGTCGCCCAACGCCTGGAAGCTGCGGCCCGTGGCCAGGCCACCAAGCCCATCCACTAGCGCCTGCGTGGTGCCAACGATGGGGTGGTCGTCGATGAAGTCGCCAAAGCCAATGGGGGCCGCCGATACGACGCGCGGATCCCCTACCAGCCCGGCTAGAACCGCACCCGGCACCAAAGCCAGGGGCGCGGCTTGCAGGAACACGGCGGAGAGCACCAGTTGCGTCTCGCTTCCCGGTGCGCCGACGATGATGTCGAACGCGGCTGCCGCCCGCGCGCTGCCGAGGCGCAGCGCCCGCTCCTGCAGCGTCACCACCACCCCCAGCGCGGTGGCCAGAGCGACGATCAGGGTCACGGCCAGCACGCCGATCCACTGCCGCCTGAGATCCGCCGCGATGAAACTGAACATGCCGCCCGACTTTCCATTCCGGCGCCGCGCGCCCTCTGGTGGTTACGCCCCGACCAACCGGCCATCTTCCAGGCGCAGCACCCGCTCCAGCCGCCCCACCAGCCGGGGATCGTGGCTGGCGACGATGAGGGTCGCCCCCACCTCCCGCGCCAGTTCCACCAGCAGATCCGCGACCACGGCGCCCGCTTCGCCGTCGAGGCTGGCGGTGGGCTCGTCCGCCACCAGGATGGCCGGTCGCGCCAGCAGCGCCCGCGCCACCGCCACCCGCTGCATCTGGCCCCGCGACATGGTTTCCACTGACTGACGCGGCGTCTCGATGCCCACCCGGTCCAGCAGCCGCAGCGCCTCCGCCTTGGCCGCGGCGGGCAGGCGCAGGTGCGAGAGCCGTTGCGGCAGCACGACGTTGTCGTAGGCTGACAGGCCCGGAAAGAGATGAAAATCCTGCATCACCAGACCCACGTGGGCGGCGCGCCAGCGATCGCGCGGGCCTTCGGCCAGCCGGGCCAAATCCACGCCCTGCCACACCACGGCTCCGTGGCGCACCCGCTCCAGGCCGGTGAGGATGTTGAGCAAGGTGGTCTTGCCGCAGCCGGACGGGCCGGTCACCGCCACCTGCGCGCCGGCCGGCAGCGCGAGGTGCGCAATGGCGAGCGCCGGATGCTCCAGGCCGGGAAACCGCATCTCCAGATTTGCGACGCTGAGGCCGCTCGTCACCGCATCGGCCATGTCAGGCCTTGCGGAAACTGGCGCCGCGCAGGCGCAGCAGGCTGACGAAGCCGGTGGTGGGATCGGTCCAAGACCCCACCTCCAGGCGCCCGCGCACGGCTATCGAGGCGTTGGCCTGCTCGAAGGTCTGCGCCCGGTCCAGATAGATCACGACGATATTGTCCGGCCAGTCGGCATCGGAGGCGCAGAAGGGGCAGATGGACATGGGGATCTCGGTGAGGACAAAGAAATCCGCCTCGGCCTTCAGCGGCGGCGCCATGAAGCCGCGCATGACGACGTCCTGGCCGGCGAGCGCCTTCACCCGGTCGGAGAAGGTGAGTCCGAGCACGCTCACCTTGCCGTAGAGTTCGTCGAAGCCGAGGGCTGTGGCCGCCTGCGCAGGGAGCGCCAGCCATGGCAGAGCGACCGCTGCAGCGACCGCACGGCGCAGGATGTCACGACGGGCGAAAGCTCCCGGTCCCATAATCCAATCCACTCGGCCCCTGCCCGATCCGCGCCGGATGCGTCAGGGCGATCAGGTGACGCCGCCGGCGCGTCTTTGGGCCGGCTGCGTCAGTTATAAAGCCAGCCGGCCCGCATGATTGGCCGAGCGGGCAAAGGTATCACTTCGTGGCAGGCGCCAGGGCCATGGCATCCACGAGGACGCGATAGACGTCGCTCTCCTCCAGATAGCCCTTGAACCCCTCGGCGCCGGGGCCGGTGGCCTGGAGCACCACATCGTCCACCGCATGCACGGCGCTGTCGGAGGACTTGGGAATGTTGCCCTGCCGGAACACGGCGCCCGGAACGTTCTTGTAGGCTTCGTTGGCGACATATTCCTTCTTCTCGTTCTGCACCACCGGCTCGAACGGCCCGTCCATCTTGGGGCGGAAGGTCTCGTAATAGTCAGGATAGTTGGACGAGAACATCGCCAGCCGGCGGGAGACGTCCACCCGGTCGGGGTAGCCGTCGCCATTCTTATCTTCATAATTGGGGAAGCCGGCGGCGGCGTAGACGCCCACCTTCTCACGCATCTCGGTGCCGGGCTTGTCGTCGTCGATGGTGCCGATCAACGACACGCCATGGGTGTGGTCGCCGGTGACGACGATCAGCGTATCGGGATGGGTCTTCAGGAACTCGATGCCGACGCCGATGGCCTGATCGAACTCGATGGTCTCGAACAGCGCCCGCTCCCAATCCATGGGATGGGACATCTTGTCGATGGAGGCGCCCTCCACCATCAGGAAGAAGCCGTCCTGGTTCTTGGACAGTTGCGCCAGCGCCACCTTGGTCATCTCCACCAGGCCCGGCTGGTTCGGGAACTTGGCGACCGTGCCCTTCTTCAGGAACTCGCGGTCGAGGGTCACGTCCATATTGGCCGGATGGAACAGGCCGAGGATCTTGCCGGTGTTGGTGCCGGTGGCGGCTGCCAGTTCGGTCTTGTCGGTGGCGAGGCTATAGCCGGCGTCCTTGAACAGCTGGATATAGTCCTTGTCGTCCTTGCGCTTGGAGCCCGGGGTGGTCTTGGGCAGGAAATAGGCCGAGCCGCCGCCCAGCAGTACGTCCGGCTTCACGTCGAACAGCATGCCGACGATTTCGGGCTTGTCGGCCCGGGCGCGGGTATGAGCGACCACGGCGGCCGGGGTGGCATCCTCCACCTCGGCGGTGGTGACGATGCCCACCGACTTCTTGGTCAGGCGGCGCACCGCTTCGCCGATGGTCTCCACCTTGGGATCGTCCAGCGTGCTCTTGGTGCGGTCCACATAGACGCCAAGGGCATTCACCGCCGTCTTGTGGCCGGTCATGTAGGCCGACATGGTGTTGGCGCTGTCGGTGGCAATGGCATTGGTGGACGAGGTGCCGATGAAGGCCATGCGGTCCAGGTCGTCCATGTTGAGACGGCCGTTGGCCTTGCCCTCGGTCATGCCCTTGGACATGATCCGCGCGCCGGTGCGGTGGGCCACCGACATGCCGTCGCCGAGGAAGAAGATGACATTCTTCGCCTTGGGCGTCGCCGGGGTCGCATAGACGTCCCAGGTGACGGTCTTGATCTCGTCGCCGGCCTTGGCTTCCACCTTGTAGATGCCGGGCTTGGCGATGCTGGCGGCGCGCAGCAGGACGGCGGAGGCGTTGGCGCCCTCTTCCTTCTCGATGAAGGCTGGCTTCTTGCCGAGCACCTTCTCCGCCGGCTCGCCATTGATGGTGACCTGGACGTCATCGCCCTTCACCACCTTGTCGAACTCCACCTTCAGATCGAACGGCGAGCCCATCAGGATGGTCGCCCGGTCGATCGGATAAATAGTGGCGGCCTGCGCCGCCGGCACGAAGCACGTGGTCAAGGCGAGAGCGGCAAAAAGCTTGCGCATGACAGCATCTACCCCAGAAAATCCCGAGGCTCCCCTTAGGGCGTTTGCATGTCACTCCGATGACCACACACCCTTGCCGCAGCAGCATCAGGGGAGATGCGTGATCTCCACCCGGTCGGGATAGAAGGCCAGATGGTCCTTGATCTCGGCCACCGGCGGATAGGGGGTCTCATAGCTCCAGACTGCATTCGCGGCCCGGTCCCCGCCGCTGGGAATGCTGTAATAGGCGCAGTTGCCTTTATAGGGGCAATAGGTGGCGCGCTCGGTTCGGGCCAGCAGCGTCATGTCCACGTCCTTGCGCGGAAAATAGGCCACCGGCGGATAGCTCGCCTCGCGCAGGATGAGGGCGTCGCGGGTGTCGGCAATGACCTGCCCTTCGAACTTGACCACGATCCGCTCGCCCGACGGCGCAATGGTGATCGGGTGGTCGGGGCCGGGTGTCTTGACGGTTTTCTCTGGCATGGCGGGCCTCGTGGTGATGGCGTGCGCCGGACATCCCGCACACGGCCTGCCACGCATATGAGGATGCGGGACGCGGATCAGAAGCCCCTAGGGCGATGCCATTCACAGGCGGCGGTGAGCTGTGCATTGCGATACGGGCCGGCACGGACCATGATCCCCCGCCCCTGCCATTCAGCACCTTGAGCGGTCCCACGCGATAATGAACATCAGGTTTCTGGAGACCTTCGTCTGGGTTGCCCGGCTGCGCAGCTTCTCCAGCGCCGCCGAGAAGCTCTGCACCACGCAGGCGGCGGTATCCAACCGCATTGCCACTCTGGAACGGGATCTGGGCGTGCGGCTATTCGAACGCGACCTGCGCAACGTCAGCCTGACCCCGCAAGGCGAGCGGGCCTTGCCGCAGGCGGAGACCATCGTCCGCCTGACCGAGGAATTGCGCCTGACCGTCACCGACGCCAACCACTTGCGCGGCCGGATCGCCATCGGGACCATCGATTCCATCGTCTATGCCTGGTTGCCGCAACTGATCGAAGCGGTGAAACGCACCTATCCCGACGTCGATCTCGACCTGACCGTGGATAACAGCCTGAACGTCTCCCGCCAGTTGCTGGACGGGCAGCTCAATCTGGCGCTGATCGCCGGGCCGGTGCTGGCGCCCGAGTGCCGCAACATCGACCTGTGTACCTACGCGTGCCATTGGTTTGCTGCACCGCACCTCGGCCTGCATGGCCGCAAGTTGACGCTGATGGATGTGGTGGCAAATCCGATCTTCGCCTTCTCCAAGGGGTCGCAGCCGCATCAGAATGTGCTGCGCCTGCTGGAGGCTGCGGGGCTCGATGCCAATCTGAGCCTGGTGCGCATCCTCAATTCCAATTCCCTGGCCACCATCACCCGCCTCGCCCGCGATGGCATGGGGGTGGCCGTTCTCCCCACCGGCGTTGCACGCGAGATGGTGGAGCGGGGCGAACTGGCGCAGCTCGATGTGGATGCGGAGTTGCCGCCTCTGCACCTGCACGCGGTGTATCGCGAGGAGCCGGGCAGCACCTTGCCGGGCCTCATCGCCCGCATGGCCGCCGAGGTGGCGGCGGCGGAAGCCCAAGGAGGAACGCGCCGCGCGCCGCCTGGGGGCAGCGGGCCGGCCCGTGTTGCAACGCACAAGAAATAGGCAAGGAGTGCTTATGCTGTCGTCATAAGCAATTCTTGTTAAGACGGACAATTATTTCGCGTTTGTCGGCCGTGAATAGGTCTGGTCTGCTGCCTGGACCCACAGGCAGGAGACCGACGTGAAGGTATCGCTCGTCCAGATGAACTCCCAAGGGGACAAGGCCGCCAATCTGGCAACGGCCGCCGCCCTGATCGAACAGGCCGTGACCCAGGAGAAGCCCGATCTGGTGGTGCTGCCGGAATATTACAACTTCCTCGGAGACACCGCCGCCGAGATGCAGGCGCAAGCCGAGACCTTCCCCGATGGCGAATCCTACCAGCTGATGGCGGGCCTCGCGAAGAAGCTGAAGGTGGCCATCCATGCCGGCAGCGTCGCCGAGAAGGAAGGCAACTGCTTCTACAACACCACCGTGGTGTTCGGCCCCGATGGCAGCGAACTGGCGCGCTACCGCAAGATCCATCTGTTCGACGTGGAGATCACCGGCGGCACGGTCTATCGGGAGAGCGACACCGTCTCCCGCGGCCAGGATGTGGTCACCTACAAGCTGGGCGACGCCACCGTCGGCTGCGCCATCTGCTACGACATCCGCTTCCCGGAGCTGTTCCGCAAGCTGCGGGACAAGGGCGCCGACATCATCATCCTGCCTGCCGCCTTCACCCTGATGACCGGCAAGGATCATTGGGAAGTGCTGGCCCGCGCCCGCGCCATCGAGACCCAGACCTGGTTCCTGGCCATCGGCCAGACCGGCTCCCACGCCGGCGGCAAGAAGTGGTGCTGGGGCCATTCCATGGTCATCGACCCCTGGGGCCACATCACCGCCCAATGCTCGGACGGGGTCGGCATCACCACCGGCACTCTTGATTTTGCCTACACCGACAAGGCCCGTGCGAACGTGCCGGTCGCCAATCACCACGTCCTCGCCTGAACGGATTTTCGACCATGTTCATCGTCAAGCCCATGCCCGAGCAGATTTCTCCCGAGCTCGTCGCCGAGCTGGAGAAGTGCGAAGTGGCCACCATCGGCCATGTCCTGCATTCCGGCTTCGTGGATCGCGAGATCCGCGCCGTGCTGCCCTCCAAGCGCGTCGCCGGCACCGCCGTCACGCTGCGCATCCCGCATGCGGACTCCACCCTGCTGCACTATCTTACCGCTTATGTGCGCCCCGGCGACATCGTGGTGATCGAGCGCTGCGGTGACGACAAGCACGCCTGCTGGGGCGGCGTCATCACCAATGCCATGAAGAGCGCCGGTGTGAAGGCCGGTGTCATCGACGGCCCGGCCACCGATTTTTCCGAAATCGTCAAGGTGGACATGCCCATGTGGTGCCGTGGCCCCTCCCCCATCACCACCAAGCTCCTCGGCCTGGAAGGCGCCATGAACGTGCCGGTGAACGTGGGCGGCCAGACCATCGAGCCCGGCGATGCCGTGCTCTGCGATGAAAGCGGCGTGGTGGTGCTCAAGCCGGCGCAGGCGCCTGCGGTGGCCGCCCGCGCCATCCAGATGCAGGAAAACGAGATCAAGCTGCTGGCGCGCCTCGCCGCCGGTGAGAAATTGCCGGACATCACCGGCGCCCGCGCCATGGTGGAAGCCAAGCTCGCCTCCTGACCTTTTGTTACCGTCCAACGTCACCATGAACGAGGCCGGACCACCGGCCCGTCCGACCTTTCCAGAGGGGATCCAGATGACGCATAAATTGAAAATCGGCGCGACCGCAGCCCTCGCCCTCGGCCTCCTGACCCAGGCGGCGGCGGCGGAGACCACCGTGACCCTGATGGCCTATTCCGGCCTGTTCCAGGAGCGCTACACCAAGGCGGTGGTTGAGCCCTTCATGAAGGCCCACCCCGACATCAAGATCACCTATTTCCCCGTCCCCAGCTCCGCCGCCATGCTGGGCAATGCCCGCGCCCAGAAGGCCGCGCCGCAGACGGACGTGGTGATCATGGACGTGTCGGTGTCCAAGGCCGGCACCGACGAAGGCCTGTTCACCAAGATCGACGAAGCCAATGTGCCCAACGTCAAGGATCTCTATCCCAACGCCCGTATCCCCGACATCGCGGGCGTGGCGGTGACCTTCGACAACCTGGTGATGCTGTACAATTCGGAAGCCGTGAAAGAGCCGCCCAAGTCCTGGATGGCCATGGCCGACAAGAGCTATGCGGGCAAGGTGGTCATCCCCGGCATGCCGGACATCCAGGGCCTCTCCCTGGTGCTGATCCTCAACAAGGCCAATGGCGGCACCGACTATCTGAAGGACGTCAGCAAGGGCATCGCCGCCATGGTGGAGATCGCCCCCAACGTCCAGACCTGGGAGCCCAAGCCGGAAGTCTATGCCCCGGTCATCGCCGGACAGGCGGTCATCGGCGCCGGTTGGAATGCCCGTGCCCAGGTCAATAGCGAAGCCTCGGGCGGCAAGCTCAAGGCGACCATTCCCCAGGAAGGCACGGTGTTCCAGATCAACACCATCAACCTGGTCGCCAACGGCCCGTCGGCGGAAGCCGCTAAGACCTTCGTGAACTATGCGCTCAGCCCGGAGGCCCAGAAGGCTTTCACCGAGAGCATGTTCTACGCCCCCACCAATTCCAAGGCCCAGGTGTCCGAGGCGGCGCTCAATCGCACTGCACTGAAGTCCCTGGACAAGGTGATCCCGGTGGACTGGATCGCCCTGGCCAAGGTCCGCGACGCCATCGGCGAGCAGTGGCGCCGCCGCGTCATCCCGGCGAGCCGCTGAAGGCCGGTCGCATGAGCCGCTCCGGATCCGATGCCGTATCCGGCCAGCCGCAGGGGGAGGGTTTCCTCTCCCTGCGCGGCCTGACCCGCACCTACGGCACCTTCACCGCCGTGGATAACCTCACCCTGGACGTACCGAAGGGCGAACTGGTCGCCTTCCTTGGCCCCTCCGGCTGCGGCAAGACCACCTCGCTGCGCATGATCGCCGGCCTGGTGCCGTCCAGCGCCGGCCATATCGTGGTCAACGGGCAGGACATCACCGATGTGCCGCCGTATCGGCGCGACATGGGGCTGGTGTTCCAGAGCTACGCTTTATTCCCGCACATGGACGTGGCCCGCAACGTCGCGTTCGGCCTGGAAATGCGCAAGGTACCCAAGGCGGAAGTCGAGAAGCGCGTGCGCGCCGCTATCGCCATGGTGCATCTGACCGGCAAGGAACATCACCGCCCGGCCCAGATGTCCGGCGGCCAACAGCAGCGCGTGGCGCTGGCGCGCGCGTTGGTGGTGCAGCCCTCCATTCTGCTGCTGGATGAGCCCTTGTCCAACCTCGACGCCAAGCTGCGCGACGAGATGCGCAACGAGATCCGCGATATCCAGAAGCGGCTCGGCATCACCGCCATCTTCGTCACCCACGACCAGATGGAAGCCCTCACCATTTGCGACAAGGTGGTGGTGATGAACCACGGCCGCCTGGAACAGATGGGCACGCCGCTGGAGATCTACGAACACCCCAAGACCGCCTTCGTGGCCGGCTTCGTGGGCCGCATCAACCGCATGGCCGGCACTGCCGCCGGCGGCCTGGTGCCGATCGGCGGCATCCAGATCGCGGCGCAGGGCTTCAATGGCCCGGTGGAAGTGATGGTGCGCCCCCATCGCCTTGCTCTGGTGCCCGGTTCCGCCCCCGCGGCGAACGGCCATTACGCGCTGAGCGGCACCGTCTCTCGTACCACCTTCGCCGGCGACATCCTGGAATATGAGGTGGATGCCGGCGGCATGCGCCTGACCACCGAAGCTGCCACCCGCGGCGGCGAAACGGTCCTGTCGCCCGGCACCCCGGTCACTGTGTCCTGGCGGCCCCAGGACACCTACATCTATCCGGCCGCCGCATGAGCGCCGCGCCCGCCCTTCCCGTCCCTCCGGCGCGGCCCATGAGTGCTGGCCGGGTCGCCATCCTGCTGTTGGCGCCCATCGCTCTGGTCAATGCGGTGGGCTTCCTGTGGCCGGTGATCAACCTGCTGAAGATGTCGTTCCGGGAGTCCCAGGCGACCGGGGCGCTGCTCGACACCTACAGCTTTGCCACCTGGAGCGCCGTGCTCCAGGACAGCTTCAATCTGGAACTCATCACCAACAGCGTCGGTGTCAGCCTGTTCATCACAGTACTGACGCTGATCGCCTCCTACCCCATCGCGCTCTATCTGCACCGCTCCTCGGGCCTGTGGAAGACCATCCTGCTGGTGCTGGTGATCGCGCCGCTGCTCACCTCAGCCGTGGTGCGCACCTATGGCTGGATCGCCATCCTCTCCAGCCAGGGGCTGGTAGCCAATACCCTCATGTTCTTCGGCATGGCCAACCCGCCGCGGCTGATGTTCAACCTCACCGGCGTGGTGATCGGGCTCACCGAAATCCTCATGCCCTACATGATCCTCGCCCTGCTCTCCGGCTTCGGCCGCCTGGATCCCAAGTTCGAGGAAGCCGCCCTTACCCTGGGCGCCACGCCCATGAAGACCTTCTGGCGGGTGGTGGTTCCCCTCACTTTGCCCGGCATGGCCCTGGGCTGTCTGCTCTGCTTCGTGTTGGCCATCTCCTCCTTCGTCACGCCCAAGCTGCTGAGCGGCGGCCGGGTGTTCCTGCTGGCCACCGAGATCTACGACCAGGCCATCGTCACCCTGAACTGGCCGCTGGCGGCGACGCTGTCCATGATCGTGCTGGTGCTGTTCGGCATCGCCCTCGTCATCTACACGCGCGCTCTGCGCGCCATCGTCTGAGGGCCGGCCATGGATGAACGCCCGATCTCTCCCGGCCTGAAGCTGCTGGCCGGCCTGATGTTCGTGTTCCTGCTGGCGCCACTGCTGGTGGTGGTGCCGATCTCGTTCAGCGGCGATGCCTTTATGGCCTTCCCGCCGTCGAGCTGGAGCGTGAAATGGTACGGCGCCATCTTCAAGGATGTGCAGATGACCGCCGCCTTCTCCGTCAGCATCGTGCTGGCGCTGGTGGTGACGGCCCTATCGCTGCTGCTGGGCCTGCCGGCGGCCTATGCTTTGGTGCGGCTGAAGCCGCCGGGCTCGGAAGTCCTCGGCAGCCTGTTCACCGCGCCGCTGCTGCTGCCCACCATCGTTCTGGGCCTCGCTATCCTCCTGGTGTTCGCGCCGCTGGGATTGCTGGGCACCTTCCAGGGGCTGGTGATCGCCCATCTCATTGTCACCTTGCCTTATGCGGTCCGGGTGCTGAGCACGGCGCTCGCCACCTTGCCGATCCCGGTGGAAGAGGCTGCATCCACACTGGGCGCGCCGCCGCTGACGGTGTTCTTCAAGGTGACGCTGCCGATGATGCGCTCCGGCATGGTCTCCACCGCGGCGCTCTGCTTCCTGGTCTCGTTCGACGAGGTGGTGCTGTCGCTGTTCATGACCGGGCCGCGCATCTCCACTTTGCCGGTGGCCATGTATCACCACGTCGAACAGCAGGCCGACCCCATGGTGGCGGCGCTCTCCGTGCTGCTGGTGGTGCTGACCCTGGTGGTGGTCGTGGTGGTGGACCGCACCGCCGGCCTTGCCAAGACATTCGTTAAATGACCGCCGCGAAGGGAGCCCCATGATCCCAGCCGCACCCGACTGCTGAGCGGCCCCGCCGCCCCCTGATCGCCTTGTCCTTCAAGAGCCTGCCCCACCCGCGCGTTTGCGCGGGATCGGGGAAGGCTTGCCCGAAACCGCCGTACATCCGTGAGACCCAACCCATGACCGCCACAGGCATCCGCATCGCCGTCGATATCGGCGGCACCTTCACCGACATCGAGATCCTCGATGCGGCGACCGGCCAGATCCACCAGATGAAGACGCCGAGCACCCCGTCCGATCCCTCCATCGGCCTGATCACCGGCATCCAGGAGGCCAGCCGGCGCTTCGGTTTCTCGCTGGATCAGGTGCAATATCTGCTGCACGGCACCACCATCGCCACCAATGCGGTCCTCGAGCGCAAGCTGCCCTTGGGTGCGGTGGTCACCACCGCCGGGTTCGAGGACGTGATGCAGATCGGCCGCCATGGCCGCACCGACGTCTATGCCATCACCGCCTCGCCCGCCGCGCCCCTGGTGAAGCGCCGCCTATGCTTCGGCCTGCCCGAGCGCATCGGTGCCGATGGCCGCATCATCACGGCGCTGGATGATCGCGCCGTCGCCTTCCTCGCCACCAAGCTGCGCGAGGCGGGCGTGAAGTCGGTGGCGGTGTGCTTCCTCAATGCCTATGCCAACGCCTGCCATGAGCGCCGCACCGGCGAGATCCTGCGCGAGCTGCTGCCGGGCGTTGCCATCTCGCTCTCCAGCGACATCTCGCCGGAGCTGCGCGAATATGAGCGCATGTCCACCACGGTGCTCAACGCTTTGCTGGTGCCGGTGGTGCAGACCTATACCGACCGCCTCGCCGGCAAGCTCAACAGCGAGGTACCGCAGACCCAGGTCTATCTGGTCCAATCCAACGGCGGCGTCTGCGGCCTGACCAAGGCCGGGCGCGAGCCAGCGCGCCTGCTGCTGTCCGGCCCCAGCGGCGGCGCCGCGGCCGCCAAGCGCCTGTCCGCAGAACTGGACGAGCCCAATCTCGTCGCCGTTGACATGGGCGGCACCAGCTTCGACGTCTCCGTCGTTCATGACGGCAGCGTCTCCATGGTCAATGAGGGCGAGGTCGACGGCCTGCCCGTGCGCCTGCCGATGATCGAGATGCGCACCATCGGGGCCGGCGGCGGCTCCATCGCTTGGGTCGATGACGGTGGCCGCCTGCGCATCGGTCCCCACAGCGCCGGCGCCGAGCCGGGCCCGGCTTGCTACGGGCGGGGCGGCCAGCGCCTCACCGTGACC
>CALRNP020000104.1:0-18642 GCA_943369575.1 Azorhizobium sp. AG788 | reverse complement strand
GGCCGGGCGCGCGCCGGCGGGCGGAACCGAGGTGGAGCGTCCGCCACCCAGGAGATTGCCGAGGAAGCTGCCGGCGCTCGGGGCAGGCGCGGCTGCGGCCGCCTTGGCCTGCTCTTCCAGTTCCTGGATACGGGCCGCCGCCTGCTGGAGCGCATGCTCCTGCACCAGCACGGTCTGAGCGAGGGTATAGACCGCGTGCGGGGCATCGCCGAGCCGGCGTGCGATCAGCGCTTCTGCTTCCGCGTCGCGCGGCTGGCCTTCCACGCCGCGCATGCGGTCGAACAGGCCGTCGATGAGGGCACGTTCCTCGGGCAACATCTTGCGTCTCCGGTCCAGGGTCAGGGGCACCATCCGTTAGGGAAGGTTGCACCACAGTACGGCCGGCATATGCGCATGCGCAGGCGGCACGATAAGGGCGCGCCGCATGAAATTTTTGTAACGCTCCCCCGGACGGCGGCGACGCCGTCCGGGGGAAACCGGGATCACGCCACCAGCTTGTAGGCCGGGTTGGTGAGGAATTCCTCGAAGCTGCTGGCCAAAGTCATGTCCGAGAACAGGGTGATGGCTTCGGGGAAGCGGCCCTTGTCGTAGACGGCGGGGGTGAGGACCTCCCGCAGCTTGGCCATTTCGTCCTCCAGCAGGCTGGTGAACAGCGCGCCGGTGACAGTGCGGCCATCGTCCAGCTTGGCCTCAAGGTGGATCCACTGCCAGATCTGCGCGCGGCTGATCTCGGCGGTGGCCGCATCTTCCATCAGGTTGTACAGCGGCACCGCGCCGCGCCCACGCAGCCACGCCTCGATATATTGCACGCCGACGCGGATGTTCTCGCGCAGGCCCGCCTCGGTGCGGGCGCCCTCGTGCATCAGCAGCAGGTCGTCGCGGGTCACATGGACGTCCGCGCGCAACGTGCCGAGCTGGTTGGCGGCGGGCATCAGGCGGTTGAACACCTCCATGGCCACCGGCACCAGATCGGGATGGGCGACCCAGGTGCCGTCGCAGCCGGAGGCGGCCTCGCGCTCCTTGTCGGCGCGCACCTTGGCGAAGGCGGCGTCATTGGCGGCGGGGTCGTTCTTCACCGGGATCTGCGCGGCCATGCCGCCCATGGCGAAGGCCTGGCGGCGATGGCAGGTCTTCACCAGCAGCGCGCCATAGGACTTCAGGAACGCCTCGCTCATCACCATCCGGCCGCGGTCGGGGGTGAGGAAGCGGGCATTCTTGCCCAGGCGCTTGATGAAGGAGAAGATGTAGTCCCAGCGACCGATATTGAGGCCGGCCATGTGGTCGCGCAGTTCGTAGAGGATCTCGTCCATCTCGAACACCGCCGGCAGGGTCTCGATCAGCACCGTCGCCTTGATGGACTTGGCCGGCAGGCCGAGGCGGGTTTCCGCCAGCGTGAACACGTCGTTCCACAGCCGGGCTTCCAGATGGCTCTCGGTCTTGGGAATGTAGAAATAGCAGCCCGAGCCCTGGGCCTGCGCCGCCTTGGCATTGTGGAAGGCATAGAGGCCGAAATCGAACAGCGCGCCGGAGACCACAGTGCCGTCCACGGTCACATGGGCTTCCGGCAGGTGCCAGCCGCGCGGGCGGATGATGAGCACGGCGGCAGTGGCGCCGAGCTTATAGTCCTTGCCGTTGGAGGCATCATGGAAGTCGATCTTGCCGGCCCAGCGATCCTTCAGATTGAGCTGGCCGTCGATCATGTTCGACCACAGCGGCGAGGAGGCATCCTCGAAATCGGCCATGAACACCTTGGCGCCGGAGTTCAGCGCGTTGACGATCATCTTGCGATCCACCGGCCCGGTGATCTCCACCCGGCGGTCCTGAAGATCCGCCGGCAGCGGGGCGATGGTCCACTCCGCGTCGCGGATGGCCTTCGTCTCGGGCAGGAAGTCGGGGAGTTCGCCGGCATCGAAGCGGGCCTGACGCGCGGTGCGCTTGGCGAGCAGATCAAGGCGGGTGGCGTCGAAGGTGCGGTGCAGTTCGGCCACAAAGGCGAGCGCGTCGGAGGTGAGCACCTCGTCATAGCGGGGGCCGAGCGGCCCGGTGACGGCAACGCCGGCGGGAAGGGACAGAGCGGGGGTCGACATGATGTCGGTCTCCTTTGGGGGACGGAACGAGTAAGCGAACGCGGGAAGACAGGTGGGCGGATCAGCCCTCCGTGTGGGCGGCAGGCGTGCGAGTGGCCGTGATGACGGCCCGCAAATGTGAGGCGGCGGCGAACACATCGGGGGCGGCGCAGAGCGCCGAGACCACCGCCACGCCATCGGCACCGGCACGGATCAGGTCCGGCGCATCCTCTGACCGGAGGCCGCCGATGGCCACCATGGGCAGATGGATCTGGCCGCGCAGGAAGGCGAAGCCCTCGACGCCGATGGCAGCGCCCGCATCGCCCTTGGTGCCGGTGGCCTTGATCGGGCCGCAGCCCACATAATCCACCGCGGCGAGGTCGGAGGCGGTGAGTTCCTCCAGCGTGCCGATGGACAGGCCGATGATCGCCTGCGGCCCGAGGAGCGCGCGGGCGGCGGCGGGGTCGAGGTCGTCCTGGCCCAGATGCACGCCCTGGGCGCCGACGGCGGCGGCCACGTCCACCCGGTCATTGATGATGAGCGGAATGCCCTTGGGCGCCAGCAGATCCATGAGCGCGCGGGCCTGCTCCGCCAGCGCCCGGCCCTTGGCCTCGGGATCGCGCAATTGCACCAGGGTGGCGCCCCCGGCCACCGCCTGCGCCACGGTCTCGATCAGGCCGCGCGCTTCGGTGAGGCGGGGATCGGTGACGAGATAGACCGAGAGATCGAACGGGTGAGGCATCGGTTTTCCTGGCCTTGAAGGCGCGGGGCCATGATGGCATGGCGCAGATAGACGGGGCCGCGCCCAAGGGGAACGCCCGGGCCGGCCAATTGACTTTTGCCGGCCTGGCAACAATGCCGGACCGATTGTTTCACGCCGCCGCGTGGAGCCCCGCTGCCGCCACCGGGCCGGGCACCGGGCCGCCGGTGGCCCAATCCAGCAGTTCCACCGTGTGGACGATGGGCAGAGCGGTGCCGGAGCCGATCTGGGTCATGCAGCCGATATTGCCGGCGGCGATGATGCTGGGCGACAGCTTCTCGATATTGGCCACCTTGCGGTCGCGCAGCTGCACCGCCAGCTCGCTCTGGAGCATGTTGTAGGTGCCGGCCGAGCCGCAGCAGATGTGGCTCTCGGAGGGTTCCGCCACCTCGAACCCGGCATTGCGCAGCAGCTGCGCCGGCGGGCCCTTGATCTTCTGCCCGTGCTGGAGCGAGCAGGCGGCATGATAGGCGATCCTGTGGCCCATGGGCCGCTCCGCCTTGGGCAGGCCGAGGGTGGCCACATATTCGGAGATGTCCTTGGCCAGCGCCGAGACCCGCTTGGCCTTTTCAGCATAAGCGGGGTCCAGGCGCAGCATATAGCCATAGTCCTTGATGGTGGTGCCGCAGCCCGACACGGTGACCAGGATGGCATCCAGCCCCTGGCCCTCGATCTCGGCGGTCCAGGCATCCACATTGGCGCGGGCCTGATTGAGCGCCTGATCCTCGCGGCCCATGTGGTGGACCAGCGAGCCGCAGCAGCCTTCCTTCGCCACCCGCACCACCTCCACCTGGAAGCGGTTGAGCAGGCGGATGGCGGCCTCGTCGATCTCCGGCCGCAGCACCGGCTGGGCGCAGCCGCCCAGCAGCGCCACGCGGGCGCGGCGCGGGCCGGTGGCCGCATGGGTGCCGGGCATCTCGCTCACGGCGCGGCCCTTGGGAAAGCCCGGCGCCAACCGCAGCATGGCCGCCATGGGCCGCAGCGGCTTGATCAGATCCAAGAGCGGCGCCAACGGCTTGGCCAGCGCCGCCCCGGCCAGCGCGAAGCGGAAGCGCTCGCGATAAGGCAGGATGGCGGCGAGCAGCGCCCGGTTCAGCCGGTCGAAGAACGGGCGCTGGTAGGTCTCTTGGATATGGGCGCGGGCATGGTCCACCAGATGCATGTAATGCACGCCGGAGGGACAGGTGGTCATGCAGGACAGGCAGGAGAGGCAGCGATCCACATGCTTGACCACCTCTTGCGTGGCGGGGCGGTCATTCTCCAGCATGTCCTTGATCAGATAGATCCGCCCGCGCGGGCTATCCAGCTCGTCGCCCAGCAGCACATAGGTCGGGCACGTGGCGGTACAGAAGCCGCAATGCACGCAGGCGCGCAGGATCTTCTCGGACTCCGCCACATGCGGATCAGCCAGCTGGGCCAGGGAGAATGTGGTCTGCATGATGCTAGCGAACCTCCGCCGCGTGCGGCTCCGGAGCGGTCATGAAAAATCTCGGTTCACGGCCCATCTCACACCCCCGCATACATGCGGCCGGGGTTGAGCAGGCCGTTGGGGTCGAAGCTGTGCTTGACCCGGGCGGTCAACGCCCCAAGCGCGCTCTCCAAAGGCTGGAACACCGGGGTGCCGATGCGCTCGGCCAAGGTGCCGCGCACCAGAGTGGCGTGGCCGCCGAAGGGGCCGAGGGTGGCGCGTACCTGGTCGCCCAGGGCGGCCTCGCCGGGCATCAGCAGCCAGATCAGGCCGCCGGCCCAATCGCAGAAGGCTTCCGCACCCAGATCGGCAGCGAGTTTCGCCGCCAGCAGCGGGCCGCCAGCGGGGGCGGTGGACAGGCGCCAGACCGCCCGATCGCCGGTGCCGGCGAAGGGCTTCACATCGCGGATCGCTGCCCATAGGGCCAGCGATGGCTCATCGTCGATCGCCTCCACACCGCCGAACGGCATCAGCACGGTGATCAGCATGGCGCGGCGCGCCCGCACCGAGGGGGCGACCCCCTCCAGGCGCAGCACCACCACCGGGCCGTCCACGTCGAGCGCGGGAATGCGCGCGCCGAGCGCGGCGGGGAGGAAGGCGGCGCCGGAAATCTCGCAGGAGGAGCCCATGGCCGCGCTCATGGCGCGGGCGGCGGTCTCCGGCGTCACGCCGGGCAGGATCACGGTTTCCTGGGTGGCCGGGCGCGGCAGCACCTTCAGGGTGACCTCGCTCAGCACCCCCAGGGTGCCGTAGGAGCCGGCCAGCAGCCGCGGCAGGTCGTAGCCGGTGACATTCTTCACCACCCGCCCGCCGGACTTGAACACCTCGCCCCGCCCCGACACGGCGCGGGCGCCGAGCGCATGGTCGCGGGCGGCGCCGTGGCTGATGCGGCGCGGGCCGGACAGATTGCAGGCGAACACCCCGCCGATGCTGCCGGCCCCCGGCGCACCGCCCAGCAGCGGGCCGTAATCCATGGGCTCGAACGCCAGCATCTGGTTGTGGGCGGCCAGCAGCGCCTCGATCTCGGCCATGGGCGTGCCCGCCTTGGCGGAAAGGATCAGTTCCTCCGGCTCATAGAGGGTGACGCCGGAGAGACCGGACACGTCGAGCGTGCGGTCGGTCTGGCTGGGACGGCCGAGGCCGCGCTTAGAGCCGCGACCGACGATGTCCAGGGTGGTGTTGTCCCTGAGCGCGGCGGTGACGGCTTCCGCCAGCGTGGCTTCGTCGGCAATGGTGATGACATCGGACATGGAATGGGACCCGGCGCTCAGAAGCGGGGAAGATCGGGAAACGGCACCTGGCCGCCGCTCACATGCATGCGGCCCATTTCGGCGCAGCGGTGCAGCGTGGGAAAGACCTTGCCAGGGTTCAGCAGGCCCTGGTCGTCGAAGGCGCATTTCAGCCGCTGCTGATGGGCCAGATCCACCTCATTGAACATCACCGGCATCAGGTCGCGCTTTTCCACGCCGACCCCATGCTCGCCGGTGAGCACGCCGCCCACCTCCACGCACAGCCGCAGGATGTCGGCGCCGAAGGCTTCGGCGGCGTCCATCTCGCCCTTGTTGGCGTCATAGAGAATGAGCGGGTGCAGATTGCCGTCGCCCGCATGGAAGACGTTGGCGCATTTCAGGCCGTGGATCTCGGACAGTTCACGCATGCGCGCCAGCACCTTGGGCAATTGCTTGCGCGGGATGGTGCCGTCCATGCACAGATAGTCCGGCGAGATGCGGCCCACCGCCGGGAAGGCGGCCTTGCGCCCGGCCCAGAAGCCCAGCCGCTCCTCCTCGCTGGTGGAGACCCGCAAGGTGGCAGCGTTGCAGGCCTGCGCGATGGCGGTGACTTCCTCCAGCAGATGCACGCATTCCGCCTCGGGGCCGTCCAGTTCGATGATCAGCAGGGCTTCCACATCCAGCGGATAGCCCACGTTCACGAAGGCCTCGGCGGCGGCGATGGCGTCGCGATCCATCATTTCGATGGCGGCGGGGATGATGCCGGCGCCGATGGTGCGCGCCACGCACTCCCCCGCATCCTCGGAGGTGGGAAAGCCCACCAGCACGGCGCGGGCCGTGTCCGGCTTCTTGAGCAGGCGAACAGTGACTTCGGTGACGACGCCCAGCAGCCCTTCCGAGCCGACGATGACGCTGAGCAGATCCAGCGCGCCGGGGTCCAGATGCTTGCCGCCAAGGCGGATGATCTCGCCGGAGATCAGCACCAGTTCCACCCCCAGCACATTGTTGGTGGTGAGGCCGTATTTCAGGCAGTGCACGCCGCCGGAATTCTCGCCCACATTGCCGCCGATGGTGCAGGCGATCTGCGAGGAGGGGTCGGGGGCATAATAGAAATTCTCATGCTCCACCGCCTTGGTGATGCCGAGATTGGTCACCCCCGGCTGCACCACGGCGCAGCGGTTGGGGAAATCGATATCGAGCACGCGGTTGAACTTGCCCATGCCCAGCAGCACCGCGTCGGAGAGCGGCAGCGCCCCCCCGGACAGCGACGTTCCGGCACCGCGCGGCACCACGCGGATGCCGTTGTCGTGGCAATAGCGCAGCACCTTGGAGACCTGGGCGGTGTCGGAGGGCAGCACCACCACGAGGGGCAGTTGCTTATAGGCGGTGAGCGCGTCCGATTCGTAGGGACGCATCTCATGTTCCTGGGCGATCACCCCTTCGCCCGGCACGATGGCGCGCAGCGCGGCGATGATCTCGTCCCGGCGGGCCAGCACCCCCGCATCCGCTTCCGGCAGCCTGAGGCCCGTCATGGCGGTTCGTCCCTAGAATGTTTCTCGTTACCCGGACTATAATCGTTTCGATGCGAAAAGCTGTCGCTGATTGTTGCCGTAGCGGCTAAAATCAAATTCGCCATGGAAACAATCCGACGCGATCCAACCGCCCCCGCCCGCCGCTCCTCGCCCGAGGTGCGGCCGATGATCGGCAATCTGGGCGATCTGGAAATCTTCGCCCGCATCGTCACCACCGGCGGGCTCTCCGCCGCCGGGCGCGAACTGGGCCTCTCCCCGCCCGTGGTGTCCAAGCGGGTGCAGCGGCTGGAGGAACGCCTTGGCACCCGGCTGTTCCAGCGCACCACCCGCAAGGTGACGCTGACCGAAGCCGGACAAGGCTTTTACGACCGGGTGGTGGCCATCCTCGCCTCGGTGGAAGAGGCCGAAAGCCAGTTGGCGCGCCGCTCGTCCGAGGCGCGCGGCCTGCTGCGGGTGTCGGCGCCGACCTCGTTCGGGCGGCTGCATATCGCCCCTCATCTCGGCCCGCTGCTCAATGCCAATCCCGAACTGACGGTGGATCTGGAACTCTCCGACGCCTTCGTGGACATCGTCGGCGACGGCTTCGACATCGCCGTGCGCATCGCCGACCTCACCGATTCCAGCCTGGTGGCCCGGCGCCTCGCGCCGGTGCACCGGGTGCTGTGCGCGACGCCGGCCTATCTGGCGCAGGCGGGCATGCCCCGCGCCTTCACGGATCTCGCCGACCATGTGCTGCTGGCCACCCACGGCCAGGACCCCTGGCGCCTGCAAGGGCCGGACGGGCCGGTGACCCAGCGCGTCCATTCACCGCTGCGCACCAATTCCAACGAAGTGGTGCGCGAGGCGGTGCTGGCCGGCGTCGGCATCGCCTTGCGCTCCACCTGGGACGTGGGGCCGGAGTTGAGCAGCGGCGCCTTGCAGGTGGTGCTGCCGGCCTATCGCGCCTCGCATCGGGTGGGGGTGTTCGCGGTCTATCCCTCGCGGCGGTTCCTGCCGCAGAAGGTGCGGGTGTTCATCGACCACCTCGCCGCCCTCTACGGCTCGGTGCCGCCCTGGGATGCCGGACTGGAACACCTCTTCGAGCCGCAGCCGCCCGCATAGCGGGTTTCATTGGTGGAATCGGGTTGGCGCCTGGGAGCGGGTCCGGCATAAGCGGGGCACCTTCCCCGCATGGCTGTCATGACCGACCCCTCCCCTTCGCCCGTCCAGATCACCCGCGCCGGGATCATCCACGGCGCCCGCCTCATGATCCCGCTGATGCCGGGCCTCGCCGTATTCGGCATGGCGTTTGGCGCCGCCGCCGCCCAGAAGGGCTTCACCGCTCTGGAAGCAGCGCTGTCCAGCGGGCTGGTATTTGCGGGCCTCGCGCAGATGGTGGCGCTGGAGGGCTGGTCGCAGACCTGGACCCCGGCCGGCCTGCTGGCGCTGGCGCTGCTCACCTTCACGGTCAACATGCGCCATTTCCTCATGGCCGCCTCCATGCGGCCGTGGCTGGGGGGCCTGCCGGGCTGGCAGGCCTATCCCTCGCTGTTCCTGCTGGCGGACAACAATTGGGCCGCCTCCATGCGCTACCGGGCTAAGGGCGGCAGCGATGCCGGCTTCTATATCGGCTCCGGGCTGGTGACCTGGGCCTTCTGGGTGCTCTCCAGCGTCGCGGGCCAAGTGATCGGCGGCGGCATTCCCGATCCCAAGCGCTTCGCCATCGACCTGGTGGTGCCCGCCTTCTTCATCGCCATGCTGGTGCCCAACTGGAAGGGCCGGCGCGAGGCGGTGGGCTGGGGCGTGGCGGCGGCAGTGTCGGTGACCGCCTCCTATCTGGTGCCCGGCTGGTGGTTCATCGTCATCGGCGCGGTGACCGGCGCCTTGGCGGGGGGCTTCGCCGATGACTAGCCTGGTGGATCCTCAGACCCTGCTGGCCATCTGCGTGATGGCGGCAGCCACGGTGTTCAACCGCACCGCCGGCTTCTTCCTGATGCGGCTGGTGCCGCTGACGCCGCGGGTGCGCAAGATCCTCGACGCCTTGCCCGGCGCGGTGCTGGTCGCCATCGTCGCCCCCACCGCCGTGCATGGCGACAAGGCCATGGCGGCGGGGCTGATCGCCGCCTTCGTGGTGACCAAGCTGACCCGCAGCGACTTCCTCGCCGTGTTGGCGGCGGTGGCGGTGGCCGCCGGGCTGCGGGCCTTCGCGCTCTGATCTCTGGATAGAGACCGCGGCGTGTCCCGCTCGCAGCCGGTGATCAGTTGGAGCCGGCGGGGCGCGGCAGGGTGGTGGCGCTCACGGTCTCGGCGGCGGGCCGGGCCGGCGCGCTCTCTGCGGCGGTGGGCGCGCCCGATGCGGCGGTCGGGCTGCCCGGCGCGGCAACCGCAGGGGCCGGCTTGGGGCGCGGCCGGGCGCGCAGAGCCTGCACCATGGCGATCACGTCGCGATGCAGCGCGTCGGACTTCTCGATGTTGAAATGGTCGAGGCCCTGGGCGGCGGCGGCGTCCTCATTGCGGTTCACCAGCACGCCGGAGAAGCCGGGGCCGGTGGAAAGGCGCTTACCGAAGCCGTTGTTGGACTGGTAGTAATTGACGAAGCGCCCGCCGGAGCGGCCCACCTGCGTCACGCCCACCGGATCAAAGGTCACCACCAGGCGCGGCGGCACGCCCAGCGCCGTCATGCGCTCGGCCATCTCGATCGCCGCGTCGGCGCCCAGCGAGTGGCCGACGATCACCACCGGCGCCTTGCCATGGGCCTTGGACCACGCCACCGCATCGTCCGCCAATTGCTGCCAGACGCCATATTCATAGACGCTGGAGGCGATGCCCTTGGCCCGCATCTTGTCCGACAGCGAATCCAAGCCGGTGGAGAAGACGTTGGCGAGCCCGCGCATCAGATAGACCCGCGGCCCGGTCTGCGCCTGGGCGGCGCCCTGGAACGCCAGCGGCAGCAGCAGGGCCGCCAGGAGAAGGGGGACCAAACGCGAAAACACGATGCGGGGCCGGAACGTCATAGGGTCACCGTCTATTGCTCAGCGTTTCTGACCAGATTTGCAGTGATGAGCAACGCCCAGGACACCTTTCCATCGCATTGCCCGCCGGCTTCGCGGGCACTTTTCCACGGCAGCGTTGCGCGGGGGCATCACTCGCGGGCAGAAATCAGCGCCGCGCTCGGATGCCAGAGCGGCGCATAGCCCGCCGCCAGCGCATGCAGCACCACCGGCGGGGTCAGTACCGGCACGGTATCGCCGGGCGCCGGGCCTTCAGACATGGCGTGCCAGCCGGAGAAGCTCCAGCGCAGCAGATGGCCGTCCTTCACCGCCACCGGCCCGTCCTCGCCGGCGAACACCGCCCCATCCGGCAGGTCCTTCAGCACGCGCGAATGGCGGCGGCGGCGGGTGCCCTGCAGGCGCTCGGCGTGCAGGCGGCGATCCATCTCGCCGGCGCCCGGCGGCAGCGTGCCCTCGGCCTTGGCCCAGGCGGTGGAAAACGCTTCCGCCGCTGCCCGCCGGCACTGAAAGCACGGCCGATGGCCGGCGGCGAACGCCACCACCTCGTCGAGGAAGAACAGTTCCGTATAGCCCTCGCCCATCACCGCCCGGCGGCGGTCGCGGAAGGTGAGCGCGCAGCAGATCCACTGCCGCGACACCCAGGCCCGCCCGGTGAGCGTGCGGGTATGCGGATCATGGATGCGCCCGCCGCGATTGCCCATCAGCAGGCCGCGGGCGGGATGGGCGGCAATGTCGCCGAACGGATCGACGCGATTGCGCAGCGGGCCGACGGCGGCGCTCATGCCGCACCCACCAGCAGGATGTGCAGGCTGCGCGGGCCATGGGCGCCCAGCAGCAAGGTCTGCTCGATGTCGGCGGAGCGGGAGGGGCCGGTGATCCAGTTCACCGTGCGCGGCAGCGTGCCGGGACCGTAGAGGTCGCGAATGCGGGTCCACACATCCTCATAAGTGCCGGTGACATCGGCGGCGTTCACCACCACCAGATGATGGTCCGGCAGCAGGTTGAGGGTCGAGGGATTGTCCGGCCCGGACAGCATCACCACCGTCCCGGATTCGGCAATGCCGGCAAAGGCGTGGGACAGGCCGGCCAGTTGCCGCCCGTCGGAGGCGCCGATCCAGACGTCGAGATTGGGCTGGGTGTGCCAGGGCAGATGGGCGAGGCGCGCGTCGCCGCCGCGCAGGATGGTGGGCGGCAGGTTGCGCTCGCGCAGATAGGCGGCCACCGCATCGGGCACGGCGGCGGCGGGCAGATGGTCGAGGGTGGCGGCGGCGGCCTCCACCATGGCCTTGAACAGATCGAGCCGCGCGGCCGGCGGCAGTTGCGCCCGCTGCGGGATCACCCCGCGCGGATGGCCGGCGATGCGGTCCGCCACTTCCTGCAGGCGGGGAGCTTCCTTGCCGGTGGACCCCAGGGCCCGGCGGATGGAACCGAAGACGACATCACGGGAGGCAGTCACGGGCACTCAACTCCGACACGCAGAAGAAGACGAGCCATCGGCCCGCATGAGTGCGCCGCCCTGAGGGCTGCGCTCGCTAGACCACACAGTTACTTGGCCGCCTTGCGGGCGGCCCATTGGGCCTGGAAGGTGTCGCCCTCCGGCACCGGGAAGTCCCGATGCTTGGTCCAGCCCCCCGCCAGCGGCAACCACGAAAACCGGCCGCGTCCGCGCCCGGCCAGCTTCATCGCCGCCATGGCGAGCCGGGTCGCCGGCCGGTACAGCCAGCCGCGCGTGGCCAGGAACGCCCAAGCCCCCAGGCCATAGCGCTGGGTGGCAGGCGTCAGGTGCCGCTCGAATTCCTTCTCGCGCCAATGGCGCATCAGCTTGGGCAGCGGGATGCGCACCGGGCACACCTCCTCGCACCGCCCGCAGAAGGTGGAGGCGTTGGGCAGGTTGCGGCCCTTGTCGATGCCGATTAGCGAGGGCGTGAGCACTGCGCCCATGGGGCCGGGATAGACCCAGCCATACGCATGCCCGCCCACAGCATGATAGACCGGGCAATGGTTCATGCAGGCGCCGCAGCGGATGCAGCGCAGCATCTCGCGCAATTGCCCGGCCAGCATGCCGGAGCGACCATTGTCCAGGATCACCACATGATAGTCCCCCGGCCCGTCCACGTCGTCGGCGCGGCGGGGGCCGGTGGAGAAGGTGGTGTAGACGCTCATCTCTTGGCCGGTGGCCGAGCGCGCCAGCACCCGCAGCAACTGGCTCACATCCTCCAGGGTCGGCACCAGCTTCTCAATGGAGGCGAGCACGATGTGCGCCTTCGGCAAGGTCTGGGTGAGGTCGCCATTGCCCTCATTGGTGACGATGATCGAGGTGCCGGTCTCCGCCACCAGGAAATTGGCGCCGGTGATGCCCACGTCGGCGGCCAGGAATTTCTGGCGCAGCTCTCCGCGCGCCTCAGCGAGCAGCGCGGTGGGCTCGGAGAGGTTGCGCTCGGGCGCCAGATGCGTGTGCACCCGGCGGAAATCCGCTTCCACCTGTGACTTATTCAGATGGATGGCCGGGGCGATGATGTGGGACGGCCCCTCGCCGCGGATCTGGATCAGATATTCGCCCAGGTCCGTCTCCACCGGCTCGATGCCGTTGGCTTCCAGAAAATCGTTCAGCGCGATCTCTTCCGAGATCATGCTCTTGCCCTTGGTCACGGTCTTGGCGTCGAGATCCCGGCAGATGCGCAGCACGATATCGCGCGCCTCCGCCGCATCGACGGCGAAATGCACATGGCCGCCGGCTTCCCGCGCCTTGGTCTCGAACCGCTCCAGATAGAGGTCGAGATGGGCCAGGGTGTGGTTCTTGATGTCGCGGGCGCTGTCGCGCAGGGCCTCGAACTCCGGCAGCTTGGCGCCGGCGGCGGCGCGCTTGCCGATGAAGCCCGGCCCCACTTTGGCCAGCGCCTCCTGCAAGGGCGCGTCGGCCATGGCCTTGCGGGCATTCTCCTTGAAGTTGGGCGAGGTGATGTGAACGCTCATGACCGGGCCTCCCCCGTGCGGGGCGGCTGGCCGATGGCGGGCGTGTCGCCCACCCCGGCCAGCACTTCCGCCACATGGCGCACATTCACCGCCCGCCCGTCCCGGTGCAGCTTGCCGGCCATGTTCATCAGGCAGCCGAGATCCCCCGCCAGCAAAGTGTCGGCGCCGCTGGCCACGATATTGGCGGTCTTCTTCTCGACGATAGCGTTGGAGATGTCGGGATATTTCACGCAGAAGGTGCCGCCGAAACCGCAGCACACATCGCTGTCCGCCATCTCGGTCAGGGTCAGACCCTCCACCGAGGCGAGCAATTGGCGCGGCTGCGCCTGGATGCCCAGTTCCCGCAGGCCCGAGCAACTGTCGTGATAGGTCACGGTGCCGGGGAAGGCAGCGCTCACATGGGTGACGCGGCGCACATCGGTGAGGAAGGATACCAGCTCGAACACCTTGGCGCAGAAGCGGTCGACCCGCCCGGCCCAATCCGGCTCGCCCACGAACAATTCGGGATAGTGGCTCTTGATCATGCCGGCGCAGGAGCCCGATGGCACCACCACATAATCATAGGTCTCGAACGCGGCGATGGTCTGCTCGGCCAAGGCGCGGGTGGTCACCCGGTCGCCGGAATTGAAGGCCGGCTGGCCGCAGCAGGTCTGGCGCGGCACGTTCACCACGCAGCCGGCCTGCTCCAGCAGCCGGGCGGCGGCGAAGCCGACGCTGGGGCGCATGGTATCCACCAGGCAGGTGACGAACAGCCCCACGGACACGGGGCGCGGTTCTCTCATGGGCATCGGCGGGACATCATCCAAAGCGAGGGCGGGATCCTGGACGGA
The DNA here is from genome assembly GCA_943369575.1 of Azorhizobium sp. AG788. Taxonomy (GTDB): domain Bacteria; phylum Pseudomonadota; class Alphaproteobacteria; order Rhizobiales; family Xanthobacteraceae; genus Azorhizobium. The sequence continues at coordinate 4,794 of CALRNP020000104.1, read as the reverse complement.
CTCTTCGGGCACTCTTGAATGGCGGCAGGCCGGATCGGCGCCCGGCTGGTCCCGGATCGCTGCCGCAGTCTGTGGACAGGCGCCCCTCCCAGGCCGCCCTTCAGCTTTTTTTCCCGGCCGCGGCGTGGGCGCCGGACTGCCGGCGCCGCGCTTCGGCTGCATGACCTTTTTATATCATTGGACTTTCTCCAAAGAAAAGCATGCCCCCGTCCGAACGACTCTTGCCACCTTCCGCAGCGGTCTCACGAAATGATGATGCGCGCCCCCGGCCTCAGCCGGGTAAGGAGGCGACGCATGTCGGCGGGCGCCAGCGCGACGCATCCCTCCGTGGCCAGGTAACCGGGCCGCGCCTGATGGATGAAGATCGCCGAACCCCGTCGCCGCACCCGGGGGCGGGTGTTGTGGTCGAGCACCAGCAGGAGGTCGTAAAGCCTATCATCCCGCCTCAGCCGCTCATGGGAGGGCGCGAACGGCAAGGTCACCGGGCAATTGTAACGCCGGTCGTCCGGGTCGTCGCACCAGCCGTCATCGACGCTGATGGGGGCGGCGGGCAGCCGGGTGGCCGGACGGGGCCTCAGGTCCCCCCGATACAGCACCCGCAGGATGCGCCACATCCCCGCCGGGGTGCGCCCGTCGCCTTCGCGCTTGTCGAAGCCGATGCCGGAGCGCCCCAGCGCCACGGGAATGGCCATGCCGCCCGCTGTCAGAACCCCGCGATGGCGGTGGCCCGGCAGTCGGCGGACGGTCAGTTTCGCGATCCCCACAGGAAGTTGCGTCGTCATCACGTAATATAATACCCCTAGCGCTCAGTTTCTCTGGGCAAATTTGCGCGAATCCCCGAGCGTGATGTACTTGCGCGATTCGCGTGCCCGCAAGCCCCGCAAGGGCGAACAGGGTAACGGAGGTTTGCATGGCGAATGCGTGGAAGATTCTGGTGGTCGAGGACGACCCGGAACTGCGCGAAGCGCTGATTGAGCAGCTCGCGCTCCAGGACGAGTTCGAGGCCATTCCGGCCGACTGCGCCCAGGCGGCCATGGATGCTGCCAAGAACGGCGCCGTGGACCTGGTGATCATGGACGTGGGCCTGCCCGACATGGACGGGCGCGACGCCGTGCGCCAGATGCGCAAGAACGGCTTCAAGGCCCCGATCATCATGCTGACCGGGCATGACACCGACAGCGACACCATCATGGGCCTGGAAGCGGGCGCCAATGACTACATTATCAAGCCGTTCCGCTTCGCGGTGCTGCTCGCCCGCCTGCGCGCCCAGATGCGCAGCCACGAGGCCAGCGAGGATGCGGTATTCGCCATCGGCCCGTACAGCTTCCGCCCCGGCGCCAAGATGCTGCTGACCGATCGCGGCTCCAAGATCCGCCTCACCGAGAAGGAAACGGCGATCCTGCGCTATCTCTACCGCGCCGGCAAAAGCCCAGTGGCGCGCGAGACCCTGCTGCAGGAAGTGTGGGGCTACAATTCCGGCGTGACCACCCACACGCTGGAAACCCACATCTACCGGCTGCGACAGAAGATCGAGCCCGACCCCTCGAACCCCACCCTGCTCGCCACCCAGTCCGGGGGCTACAAGCTCGTCCCGTGACCCCACCCGCCACCCCCAGGAGCCGCGCGTGAGTCTCGACCAGGATGTCGTGCTGCTCCAGGGCGTGCCCACGTTCCGCGTGCTCCCGCCCGAGGCCTTGCGCACCCTGGCCATCAGCGCCGAGCAGCGCCCCCTGGCCGCCGGCGCGGTGCTGTTCCGCAGCGGCGAGGCGGCGGACTGCGGCTATGTGGTGATGAGCGGGCGGCTGGAGGTGTTTTCCGAACGGGCCGGCAAGCGCCGCGATGCCTGCGAGGCCCGCCCCGGCACCCTGATCGGCGAAATGGCCCTGATCCTCGACCGCCCCCGCCCGGCCACCGCCGTGGCGCTGGATGCCTCCAGCGTGATGCGCATTCCCCGCACCACCTTCCTGCGGGTGCTGGAGGGCTTTCCGGAAGCCGCCGTGCAGATGCGCGCGCTGCTGGCCGAGCGGGTCACCGGCCTGCTGCGCTCCCTCGACACCGTGCGCGACCGCCTGGAAACCCCGATCCGGCCGGTGCGGCGGCGGTAGGAAACGCGCTCCATTGGCACCGAGCGATCTGTCGTCATGGCGAAGCACGCGATCTTCCTGAGCGGTCCCGTCGGCGTCGGCAAAACGACACTGGGGCGGGCCCTGGCAGAGCGCCTGTCAGGCGCATTCATTGAGGGCGATACGTTCTCGGATTCCAGCCGTCCCTGGTACTGCTCGATCCTGCATACCAGTCGGTCGATCGTTCAGGCGGGCTCGGAAACGCTGAAGTACCAAAGCGTTGTCGTCGTCGCTTATCCACTGACCTGCATCAACTGGATTTATTTTCGAAGACAGTTTGAGGCGATCGGCGCGCATACGACGTTTGTGGGCCTCCAAGGGTCTTACGCAGCACTTACCCATGAAGGTCGAGGCAGAACATTCAGCGCCAGCGAACGCGATCGCATCCGAACCATGATTGACCAAGGTTACGGTGCGCAAACCTTTAGCGACATTTTGATCGATAATGGCCGCACCGATGTTCTGACAACGCTCGAGCGCCTGGAACGTGAAGTCCGGTCCAGGATCGACTCTTGAGATGAGGCGCCTGATTGGGCAGCCCTCGGCGACGCACGGCGCCCAAGTTCGGTAATGGCCCCTCCCTGCCCTCATCTTGGCAGGCGTGCGGGGGTCGGGTATCGCGAGCGGAACGCCGTAACGCCCACAGGATCATCGCGTCATGCCCATCCCCATGGCCATCCAGCACGCCACAGAGGCGTTCGAGCGCTTCCTGGCCGATGCCTGCGACACCTCCGGCCTCACCACTCGCCACCAGACCTACACCATGGTGGAAGGGGTGCTGCGCGCCTTCCGCGCCCGCCTCGCGGTGCGCGATGCGATCCGCTTCGCCAATGTGCTGCCGCCGGTGCTGCGGGCGATCTTCGTCGCCGACTGGGACACGGACACCCCGCCGCTGCCGTTCGCGGATCGCGACGTCATGACCAAGGACGCCCAGGGCCTGCGCATCCACCACAATTTCGCGCCGGACACTTGCATCGCCGACGTGGCGAAGGCGCTGCGCCGGGCCGTGGACGAAGCCGCGCTGGACCAGGTCCTGGCAACCCTGCCGGAGCCGGCGCAAGCCTTCTGGCGCGTGCCCGCCGAGACCGCCTGAGCGGCGGCGACCGTCAGATGTCGAAGGTCACCGCCACCGGCACATGGTCGGAGGGCTTGTCCCACGAGCGCGCGTGCTTGAGCACGGTCATGGCGCTGGCCTTGGGGGCCAGGCCCTGGCTGGTCCACACATGGTCCAGCCGCCGGCCGCGATCATTGACGGTGTAATTGGGCGAGCGATAGCTCCACCAGGTGAACAGCTTGTCCGTGGGCGGTACGAAATTGCGCATCACGTCCACCCAGGGGCCGGCCGCCTGGAAGCGCTGCATCAGCGCCACCTCCACCGGCGTGTGGCTGACCACGGACAGCAATTGCTTGTGGTTCCACACGTCGGTTTCCAGCGGCGCGATGTTGAGGTCGCCCACCAGGATGGCATGGCCCCCCGCCGGGCGACCGGCCTCGGTGAGGCGTTCCCAGGCGATGGCTTCTTCGAGGAAGGCGAGCTTGTGGGCGAACTTGGGATTGATCTCCGGGTCCGGCTCGTCGCCGCCCGCCGGCACGTAGAAATTATGGATGCTCACCGGCGCGCTGAGCCCCCCGCCCGCGCCCAGGGTCACGGCGATATGCCGGGCATCGCCCTTGGCGCAGAATTCCTGCTTCTCGATGGACTCGAACGGCCGCTTGGAGAAGGTGGCCACCCCATGCCAGCCCTTCTGGCCGTTCAGGGCGATATGGGGGAAGCCCAGATCGCGGATGGCGGCGAGGGGGAATTGGTCGTCCTGGCACTTGGTCTCCTGGAGACACAGGACGTCCGGCTTGAGTTCCTCCACCGCGGCCTTGACCAGATCGAGGCGGATGCGGACGGAATTGATGTTCCAGGTGCAGACGGTGAGGGACAAGGCAGCGTCCGGGGCGGGAGGAAGGAAGCCTGACCTAGCCTTTCCCCACGCCAGAGGGCAAGGGCGTCCAGCCCGCGCCCTACTGCAGCATGCGCTCGAAATTGATGTTGAACAGCTTGGGGTCGGGGCGGGTGGTGTAGTTGAGGTTCGAGATCGCCACCGAGGTGTCGTAGCCCTGCGGGTCGGTCACGATCCACTGCCGCAACTGGTAGTCCTTGGCGTCGAACAGCAGCAGCAGCCGGTAGGTGCCCATCATCGGCACCTGTTCCTGCATCACCACCGAGACATAGACATTGTCCTCATAGACCCCGAGCACATTGGGGTTCTGCACCAGCTCGATCTTGTCGGCGAGCAGGAAGCGCAAAGGCGTCTGGGCCAGCGGGGTGACGTCCTGGGTGTTCAGGCGGCGGTCGCGCACCACCACCGACTGGCCGTTGGACACCAGTTCGATGGTGGCCGGGGCATTATATTCGAACCGCACCCGGCCGGGCTTCTGCATGTAGAAATCGCCGGTCTTGCGGCTGCCGTCGGAATCGATCTGCACGAAGGTGCCGACCAGGGTCTGCACCGAATTCCAATAGCTGGTGAGCTTGTTGACCGTGGTCATGGCCGCGCGGTCGAGATTGCCCTGGGCGGGGGCCGGCGCCGGATTCTGCAACGGGCTGCGGGGCGCGGCGGCCACCGCCGCCGGCGCCGCCGGGGCACCGGCGGGGGCGGGCGGGCGCGGCTGGTTGGCCGAG